>NZ_KV811145.1:0-41579 GCF_001813035.1 Streptococcus sp. HMSC071H03 | reverse complement strand
GGCAAGAACAATCATTTTGACATTTTTAGTTAAGAGAAATTGCACTAATTGCCATGTATATTCGCGAATCTGATCTGCTGGTCTTGGTCCATAAGGCGCACGTGCAGAATCACCGATATAAATCACTTCCTCATGTGGAAGCTGCCGCATCAGTTCGCGAACAACTGTCAAACCGCCCACGCCTGAGTCTAAAAAACCAATTGGTCGATTATCCATAAGTTCTTCTTTCTAAAGAAGGGACTGGGTGCAAGGCCCAAATCCCCATTCAGTTATCTCTTTAAAAATCAAATTTTATACTGTTTGAACAGCTTATTTTTTCTTTTTAGCATTTTCAAGTGCTGCTTTTTGTTGATTTTTAATTTGACGATACACTTGTTGTACCTTTGCTTCATTTGGTTTTTGTCCATTTGCAGATAGCATTGTACGAACCGCATCAATATTCAAACGTGGATTGTCTGCAAATTCTTTTTCAATTTGTTTGCGAACTAGATACATTCCAGCGAGCATGCCACCAAAGAAAGCCAGAATAATCAACAAAATAGCTAATAGTAAATTCATAAATATGTAATCCTCTTTTCCCTTTTTACATCTTCTTATTATATCAAAAATTGTCTATTTTTCAAAATCAAAGCCATACAAAGTTGCGAAGTAATCCTCTGGTATTTCAGCACGCCGAATCATTCGTACACCGCCGTCTTCTTCCAGTAAAATTTCAGCTGAACGAAGTTTAGCATTGTACTGATAACCCATTGAAAAACCATGTGCTCCTGTATCGTGAATCACTAAGGTATCCCCAATATTAGTAATCGGCAGTTCGCGCTGAATGGCAAATTTATCATTATTTTCACAAAGACTGCCGACCACATCCACTATTTCTGTCGGTCCGTCTGGGTGATCCATATTTGTAATATGATGATAAGCGCCATACATAGCAGGACGCAGCAGGTTCACTGCTGAAGCATCTACACCAATGTAAGTGCGATAAGTCTTCTTTTTATGCAATACTTTCGTCACCAATAACCCATGAGTGGCCAGCATAAAACGTCCCAGTTCCGTAAAAATTTTAACCTTTCCTAAACCTGCAGGTATTAAAATTTCCTCATAAACTCGGCGAACTCCTTGCCCAATCGCTAAAATGTCATTTGCTTTTTCTTCTGGACGATAAGGAACGCCTACTCCGCCTGAAAGATTGATAAAATCCAGGTCCACATTGGTCTCAGCTACGACCTCAACGGCTAATTCAAATAGCTGACGGGCTAATTCAGGATAATAATGATTCGTAACAGTATTAGAAGCTAATAAGGCATGAATCCCAAATTTTTTAACGCCCAAATTTTTTAAATCTTTAAATGCTTGGATGAGTTGTTCTTTGGTCATCCCGAATTTGGCTTCTTCTGGAGAATCCATAATATCTGTTCCCAACTCAAATACACCGCCTGGGTTATAGCGGCAAGAAATGATTTCTGGAATGCTCGCCACTTCCTGTAAAAATGCAACATCTTCATAAGCATCAAGATTGATAGTAGCTCCCAATTCACGCGCAAATTGTATTTCTTCTGCAGGCGTATCATTGGACGAAAACATCATGTCATTTCCTGAAAAGCCTACTTTTTGGCTCATCAAAAGTTCTACATAGCTGGCACAATCTACTCCACAACCTTCTTCTTTCAAGATTTTCAAAATAGTCGGATTCGGAGTTGCTTTCACTGCAAAATACTCTTTAAATCCTTGATTCCAAGAAAAGGCTTTCTGAAGCGCACGAGCTGTCTCACGAATTCCTTTCTCATCATATAAATGAAATGGAGTTGGAAATTGAGTTGTGATTTCAGCTAACTTTTCGCGACTAAGAAATGGTTCTTTCATAGCAAGTCTCATACTTTCTTTTCATTTGCTTTATTATATCATAAAAGAAGAAGCCATAGCCATAAAAAAAAAGAAGCTGGAATCAGTCCAACTTCTAATTCTTACTTTTAATTATCTCTTCCAAAAATACGAAGAATGCTGAGGAACAGATTGATAAAATCAAGGTAAAGGCTTAAGGCGAGTGAAACTGCCCAACCAGCTGCTACATTTCCGCCTGATTGCTCATAGACATAGCGGATTCGTTGATTATCCCAAGCAATCAATCCAGAGAAGATAATCACACTAATAATGCTAATGATGAAATCTAGTCCAGAACTTCTAAGGAAAATATTCACCAAACTAGCGATGATAACTCCAATTAGACCTGCAATAAAGGATCTGCCCAGACCAGAAAGATCTTTTTTGGTAAATTTCCCAATCAATGCCATAGCAAAAAACATCGCTGAAGAAGTAATGAAGGCTGCTAAAACCGTTGCTTGTGTGTAAAGAGCCAACACTAAACTAATCGTAAAGCCATTTAAAGCCGAATAAACTAGAAAAGTTGGCAATGCAGCTGGATTGTTTTTGGCAGACATTCCTGAAGCTACCCAGACAAGAACTAACTCAGCAAAAATTGCCAAATAAAAAATCCAACTATTCGCCATTATTACTGAATAAATCACATCTTGAAATATTGTTAACATCAAAGCCGAGACAAGGGCAGAAATGCCAATCCCCATACCGACTAATGAATAAACTTTAGCGTAAAAACTATTGATACCACTATTTTCTTGAATAACTGTATTGTTCATAAGCTCTCTCCTTTATTATGATATGTTACGATTTTAACATTTTTCGATGAAAAAGTCTTCTTTTAGCCATTCTTTTCCGAACTGGCGCCATGGCTTCCTTGATCGCCCAGTATTTATCCACCATGGTGACAATATAGCCTTCTTTATACCGTGGTGGTGCCAATGTTGCTCCCCACATGTGTTTGATAATGATGTCTTCTTCCACTTTATTTAAATTGGTTACTTTCCGTGCATTTCGTACTGCTAAGCGAGGGTGTACCCAAGCATGACTTTTATTAAATTTCGTTTCCCGCCAATCATAATAAAACATATCGTGCAGAAGTCCGCCACGTGCGGTACTTTTTGCATCCCAACCTAATTTTTTAGCAATTTTATAACTCGTATAACTAACATGAATCGAATGCTCCAAGCGATTGGAATAAATATGATGTGTTATGGTTTTTAATTTCTGGACGCGTGGTTGAGCAATCAATTGTCCAACATGATCCATATACTCTTTATCTTCTCTATAAAGCATAGAACCACCTCCATGTGCTTTAAATTATAAATATATTTCTAAATTTTAACTTAAAGAAAAGATGAGAATTCCTGCTGCCACGGCGACATTTAAACTCTCAGCTCGTCCTTTCATCGAAATATGAATGAGGTAATCAGCTGCTTCTGCCATTTCAGAACTAATCCCCTGACCTTCATTTCCCAACACAAGAGCAAAATCCGACAGTGGTGCTAACTCCCGATAATCCATCGAATCTTTTGAAAGTGTCGTTGCCAATATCGGAAATTGTACTTGTTTAGCAAGGTCAAGAAAATCTGCTGTTTTTACTCGATAAATAGGCAAATGAAAATGACTGCCTTGCATGGAACGCAGAGTTTTCAGATTGTAAATATCTGCTGAATGCTGCGAAATAAACACCCCGTCATAACCAGCCGCATCAGCTGTTCGGATAATCGTGCCCACATTCCCCGGATCCTGCACATCTTCTAAAAAGAGATATTTCCCTTTGAGAACTGAAGGAATCGTCGCTTCCTCAAAAGCAAGCTCTGCTACAATGCCCTGCGGTGTTTTGGAATCAGCTAAATCCGCCAAAATTTCTGCCGTCACTACATAAACTTGAGGAAAATCCTGCACTCTGTCAACAAATTCTTCTAAAACAAAGATATGCCTAATTTTAGCTTGTGCATTGACTGCTTCTTCAAATAAATGCCAACCCTCAATTAAGTATGAGTCTTTCCGATATTTTTTTTGAAGTAATTTTTTAGTATTTTTTACCACATTATTCGCTTTTGAGGTTATAATATTCATAGAACTATTATATCACAAAAAGGAGGTTCACATGCAAAAAGTAAGAATGATTGCACAAGGTCGCGTGCAAGGAGTTGGCTTTCGTTGGGGTGTTTACACACTTGCCACAGAAATTGGCGGTATCACAGGGCGTGTCTGGAATAATGAAGATGGTACCGTAGAGATTTTGGCGCAAGCAGAAAACTCTGCCCTTATGGCAAAATTTATCCAAGAAATCCGCAAAGGGCCAACGCCATTTTCAAAAGTCAACTATTTAGATGTTACAATGACGAATTTTGAATCCTATTCAGATTTTAAAATTGCAAATTAAGTCCTAAGAACTATTGTATATTTAGGAAAAAAACAGTAGAATAGAAAGGTATTATTTTTTAGAAAAAGGAAACAAACACGTGAAAAAATTAAATCGTATTTTATTCTCAGGATTAGGGTTATCTATGCTTCTGCTGCTCTCAGGATGTGTGCAAGTAAAAGATGGTAAGCCTGCTGGGTTTGTCTGGGATATCATTGGAAGACCAATGAGCCTTGCCATTCAGTATTTTGCTAATAACATGGGGCTAGGTTTTGGTGTTGCTATTATCATTGTTACCCTGATTGTGCGGCTGATCATTTTGCCACTAGGACTTTATCAATCATGGAAAGCAACCTATCAATCTGAAAAGATGAACTACTTGAAGCCTATTTTTGAGCCTATCCAAGAACGTATGAAAAATGCTGAAACACAAGAAGAAAAACTGGCTGCTCAGCAAGCACTCATGGCTGCTCAAAAAGAAAATGGTGTCAATATGCTCGGAGGTATCGGATGTCTTCCTCTCCTGATTCAATTACCATTTTTCTCTGCCCTTTATTTCTCTGCTCAATACACTGAAGGAGTAGCTAAGAGTGTCTTCCTAGGAATTCCACTCGGAAAAGCCAGCATTCTTCTCACCATTATCGTCGGAATTTTGTATTTCATTCAATCTGCTTTGACCCTTGTCGGCGTTGATGAGGTTCAAAAAGAGCAAATGAAGAAAATGATGTACATGAGCCCGCTCATGATTGTCATCTTCTCGTTCACAGCTCCAGCAGGTGTTACACTTTACTGGGTAGTCGGTGGTTTCATCATGATTATCCAACAATTGATTATCAATCATTACATCCGTCCTCAACTCAGAAAACGCGTAGCTGAAGAATACAAAAATAATCCACCTAAAGCCATTAAAAATTCTGGTCGTAAAAAAGATGTGACACCTCAAGCACAGGCCGTTATTGAAAATAGAAAACAAAATAAAAAGAAAAATCGTAACGCTGGGAAACAACGTTCAAGATAAACAAAAAGGCTGGAACAATCATTCCAGCTTTTTGCTTGCCATTCAATCAGAAAAGCATCTCACTATATGAAATAGTCCTTATCTTTTCAAACATCAACTTGAACGATAGAATATTCTCATTTAAACATAAAATTACCAAAATTCGCGAACAAAATCATTTTCTAAGCGTTCACTATAGAACAATTCTGACAATGATTTGTCATCAAAAATACGTAGCAAATTTTTTAAATCATAAGCCAATTCGAGAGTGTCCAAGTCTTCACGCGCCACCCACCTAACTTCACCTTCTTCTGATGAGCGGAGATGTCCTGAAAATTCATTTGTGCGATAAAGAAAGACCAGATAACGAATACCTTCCGCCGTGTACCAATGTTTCATACCAACCAGTCTAGGACGATGGATTGTTAATCCCGTTTCCTCATATACTTCACGCACAACTGCTTGGTGGAGACTTTCTTTTTCTTCTATATGTCCGCCAGGTAGAGCTGCTCCTGACCAAGAATACCGTTTTGGGTCCCGAATCTGCATAACAATACGATTCTGATCATCTTCAATCAGACACATGTTGGTTAAAATCACTTGGGACTGATGGGACATATTTCCCTCCTCTATGTCTTACTGAGACGCGCCCCGTGATTGTGATGATACCATGGGGCTCGTTTTCTTTTTTTAATTATGCTGTTTTTTCGACTTTTAGGATTTTTACATCATAACTACCAATAGGTGTTTCAACTGTAGCTGTGTCACCTGTTTTCTTGCCAATTAGAGCTTGTCCAATAGGACTTTCATTAGAAACCTTTCCAGCAAAAGCATCTGCTCCTGCTGCACCCACAATCATATAGACTTCTTCATCCGTTTCACCAACTTCTTGAATCGTAACGGTCTTACCAATAGCAACTTCATCTTGTGCTACTGCATCACTATCTACAATTTCAGCATAGCGAATCTTGGTTTCCAGACTTGAGATTTGTCCTTCAACAAAAGCCTGTTCATCTTTGGCTGCTTCATACTCACTGTTTTCTGATAAGTCACCATAAGAACGAGCAATTTTAATACGTTCTACCACTTCTGGACGGCGAACTAGTTTTAATTCTTCTAATTCTTTTTCAAGTTTTTCCTTTTCTTCAAGGGTCATGGGATAAGTTTTTTCTGCCATTATTTTTTCTTCTTTCTATTTTTAAAATAAAGAGGGAGTGGGACAGAACTCAGCTTGAAAATTTTAGTTCCTAGTCTCACCCCCGCAGGGTTGCTCAACAGTCTCCCAGACTGTTGAGGTGGTGGATAAAGAAAACAAAGTTTTTGTCAAAAGTGTTCTACCAAGCTTGAAAAACAAACAACTTTGAGATTTGCTTTACAAGTTCTATCCGCCACCTCAAAGCAATGCTTTGAGCAATCAGTAGCTGCGTCGTTGGTTTATTATAACTATATACTTTATACTTTGAAGCTGGAAACTTTCGTCCCAGCTTCTTTTTAATATTCGCTTGCTTTGCAAGGTGCATTCTTCAACTAGTCTAAAATACGCTTGTAGCAATCTTTTTAGACTTATACATCATTGCTCAGAAGTAGAACAAAATCAAGTTTTAAAAGTTACGTTTGTCCCACTTCTCTAATTCGAACTACTTGATTGTGTCAATTTACTATTAACATGTTCTTGAACATTTTTTCATGTTCTTCATAGGTATTTGCGAAATAAACATTTCCTGTTTCTGTATTGGCTACGAAGTAAAGATAATCCGTTTTGGCTGGATTAACAGTCGCTTCAATAGCAGAAAGACTAGGATTGTCTACAGGACCAGGCATTAAACCGGTATTTTTATAAACATTGTAAGGCGAATCAATATTAGTATCAATCGCAGCGTCTTCTGCTAAGGTTGTCTTTTGACCAAGCTTCCCTTGAGCATACAAAATTGCAATATTACTTTGCAAAGGCATGTTTTGATTTAAACGATTGTAAAAGACACTTGCGATGTTTTTTCGGTCTTGATCTGTTGAACCTTCTTTTTCAACCAAGGACGCAATTGTCAAAACATCATGCACAGTCAAGTTCTTTGAGGCTAAAACATCATAATATTGCGACATGGTTTTATCCATTGCTGCTAACATTTGGTCAATGAGCGTTTCAGCAGTTATGCTGTCGGTCACATTGTAAGTAGCAGGGAAAAGATAGCCTTCTAAGCGATACTTAACACCGCTCTCTTTTTTAGCTAAATTGCCTAATAAGTTTGGATATTTTGTAGCTTCCTGAGTGATAAAATTATCATCTTGCACTTTCTTTAAGAACGTATCCGAAGACAATTTATTTTTCTTCAACTTCGCAATCGTTTTTGCAATTTGGTCAATGGTATATCCTTCTGGAATGGTTAATTTTTCCATTGAAGGATCCTGCGGAGTATCCGTTCCACCTTGCTGTAGCTTTTTAGCAATCGTATCCAAACTCATGCTCTTTTGCAGATTGTAATAACCCGATTGGAAATCTGCATAGTTATTAAACTTAGCATAATAGCTAAAAATCTGAGCATTTTTGATCAAACCAGCTTTTTCCAAGACCGTTCCAATTGCTTTGGTGCTCGATCCAGTCGGAATCTTAACCGTCACATACTTTGTATTTTTCGCATCAACTGGTTGTAAAGCTGATGTAACATAGCGATAAGCAAAAAAACCAGTTAAACCAATCCCTAAAAGTAGCAAAATTAAGACCGTTTTGACGATTTTTCCGGCAATTTTATTTTGACGCTTCTTCGTGTTAATCGTTTGAGCAGTCCGATTTGAACGAGAAAGTTTCTTTGTATCTTGCTCCGTTCCGTAAACTGCAGGTTGAACTAATTCTTTTGGAACCTTGGTTTCTTCAACAGCCTGATTGGTTGGGTAAGAAACAGGGACTTTCGTCGTATGAGTATTAAACTCTTTTTCTTCTTCCCTAGCTACTGCTTCGGCTTCTATTTGTTCAATGGTTGGAAGGGGACTTTCTAAAGGAGCTGGCTCTGGTTCGCCACTTTCTTCTTTTTGAACTTTTGGTATATCCTTTTCAGAAGCAGTTGCTTTCTCTTCTTCCTGTGCAGAAGGAAGCACAGATTGACCCAAACCTAACTTTTCCTGCAAGTCATTAGATTCTTCTACAGGTTTTGGTTGTTCAGTTCCCTTTGCTTTAGCCAAGTCGCGCAGAATCTGCTCTTTAAAACTCAGCCCTTCTTTTTCTTGTGAATCTTCAGCCAAATAGTTGACCTCCTTGTTCAATATCCCTACTATTATATCTTAAAAGATAAAGAAAAGCAATAAGAGAATGCCTTTCTTTCAAGCATTCTACAGAATAATCAATTCTTTTCTCCACTATTTGGGAGTTTTCCAAAGCATATCATACCAGACTTCACCTGCATAGGTAGATTGGGATACGCCCTCGTTGATAAAACCATGTTTTTCATAGTAAGCGACCAAATAATCATGACAAGTTAAGTTGATTCCCAAACGCTGGTCGCGAATAGCAATATCCTTCATTGCATTCAACAAACTGCGACCTAATCCCATATTCTGAGCATTTTTATCAATAGATAAACTGGTCAACGAAATATAATGGTCTGTCAAATGACTATAATCTTCTACCTCAGAAGTAAAGGATTGATCTACTAAATGGCGTTCTGGACGAACAGGTCCTTCAAGGTAGCCTAAAATCTGACCGTCTCGTTCAGCTACTAAGAAACTGGTTGTTAGTTTTTGGATATGGGCTTCCAAAATCTCTCGACTCAGAGCTTCTTCTGGTCCAAAGTTTTCCCATTCAATAGTCGTAATAGCATCCAAATCTGCTAAATTTGCCTGTCTAATCTTCATTTTCCCTCCTTAAAATATGGATTATCCCAAACAAGTTCATATAAAATAGCATGGCTATCTCCCCTTTCAGAAATTCCTTCATTTATGAAAGCATTCATTTCGTAGTAAGAAATCAACTCATCCGAACAAACCAACTGAAGACCTTTTTGATTTTGTGCAACAGCTATTTCTTTGTAAGCAGCTAAAAGCAAAGTTCCCAGTCCCTGCTCTTTAAAATCTAGATGAATGGATAAGCGCTGAATCGTCATAAAATCAGAATCTTGCTGCCACTTTGACGAATTGTCTATCATTTCCTTTGTCAAATGACGTGAAAAAACGGCTGCCCCTACAAGGTAGCCAGCTATTTTCTCATTTAATTCCGCTATTAAAAAGTTCGTTTGCCCCTGTTCAATCCATTTTTGGATTGTTTCTGCACCAGCTGCTTCTGTGGAAAAATTCGCCTCCTCAATCGCAACGATTGCCTTCCAATCTTCCAAAGAAGCTTCTCGAAGGGCGACTTGTGGTATTAGATTACTGGACATTGCTTGTCAAATTGGATAGCAAACGTTCAAAAGAATATTCATAGGTTTGAATATCCCCAGCTCCCATGAAAACATAAACAGCATTTGGGTGTTCTAACAATGGCGAAACATTGTCAACAGTAATAATTTCTGCCTTTTTGATAATTTTTTCAGCTAAATCTTCTACTTTGACATCTCCGTGGTCCACTTCACGCGCAGAGCCATAGATTTGCGCCAAATAAACGGCATCGGCTTGATTCAAAGCTTCGGCAAATTCGTCCAAAAGCGCAATGGTTCTGGTAAAAGTATGTGGTTGGAAAATCGCAACAATTTCTTTACTTGGATATTTCTGGCGAGCTGCGTCCAAAGTCGCAATAATTTCAGTTGGATGATGCGCAAAATCATCAATAATTGTTGTCCCATTAACCACTTTTTCAGTAAAACGACGTTTCACACCACCAAAAGTGACTAAATGCTCCCGAACTAAATTTAAGTCAAATCCAGCTGTGTACAATAAACCAATAACAGCTGTTGCATTCATAATATTGTGGCGACCAAAGCTAGGAATCTTGAATTCTCCTAATTCTTGCCCACGGAAAGAGACTTTAAAGCTAGAGCCTGTCGTAGAACGGAGTAAGTCATGAGCGATAAAGTCATTTCCTTCCTTAAAGCCATAGTAATAAATAGGAGCGTTAGCTGTGACTCGGCGCAATTCTTTGTCTTCACCGTAAACAAATAACCCTTTGCTAACCTGTTTAGCATAATCATTAAAAGCATTGAAAACATCTTCTAAGCTGGTGAAATAATCTGGGTGGTCGAAGTCAATATTCGTGATAATTGAATATTCAGGATGATAAGGCATAAAATGACGTTCGTATTCATCTGCTTCAAATACAAAGTATTTCGCATTTGCAGAGCCGCGCCCCGTCCCGTCACCAATCAGATAACTGGTATCCGTAATGTTTGACAAAACGTGTGCCAACATACCCGTCGTTGATGTCTTTCCATGTGCCCCTGCCACTCCCATGCTGACAAAATCACGCATGAAAGTTCCCAGAAATTCATGGTAGCGCTTATAAGCAATTCCATTTGCATCAGCATAGGCAATTTCAATATTATTATCCGGACGAAAAGCATTTCCTGCAATGACTTCTACATCTGCTTGAAGGTTTTTTTCGTCAAAAGGCAGGATTTTAATCCCTGCTTGCTCTAAGCCACGTTGTGTAAAATAATATTTCTCCACATCGCTTCCCTGAACGTGATGTCCCATTTGATGCAGCATCAATGCTAAAGCACTCATTCCAGAGCCTTTAATCCCGATAAAATGATAGGTTTTTGTCATAATTTCTCCTTAAATACTAAGAGCGTTAAATTTAGTGAAACCAAGTTCACACAAAAATAATTGCTCTTGTCAACGTTCGATTATTTTTCTTCCAGCCGTGTTAAATTTAGCTCTTGCGCTATCCGGCGCTCTCTTTGGCTTTGCAATTCTTTTTTATTGTAAATTTGACTTGTTTTTAAAAAGTCATAATTATTTTTAGCTTTTTTAGGTAATTCATTTGGTTGATGTACAGAAGGCTCCGTCTTGATATCTGCCAAAATATATTGGTCCTGTTTCAAATTCCGACTATATTTTGCCAGTTCACTACCATTTCCCTTTTGGAAAAATGCTGTTGGTTGATGTGAAATAGCTGTGTTACCATTCGTAACGGCAGGATAAGAGCGCTTTTTAGAAGTAAAATCCGATGTCAAATAAGCTGCCGAACGTTTCTTTTTCAAATCCGCTCTGGCTTCTTCTCTAGCCAATTCAGCATAGCTTTTTGGGGCAGGTTTGGCGACTTCATCAGACGGAATAGCTGAAGTTGCTTGGTAAGCTTTTCCTTCTTTTACTTGACTATCTGCAATTTTCTTTACAATTGGTTCCCATTCTAAATAATTTTTATCAACATAGTCACCATTAATATTGCTGATAAGATCACTTTCATCGTAAAGATTCATACGCGGCATTTCTGATAGCATGACTTCATCGTCAGAAATCAATGGAAAAGATTTTTCTTTCATTAGCACATTTCCTTTCAACACCTCATTATAACCTATTGGTGCTATTTTTCAAGTGTTTCTGTAGAAATTCCTAGAATTTCTCGTATTTCAGCAACGGTTAGGCTGTTACGGGATTCTGTTCCATCTAGGATAGTTGATACGAGATGGCGCTTGCTTTCCTGCAATTCTTGAATTTTTTCTTCGATTGTGCCTCGCGTAATCAGGCGATAGACTTCTACATTTCTTTCTTGACCCATACGGTGAGCTCGACCAATTGCCTGAGACTCTACTGCTGGATTCCACCAAAGGTCAACTAGAATAACGGTATCTGCACCTGTCAGGTTTAAGCCAACGCCACCAGCTTTTAGGGAGATTAGAAAAGCGTCTCCTTCCCCATTGTTGAAAGCATTTGTCATCTCTTGGCGCTCTTTTGCTGGTGTAGAACCTGTAATTTTAAATGCCTCCATTTTCATCTTTTTCAATTCTTTTTCGATAATGTCTAGCATACCTCGGAATTGAGAAAAGATTAACACACGGTGGCTTCCTGTCTGAATCTGCTCTAATAGTTCTAGCAGGCTTTCTAGTTTACCACTCTCGCCATGATAATCTTCCATAAAGAGCGCTGGGGTATCACAGATTTGGCGCAAACGCATCAAGCCGGATAAAATTTCCATTTTGCTGCGATTGAGTTCTTCCTCTGTAGAAGCAAGCACGCGCTCCTGCATTTGTTTTAACTGCGCTAGGTAGATAGCCTTTTGACTATCTGCCAGTTCATTGCGATAAGACACTTCGATGAGATCTGGTAATTCTTGCAAGACATCTTCTTTCTTTCGACGCATGACAAATGGTTTGATAAAACGAGCGACAGTTTCTGCAGGCAGTTTCAAAAAGTTCTTTTTGCTAGGTAATAATCCTGGCAAAACAATTTGAAAAATAGACCATAATTCGCTGAGGTTATTTTCAATCGGCGTTCCAGAAAGAGCAAAGGTATTTTTGACCTCAAAATTTCGTAAATGATGAGCAATCTTGGTCTGTGCATTTTTCATGACCTGCGCTTCATCTAAAAAGAGATAATCGAAGTTCAATTGACTATATTCTTCAACATCTTGACGGAAAGAAGCATAGCTTGTAATCATCACCTGATGACCTTCTGCAATCAAGTTATCTCTGACTGGCTTTAATCCATAAATGACCGCTACATCCATTTCTGGCGCAAATTTTGCAAACTCATCCAGCCAATTGTAAATTAAACTAGACGGAGCCAAAATCAAAACGTTGGTCTCTTTTTTTAGCTGACTACTTAAAAAGGCAATGGTTTGAAGGGTTTTCCCAAGCCCCATGTCATCTGCTAAAATACCGCCAAATCCATAATGGTGAAGCATAGACATCCATTTGACACCCGTTTCTTGGTAATCACGCAAAGTTGCTTCCACTTTTAACGTTGGTAGCGCAAATTCCTCTGGATGCGTCAAATCAAAGGCTAAATGGCGAAATTCCTCCGAAAAGCTAACTTTTTCTTGATCTTTAAACAATTCAGATAGCTGATAAGCAGCAATCCGCTGCGTTTGGAAAATGCCGTCTTTTCCTTTTTTAACTCGTAAATCCTGTAAGGTTTTGCTGACTCTTTTTGTTTCTTCATCAAAAACGAGCACCTTGCCAGAGCGACTGATGAAATAATCATTAGCCGAAAAAAGAGCTTCTAACGCATCGTCTACTTCTGTCTGGTCAATACTTGTAAAGTCAAACCCGATATCCAACAAGCCACCATTTGTCTGAACAGAAACTGCTGGTCTTTCCACTTGGTACAAGGCTGTCAGGCTTTCTGCTACAAATACCTTTCCCAAGCGCCTAAAACGAGGGAGAATGGACGTAAAAAATGAATAAATCTCTTGTGGTTGCAATGGTGGACGAGTGCTTGTGAAATCTGCTTCAAAGCCAGCAGACAGAGCTTGTTGAAAAACCTTTTGTTCTAACTGGAAATCGCTGGCAAATGGTAGTTCTTCCAACTTAAAACGAGTATCCACAACACGATTTCCATAGTCAAACTGGATTTTGAGACGAATTTCCTGAGTATCCAATAACTCGAAATCAAACAGTGGAGTAAACGTATGAATGACTAAACTTTCTGGTGCGTGAATAGAACCGACTTTGCCAAATTCTAATAGTCCTGAAGCTAGTTTTGCTTGATCGCTTGTATCAAATTGAAGGCGTTTTTTGCGATCGGTATCCACAGGCAATTCTCGAATCACCTGAATCATCCGCTTTTGTTGATCTGTCAGTTGATAGAAATGATCCCCATAAAAAATAAAGTCACCACCATATAGGATTTTATAATTTTGCTCTGTAATGGTGAGTTCGAAATAATCCAAATTTTCCTCTACTGTAAAATCATAGATGCCTACTTCAGCATGCAAATCTTGGAAAAAGACTTTGTCATAGTCATAAAGACTATATTCCAAGCGAAAATGCGGCAAATTCATGAGTCGATTTACGCCTTCTTCAAACAGACTAGACGGAAAATAAAGATGTCTAGCTGCATTTGGAAAGATAAAAGAAGCATCTTGATCTTGCTGATAAGAAACAAGTCCTCGTAAAAACTGGATCACCTCTTGACTAGCTTCATCAAAAGCAGCCAATTGCATTTTTTCATAATAGTGCTTGCCGATTTGATAATAATCGCCTTTTTCAACAATCTTTAAAAAAGCACGAATATCCCGGATAACATAGGAGCGCTCATCTGGTAAACGACTGATGCGCAAGGTCCACAAAAATTGTCCTGTATAATCATCTTCTTGCCCGACCGCAGACAGTTCATAGTGAACGGCTACTTCTTCTGTCTGGAGGATTTTATCCAAGAAGAGACTGCCAAAAGAGACCTTCGTTTGAGTTTCTTCTGAAGTTGTCTGTTCTTCTTCCAGATTTGCCAAAACGACTTTCCCTTCAGGATCATTTTTTAGAAAATATTCTAATCCTGCAAGATGAGCACAATATTTCTTTTTTTGAAAAAAATCACAGGCACAAAAAATGGCTTCGTCGTCCAAGCTATATCGCAGATTGTGACTTTCCACTCGGCTGTAAATCATCTGATCTTTCACTTTGAGAATTTCAATTTTCCCTGCTTCGTAAAGGGCAATTCCTTCCGTCCGAATCTTCCCAGGAATCAATTTTGCCATAAGTACCACCTTTATTTTATCTATTCATTATACCATATTTTCAGCATAAAGAAAAAAAGCAAGGTTCTCCTCGCTTTCTTTTAGAAAATGTCCTCGTTGAGCTTTTTATAGCATTTAGTGCGTGCAATCAACACTTTCATAAAACCGACTAGCAATATTGTATTTCCTATTACTAAGAATACTAAAAGGAGCCAAATTCCCAGTAAAAGTATAGAGAATTTTGTTATCATCAACCAAATGACGCCCAATGTTATAGCAGCCAAGAAAAGATGTGCAATTCCTACAACTATCAAACTAAAAAGTGATAACCAATAGCGAAAACCAAACGGTTTGTACTTTCTATCATCATAATGAATATTCACATAAGCTGCACTTGCAATTCCAATGAGCACCACTTTAGCAATATTTATCCAATTCATATTTCTTTCTCACATAAGTACGTTAGACTAGTTATCTTGTACTGTACCACTTCTACTATTTTTATGTTCAGCCTTGTTTAGTTAGTTCCGCCCTACTTCCGCTTTCTGGCAATGAGATGAATTGGTGTTCCTTCAAATACGAAAGCTTTGCGGATTTGGTTTTCTAGGAAGCGCATATAAGAAAAGTGCATGAGCTCTTCTTCATTGACGAAAATAACAAAGGTTGGCGGTTTAGTCGCGACTTGTGTCGCATAGAAGATTTTCAGCCGTTTCCCTTTGTCGGTCGGTGTCGGATTAATCGCAATGGCATCCATGATGACGTCGTTGAGAACAGCTGACGGAATGCGAGTATTTTGACTTTGACTAATTCTCTTAATCATGCCTGGCAATTGATGCAAACGTTGCTTAGTCAGAGCTGATACAAAGACAATCGGTGCATAAGAGAGATACTGAAATTGGTCGCGAATATCGGCTTCCCAATTTTGCATGGTCTTGTTATCTTTTTCCAGCGTGTCCCACTTGTTAACAACGATAATAATTCCTTTACCTGCTTCATGAGCAAAACCAGCAATCCGCTTATCATACTCGCGAATCCCCTCTTCAGCATTGAGCACCATGAGCACAACATCGGAACGGTCAATGGCTCGCATAGCTCGCATAACAGAATACTTCTCTGTATTTTCATAGACCTTACCTGACTTACGCATACCCGCTGTATCAATCATAGTAAATTCTTGTCCCTCATCGTCCGTAAAGACCGTATCAATCGCATCACGAGTAGTACCAGCCACAGGACTAGCAATAACACGATCTTCTCCTAAAATCGCATTGATTAGGCTAGACTTGCCGACATTGGGACGACCGATGAGGCTGAATTTAATCATGTCTGGATTTTCAGCTGCTTCTTCATTGGGGAGATTTTCAACAATGGCATCCAGGACATCTCCTGTCCCAATCCCATGAACGGAAGAAACGGGATAAGGATCACCCAAACCAAGCGCATAAAAATCAAAAATTTCACTGCGCATCTCTGGATTATCTACTTTATTGACCGCTAAAATAATTGGCTTGTGGGTCTTGTAGAGCATGCGAGCCACATATTCATCCGCATCTGTAATACCTTCTTTTCCAGACACCACAAAAACGATGACATCCGCTTCCTCCATAGCAATCTCTGCTTGGTGCTTGATTTGCTCCATAAAAGGTGCATCTACGTCATCAATCCCGCCTGTATCAATCATGCTAAACTTGCGATTCAGCCAATCAGCCGTTGCATAAATACGGTCTCTGGTTACTCCTTCAACATCCTCAACAATCGAAATCCGCTCCCCGGCAATCCGATTAAAAAGCGTTGATTTGCCGACATTAGGACGGCCGACAATGGCAATGGTTGGTAAAGCCATAGTGTTCCTCTTTCTGTTTCAAGAAGCTGGGACAAAATGCTCAGCTTCGCTTGTTTATGTAGTTATAATTACAGGGCGCAGCGGTTTGGAGAAACTCTATTGACTTTAGGCAATTTAGAATTTCCCATGTACAATTACTAGACAATTAGTGCCAATCAAACACTGCTAAGTGAGGTCTAATGCGCTGATAAATCAGCTTTTATATCCCTTTTGACGTCAAGTTTTACTTGAGTTTTTTTCCAACCTCGGAAGGTTTCCCAAACCTTTCGAGCTGTGCGGGGTGAACCAACAAAATCGAATTTCTTCAAAATGACCTTTTTGTCTCACTCCCTTTATTTTACAATAATTTCTTGTCTTGCAATAGATCCTGACTAGCAATATTAGGCTTTTGACCAAATTGCTTCGCTAGTCGCTCGCTCCATGTATCTGTTGCACGCTTCCCAGCATAGTCTGCCTGAATCTGATCATAAGCCTGAATAACAGACGCATCCTGTTCTTGATAGTTTTCTTCAAAAACGACTGTTTCATACGGCAGGCGTGGTTTAACAGCATGGTACTGATCCGACTTTCCCAAAGCCATTCCAAAAATAGGGTATGTATAATCTGGTAAATTAAACAGCTCCGCTATTTCCCTAGAAGCATAGCGAATCAAGCCAATGATGACCCCGCCATATCCCAGACTTTCAGCCGCCAAAAGAGTATTCTGCGCGACCAGACTAGCGTCAACAGAACTAATCAGAAGATTCTCCACTCCTTGTGAGTAAAAGGTATCCGTATGAAGTCGCACACCTTTCTCAGCTCGATTGAGGTCTCCGATAAAAAGAAGAAAAACAGACGACTGACGAATAGCCTCCTGAGGCACCAAATCAAACAAAGCTACTTTCTTTTCTTGATTGCGAACAACAATAATCGAATAAGATTGGAAATTCTTCCAGCTAGAGGCTGCTCGACCAGCATCAATAATCGCCTTCAAATCCTCATCTGAAATCTGCTCATCTGTAAAACGACGAACAGAAGTATGCTTTTTCATCAAATCAATCGTTTCATTCATCGGCGATTTTCTCCTTCCAGACGAACTTCCTCTGCTAAGAATTTTATTCTTTCCATGACACGACGAGCCTGCCAAGTTTCATCTCCGTTTTTGGATGTCGCAAAATGCCGTTCCAAATCCGCAAAATTAAAATTCGATGTAAAGAAAGTTGGCAAATTTTCCTGCATCCGGTGCTGTAAAATAACCTGCAAAATCTCATCTCGCATCCACGGACTTGATTGCTCCGCACCAATATCATCCAAAATCAATACTTGCGCTACTTTTACTTCATCAATCTTTTCCTTAACGAGACCAGAAGAAATAGCATTCTTTACATCCAAAACAAAACTAGGATAATGAAGCAAGGTCGTGGAAACACTGCGTTTTTCCGACAAATCATGTGCTAAGGCTGCCATCATGTAACTTTTTCCCACGCCAAAATCACCATAAAGGTAAATCGCTTTTTTGTAGTTTGGATAATCTGCCACAAAATTCGTCAGCAACTCAAAAGCCTTGTAACGACCAACATCGTCCAAATCCACTTTTGCCAAACTAGCTTCCTTGAGACTAGCCGGAAGACTAATTAAATTTAACCGTGCATTGATAGTTGCTTGTTTCTGCGCTTCGACTAGTTCTGGAGTTTCTTCATAAGAAACGTCTGCATACCCCTCATTCTTCACCAATATCGGCTTATAGCCTTTGGCAATATACGCTTTATCACCTAGCAAGAAACGGTTTCGCTCAGAAATATACTGATTAAACTTAGAAATGCTTCGTTTGATTTCAGCAGGTGTCAATCGCTCAGACTGGATAAAAGCCGCCACATCTGGATCGGCAACGATTTGTTTCACCAACTCTTCATAGTCAAATTGACGAGCTTGTTTCCTATGCGCCATCGTTTGTCCAACACTCTCCATCTAGTCACCTCCTTGGTCTAATTTCGCTAAAAGTTTTCTCTTTTGCTCCTCTAGCTCAGCCTGCTTTTCAGCACTTGTTTCATTCTTATAGTCAGGATTGCTCCAGTCGGGAACATTGCTCTTTGAAGTAGCCGTTTGATTTGCTTTTTTGCTTGGTTGTTGATTTCGCTCACGAATCCACAAAACTGCTTCTTCTGCTGATGCCACCTCCTGATATGAAAAGTCATTTGCTACTTTCAAAGCGTATTTTTCATTGAGATTAGCCGAATCCACTTTGTTAAAAGTCAACAGCAAAATCACATTGATCACTTCATCTAACAGTCCCAAATTTGCCAATTCTTGCAAACACTGACGTTCTCCTCGTGTGATTGTCGCATGCTTTGTTTTTTTGATTTCTGCCAAAAACTGCATGGCTGACCTACTCTTAGCCTCTCGAATAATCGTTTGTTCAGCATTAGAAAATCCACTTGCAGCAGGCTTTTGATTTAATTTTTGCTTCATTCGCTTGGTTGAAATCACATGACCGACAGCCGTTTCCTTAGCCAACAAATAGGTCTCATACCAAGTCCAATTTTGTTGCTCTGAAATAGCAAAGAGTACCAGCAAATCTTCTTTTTCGTTTTCAAAACGCAAGTTTTCTCGCGCCATCAATTGTTTAAAGTAATCCAAGTCAAAATGATTCTGTTTTGATTGCGGCTCTACCTTTGCATCTTCCACTTGAAAAATCTCTGACAGCTTCACATCTTGCTTCTCACCACTTGGGTGACTAGGCAACAAAGCTTCTACTGCAGCTTCACCAATCTTCTTTTCTAACAGACGCTTGTAAACAGGATTGCTTAAAAACTCACCAGACGATAATGTGGGCTGCAAATAGACCTGAAAATGATTCTCTGCATGATAAAGCTCTACTAACTGCATAGCGGACAACATTTCTAAACTTTTTTGCAAGGCATTCATCCCCAGATTGAGATGATTCAAATGTGCCCAAAAGTATAAGATGATTTTCCATTATCCCAAAAAGCAAGAAAATACTGATAGATAGAGGTTGCATGAAACCCTAAAATTGGCAAATATAGACGAATCAAATTGGTGCTGTCCTGACTAATCAGATTATTCTTCACAAAAGAAAATTGATCATTCGGTTTCATCTATTGTTCCTTTTTCTTTTTCGCTGTTTTTGTAATCTGTTTCAAGAGGCTTTCCAGCTCGCTCACATCTTTAAAGCTACGATAAACACTAGCAAAACGAACATAAGTAATTTCATCTAAATCCGCCAACTCTTCCATAACCAAACCACCGATATACTCGCTTGCGATCTCATTTTCATTACTACTGCGCACTTTTTGCTCAATTCGGCTAACAATTGCTTCAATCTCATCACTAGAAACAGGACGTTTTTGCGCCGAACGAATGATTCCATTAAAGATCTTATCTCTTGAAAATTGTTCTCTCGTGCCATCTTTTTTACGACAACAAGTGTCCGTTCTTCTACACGTTCATAAGTCGTAAAACGATATTGACATTCATCACACTCACGACGACGACGAATTGTGTTGCCATCTTCTGCTTGCCGACTGTCAATAACACTTGATTTACTACCACCACACTTAGGACAACGCATCTGCTTCCCTCCTGAATTCTTAATACTTCATTATACCATGTTTTAAGAAATAACAAAAGATAGGAACTTCCTCACGAAAACATATAATAATCCGTTATCCTATTTACTTCTCTCAAGAAATTTTATATAATAATTGTAAACGTTATCATTTCAAGGAGAATTATAATGAAAAGATTTTTTTCTGTTGCCTTTTTTAAAGACAAAAAGAATATTGCTATTCTAGCTTTAATTGTTCTTTTGTTGGTTTCCTTTTCTACCAAAGGAAACCAGCGCGAAAATGGAGAAGAATATAAAGTACAGATTCAAAAATTAACAAAAAGCAATGAAAAAGCCGCTAAAGATTACAAAGCATTAAAAAATGAGTTTGACTCCTACAAAAGAGAAAACGAGCAATATATTGCTATAGGTAGAAAAGAGAAACAGGCAAAGAAGGAGAAGGCCGCTGAGGAAGAGAAGAAAAAGGAAGCGGAAAAAGCTAAGCAAGAAAAAGCAGCAAAAGAACAAGAAATAGCTAAACAAGCGGAAGAAAAACGAAAACAAGAAGAAGCAGCTGCCGCTCAAGCGCAGCAACAACAAGAGGCTGCTGCAGCACAAGAAGCTCAACAGCAGGAACGAACCGTTTATGTAGCTCGTAACGGAACTGCTGAGGTTTATTGGTACAGTATAGATAATATGCCACGCAATACACGGTTTGACAGAGTAGTCACCATGACTGAAGCCGATGCTATCAATGCTGGAAAACGCCACACCTCTAAAGAATGACAATCAAAAACGGGAAGTTTTATCTTGAACTTCCCGTTTTTGATTGTTAAAATGCAACTTCTGCTTCTAACCCAAAATGGTCACTAACGACAGGTGTTGCTTTGCCGTCAAAAACAACAGCAGATTTTTTAACGTTAAAATCTTTACTCGTAAAGATATAATCAATTTTTAGAGCATCCTTGTTTCCAACCCAGCCGGCAATATCGCCTTCAACTGTTGCGGTGCCAACGACTGTAGCAGCAACGGCATGACTGTCTTGCAAAGCAAGTGGACTTTTTAGAATGTACTGATAGCCCTCATAACCGACAGGATTGTTAAAATCTCCCATCAATACTAGAGGCATATCGCGTTGCAACAATTCTTTTTCTACTTGTCCCCATTCTTCTTGGAATCCTTTGTCCCACCAAGAAAGATGACAGGAAGTCACCGTTACAAGCCGTCCATCAACTTCTGTTTCTGCTAAGAGGACTTTTCTAGTGTGATAATCCGTTGGATCGTTGGCATCTGAAACCAATAACTCACTTGGTTTCAACGGCTTTAAGGATAAAATAGCGACTCCCTCATGAAACCGATCAAAACCAATATGATTATAAGCCCAAGACCAATGATAAATAAGACCTTTCTCTATCAATCTCTCCACGAGACAATGCGCAAAGTGGTCTTTATGAATCGCAATGGCGCCATCTACCGCATGATAAAATGGAGCCTGAACAACCTGTTCAGACTCCATTTCTTGATTGACTTCCTGCAGGCAAATGACATCATATTTTTCTTGAAGAATCCGCTCAGCTAGTTGATCTAGCTTTTTTTCTTGCTCATCTTCCATCCAACTATGAGTATTTAAAGTCAGGAATTTTGCCATGATTTCTCTTTTCTATTTACAATTCTACTTTAGCAACAACTGTTTTCGCTGCTACTTTGCCGAATGTTTCAACAGTTACAGATTTAATAGCTTGTGCATTTGTGAAGACAACAACTGTTGAAGTTTCACGACCTGCTGCTTTGATAGCTTCTAAATCAGCTGTCACAAGAAGATCACCTGCTGTAACTTTTTGCCCTTCTGCAACATGCACTTCAAATGGTTTACCTTCAAGACTGACCGTATCAAGTCCGATATGAACAAGCACTTCAAGACCATTATCAGTCAAGAGACCAAGAGCATGTTTTGTAGGGAAAATGCTTGTAATCGTACCTGCTACTGGTGAGTAGATCTTGCCATTTTCAGGTTCAACAGCAAATCCGTCACCCATCATTTTTTGAGAGAAGACTGGATCTTTGACATCTGTAATCGCAATCACTTCACCGTCTGCGACTGTCTCAACTTCTTCTGTCACGCCTTTGTAGCTCGCTTCGGCAGCTTGTGAAGCTGTCATTTGGCTCGGAAGAGTTTCAGGAATCACTTCGCCTGAGTCAAGTAAGTCTTGAATGTCAGATTTCAAAACATCCGCTTTCGGACCATAAATGGCTTGAACACCTTGACCTTTCATCACCAAGCCCATAGCTCCTTCGGCTTTCCATTGCTCTTCTGTACCAACTTTTTCTGCATCTTTAACAGTTACACGAAGACGTGTCATACATGCGTCAACATCAACAATGTTTGCACGTCCACCAAGAAGATTGATAATATTCACAGCTTGAGATGCTTCTGCTACTTTGCCACCAGCTGCGGCAGACGAAGAACTATCTTCTCCATCAGCTGTTTCATAGTTTCCGTTACGTCCTGGAGTTGCGTAGTTAAATTTCTTAATCATGAAGTTGGCAATAAAATACATTCCAACTGCAAAGAGCACTGTTACCCAAACAAAATTAATAATATCCATACCCAAACCAGCATTGATGGCTAGTGGAGTACGAGTCAGAAATTCGATTGAACCAAATGAGTGCATACGCAAGTGAACAATATCTGCCATAGCAAAGGCTAACCCTTGCACAACAGCATACACCAAATAAAGAGGTGTTGCAACAAACATAAACATGTATTCAATTGGTTCTGTAACACCTGTTAAGAAAGTTGCAAGTCCTGTTGCAATCATCATCCCTTTGTATTTATGTTTCTTATCATCATCTACATTTCGATAAATTGCAAAGGCAACCCCCATCAAAATACCAAATGAACCAATCATTTGCCCAACTTTAAAACGAGCTGGAGTAATACTATTTAGAAGATGTTGATATTGGTCAGCGTGTGAACCTTTTAAATTAACAAGGTCTGTTACCCAAGCCAACCATAATGGATCTTGACCAAATACAGTCGTTCCTTTAGCAGCCCCTGTCAACACTTCATATGTCCCACCTAATTGAGTATAGTTGATTGGAATTGTCAACATATGGTGAAGTCCAAATGGTAAAAGAAGACGTTCTAAAGTACCAAACAAGAATGGTGCGAGAATTGGAGCTGTCTTTTGAGAGTTAGCAATCCAAATACCAAAATTGTTGATTCCAGTTTGAACAACTGGCCAAAATACTGCAAGAATCAAAGCCACAATTGTAGAACGCAAAATAACAACGAATGGCACAAACCGTTTACCATTAAAGAATGAAAGCGCATCTGGTAATTTACGGTAATTATAATATTTGTTGTAAGCAGTTGCCCCAACAAAACCGGCGATGATACCAACAAACACCCCCATATTAAGAGCAGGAGCTTCAAGTACACTTACAAAATAATCAGCCACCTTAATGGTTCCACCAAAGACAGTTTTTACAGTAGCTCCTTGTTTTGTAAGAAGGTCTGAAGTTACTCCAAAAAAGACCCCTGTAATACGGTTAATTAAAATAAATGAAAGTCCGGCCGCAAATGCACCACCAGCACGTTCCTTTGCCCAGCTACCTCCAATAGCTAATGCAAACAAAATGTGAAGGTTTCCGATAACTCCCCAACCAATTTGCTCAAGAATACCGCCTGTTGTAACAAGAGCAGCTACGTTTGGATTGATCATTGGAATTGATTTACCAATACTGATCATCAAACCAGCCGCGGGCATTACTGCGATAACGACCATCAGAGCTTTTCCGAATTTTTGCCAAAATTCGAAACTGAATATGTTTTTGAATGTCTCTTTCATCATTCATATCTCCTTATAAAATTTTCCGCAAGCGCTTTCCGCAAACGTTTGCATTTATTTGACTCTTTAATTATATCATATATTTCTATTTTGTAAAGCGTTTTTATATAATATTTTAAAAATTTTTCCTATTTCTTGCTTACAAATTGTAATAGACTAGGGAAATACGCCCATTAGAAAAGTGCAGAAAAACGATATTTCCTGCACCTCAGAGTTATTCTTGCATAACATAACCAACACCACGCACGGTTTTTATATAACTTTTTTGCCCCACTATATCAATTTTACTACGAAGATAGCGAATATAAACATCGACAACATTTGTTTCAACAGCTCCTTCGTATTTCCACACGCGTTCTAACAACTGTTCACGGCTTAAAGCCTGATGACTTCCCATCAATGTTGCTAATAAATCATACTCTCTTCGAGTCAAAGCAATCACTTCTTCACCTCGATAAACTGTATGATTTTGCACATCAATCCGAAGATTCCGATAAGATGTTGGAACTTTCATCTGACTACAATGCTGGTCAATAAAATCACGCCCACGAAAAATGGCAGAAATTTTTTCAACTAAGTCCGTCACAATGAATGGTTCTACCATGTAAGCAACAGCAAAGCGTTGGATTTCCTCAGTATATTGAAGAATATTATCACGATTATCCAATACAATGATGACCGAAGCAAGCTTTATCACACTTAATTGTGCGGCAAATTCTGTTCCTGTCATATCGTCAAGCATAAAATTCAACAGGAATAAATCGTATTGATTAGCTCTCGCAGACGCCAAAGCATCTTTTCCTGTTTCAAAAAGATCAACTCGATAACCTTCTTTTTGTAATTCTAAGCCAATAAATTGCGCTAATTTTTTTTCTTTCTCAACTAATAAAATCCGCTTCGCCATAGCCTATCCTATTTTTCATCATACCAAGAATAGTGGTAAATTCCTTCTTTGTCCTTGCGTTCATACGTATGCGCACCAAAGTAATCGCGTTGCGCTTGAATTAAATTGGCTGGCAAGTTTTCTGCACGATAGCTATCAAAGTAAGCAATCGCACTAGAGAACGTTGGTACCGGCACACCTGCTTGAACAGCCAACGCCACTACATCACGAACAGCTTGTTGGTATTTGGCAGTGACGTCCATAAAATATTCGTCAAGCAGTAAGTTTGTAAGATCTGGATTACGTCCGTATGCATCTGTAATTTTTTGCAAGAAACGAGCACGAATGATACAACCAGCACGCCAAATAGAAGCAATTTCACCAAACGGAAGATTCCAATCCTGCTCTTTAGATGCTACACGCAATTGTGAGAAACCTTGTGCATAAGACATAATTTTTGAGAAGTAGAGGGCTTGACGAATTTTTTCAATCAATTCAGCCTTGTCTCCTTCAAATTTAAATGCAGCTGGTTTTGGAAGAACCTTGCTTGCAGCCACACGTTCATCTTTATAAGCAGAAATATAGCGTGCAAAGACAGACTCTGTAATGAGCGGAAGCGGTACACCAAAGTCAAGAGCTGATTGACTCGTCCATTTACCAGTTCCTTTATTTCCAGCCGCATCCAAAATGTAATCAACGATTGGTCCATCTTGACCTTCATCATCTTTACGAGTCAAAATATCAGCAGTGATTTCAATCAGATAGCTATCCAACTCACCTTTATTCCATTCTGTAAAGATGTCAGCCATTTCTGCTGCTGAAAATCCAAGCAAGTGTTGCATTAAATCATAGCTTTCCGCAATCAATTGCATATCACCATATTCTATCCCATTGTGAACCATTTTTACATAATGACCTGCACCGTTTGGACCGATGTAAGTCACACATGGCGCACCGTCTTCTGGTGCTTTGGCTGAAATTTCTTCCAACACGTCTGCTACTAATTCATAAGCTTCTTTTAGCCCACCAGGCATGATAGACGGTCCTTCAAGCGCACCTTTTTCGCCACCAGATACACCTGTTCCGATGAAATTGATTCCTGAATTTGCCAATTCTTCTGAACGACGAATGGTGTCTTTATAGAAAGTATTTCCACCGTCAATCAAGATATCTCCCTTATCAAGGAAAGGTAAAAGTGCCTGAATCGTTGCATCAGTTCCTGGCCCAGCTTTGACCATGAGCATGATACGACGTGGTTTTTCAATAGAATTTACAAAACTTTCCACATCATAACTTGGAACAAAGTTTTTTTCAGGGTGAGATGCAATCACATCTTCTGTTTTATTCGCTGAGCGGTTGTAAATTGCTACTGTATAGCCACGAGATTCAATATTAAGGGCAAGGTTACGACCCATGACGGCCATACCAACAACACCAAAATTCGCTTTTGTCATTTTGTACTCCTCTTTTTAGTTTGTTTTATTTTATCATTTTTATGCGTGAAAATAAAGGATTTGTTATTTTACATGAAACTATTTGCTAGCATAAATAGAAAAACATATAAGTAAAATAATTCTTAGAACCTGTTCCCGCAAAGATAGTTTTGTCAGACGAAGATTCACTCTTTAGTTAATCTAGACAAAAATTTGCAAGAATACTGAATATATGTCAAAAAACTTTAATAACGGACGAGTGACGGAGAATAGTCTTTTATATATGAAAAAGTTGTCTGTAGAATACAAGCCCTTATATTTATATATGTGTGCCAATGAATTTACTAGCTAATTGATAAACCTGTCGCTCTGCTTTATTGGTTCCCCACGTCTTGAGTTCCGATTTTACAAGTTCTGGAAATTTTTTACTAATATCTTTTAAAGCATTCCCTACGGACTTTCTTACGTATTCACTAGAGTCTAATCTTAAGTTCGACAATCTTTTTATCGCTTCCTGAGGATTCTCATTAAAATAAGGTCTGCTAGTCCATATTCGTAAACCTTCTGTTACTGCTCTTCTTGTATTTGGCTGTTCTGCATATAGCCACTCATCAATTATATCTAGAGATTGCTCATATCCAACTCTTTTGCAATACTCATCAAAGGATTTTGCTAGAATTTCCTGAACTCTCCAATTCTTATCTTTCGACACTTCTTCTTTCATAAAATGCAAAACTGCCTTATCATCAGACAAATATCCGAATAAAAAGACAGCATACATCCGAACTTGATATACCTCTGATTGATAAGCTAATTTAGCTAATGCATGCACTTCTTTTTCTTCATAACTTTCAAAATCTAACTGCGCTCTTTTCTCAAATTCTTTAAAACCATTTTTTATTTCAGAAAAATCATGCTCTAATCTTTTTATGTATTTTTGCATATTCTGCTCCTTTTTCCAATAAAAAATATGGCAAACAAAAATTAGATTTTTCACTCCTCATCAAATAGACCTTGCAGGCTAGCAAAAGGACTGTTCTTCTCTTTTTGCTCTTGTTTACTTTGCTGATACTCTTCTTCGGTCATGACCTGCCAATCATTTCCTGAAGGCATGCTATCACTCGCTTCCTCCTCGGCTGTCAGCACTTTAAGAGGGATATGCAATAAAATATTATCTGCCACACTTTCAGCTAAATCGATTTCTTCATTTTCAATCGGCAACACCAAGTCATCCGCTATCAAATCCTGATCTACTTTTCCACTATGCGCATCAGCAAAACTTCATTTACCAAGTAGCTCTCTTTTTGCTCTACCGGCTCCATGCTGCGACTTGATGCCAGTGTAATGGTATAAGACAAATCATAATCTAAAAAGTAAAGACCGTCCTCATATTGCACTCTTCCACTTGCAAAAATATCTTGGACATTTAAAATTTCAGGATTGCGCACTTGCAATTCTTGTGTCAAATCAAATCCTTGCTCAAAAGCAAGACCATCTGGATTTTTACGAATTTCTTGAATATGTAACATCATTTCCTCATTTGTATTTAAATTTCTAGATTTATTATACCATTTTTGAGATGAGAAATAGGAGAGAAACCATTATTTTGTTATAATAACAATCAAAAGGAGGATTGTGATGGATAATTTAGGTCGTATATTTAAATCTTTCCGAGAAGCTAGACATATTTCCTTGACAGAAGCAACCGGAGAAGAATTTTCAAAGTCTATGCTGTCACGTTTTGAAAATGGTCAGAGTGAGCTTTCTGCTCAAAAATTATTTACAGCTCTTGAAAATATCCACACAGATGTGAAAGAATTTACTCTAGCAGCTCATGAACATCAAAAAAATTCCGAACAACAACTAATTGATACCCTTCAAGAACAGTCTGATAATCCAGATTTTATCGAAGCTTTTTACTTAGAAAAACAAGCTCTATATCAAAAATCCAGAAAAAAAGAAGATATGATTGAAGCTATTATTGTCAAAGGTTTTCTTTGCGCTCTAAAAGATGGAATTACAGCTTCCACAGAGGAAAGTAACTTTCTTCATAATTATCTCTTTTCTGTGGATATTTAGGGGTTGTACGAACTTAAACTTTTCGCCTTTTGTACGACTATTCTCTCCTCAAAACTTTATACACAATATACAAAAGAAATGGTCAACAGAAAAGATTTTTTAGGCTTATTTGAGAGCAATCGTTATACTATTCATACCATTTTTATAAATGGCTTCTTTCTAGCTATTGAATCAAGACACTTTGCAGAAGCTACTTTCTTCGAAAACTGGATTAAAGCTCATTTTTATAAGGAAAATGAAGCCTATCTACGAATCGTTTTTAAATTTGCTCAAGGAGAACTCCTATTCCTTTAAGGAAATAAAGAAAACGGATTGAAACAAATGAAGCAAGCTGTCCATATCTTGCAACTATTAGATTGCCAGACTAGTGCTGAATACTATCAAAATGGAATTGAAAAGCTCCTCAAAGAAAATTAACTTTTGTTGAATATGTGCAACGTTTTGCTGACGTTGCATTTTTTCATTTATACTAAAATACATAAAGTTTACTTGCAAGTTACTTTTCCATATCGTTCACTTACTTAGACTTTATTCCCACTTGCGAAAAGGCTATTGAATTTACTTTTTTGCTTGTTATAATCAATGCAACACACATAGGAGGTTATCATGAAACTTATTTTGAGAAATAAAGTATTTGCTTTTATTAGTCTGTCACGCATATTCAATATTTTGGGCTCTTCCATTTATAATATTGTTTTTGTAGTCTTTGCATCCAGTTTACCAAATCCTAAATTTGCTGTTGGAATCGCTAATTTTATCGTTCTCGTTCCAGTGTTTTTCACTATTTTTGTGGGAATGAAAGCTGATCAAACAACCCATAAAGCTCGTTGGCTCATTCACATGGGCTATCTCCAAGCCATGTTATTTGTCTTTGTAGCATTTCTAACTCGCTCAACTTCTTATCTAGCTTTTTCTGTCGTTTGTTTGCTAAATATCGTATCAGATATGATGAGTGATTATCGTAGTGGTCTGCAAATGCCTATTTTGAAAAAGAATCTAGCAGAGGAAGAGATGATGCCAGCTTTCTCCTTTATGCAACTAATTGCTTATCTCTGCAATCTTGCCGGACAAGCATTAGGAATTTGGCTTCTTGCTATCAGCAACCAACAATTTGCGTTGGTCGCCTTCATCAATGCCTTAGCTTTCCTACTTTCTTCCACTACTCTTTATTTTGTTCGTCATAAACTCACCCATGACCCAGTCAAAGAAAATGAAAATCCTCTTCCTCTCAAACAACAATTCCTAGAAATGTATCACAGCTCCAAACTAATTTTTGAACAAAACGGAGACAGCCATTTTTTGACTTTACTCTTTCAGATACTAATACTCAATGCACTCGGCGGCTCTATTATGGCCATTTACAATCTTTATTTATTGGATCATTCTTTATTTGGACTTCCTTTCAGTCAATCTCTTCTCATTTTTGAAACAACGATTATTTTAGGAGTTATCTCTGCCAGCCTGACTCCCAATGATTATTTTAGCAAACTTTCCGTCAATAAAATTGCTTTTTGGGCTACTTTATCCATTGCTCTAATTGGCTTCATAAATCTTCTCCAGCTACCCGTTTTCCTTACTATTTTTGCTGTTTTCTTTATCATGTATCTTTCTGGAAAAGTCAATCCCAAAATCAACAGCATGCTCCTCAGCAAACTTCCATCAGATATCTTAGCACAGACTTCTAACTTTCTGAGTTTGCTATTTAGTTTTTCTGTCCCATTTGGAACCATGATCTTTACCAGTCTCGCTATTTGGAATATGAAAGTCGCTTGGATTGTGTTTACAATCTGTGGCGTGCTGTCTCTCTTACTCTCATTCCAAAAACAACATAGATAAAGCTATCGTAACTAAAATTTATATGGTGAAATACCAAAAAAGATTGGGACAGACAGTCATGATTGCTACACAACCATATAGTCTATCTCAATCTTTTTACATTTTTCTTAAGCGCTCCACTCGCTCTGAAATCGGCGGATGAGTGTAAAATAGCTTTTGAAGTCCACCTTCTTTTTTCGGATCATTGATATAGAGAGCTGCACTAGCGTCATCAACTTTGTGGTGCATCGGCTCGCTATTTTCTAATTTCAAGAGAGCGTTAATCATCCCTTGTGGATTGCGCGTTAATTCTACACTGGAAGCGTCTGCCAAAAATTCACGTTGACGAGAAATTGCCAACTGTACTAAGGTGGCTGCTAAGGGAGCTAAGATAATCGCAATAAGCGACAGAATCAACATCAAAATCCCCAAACCGTTGTCATTATCTCGACTATTACGCCTGCGACCACCGCCACCAAACCACATCATACGCCCAGCTAAGCTAGATAGCATGGTCACTGCACTAGCAAGTGCTACTGCAATCGTTGAAATCCGAATATCATAATTACGAATATGGCTCACTTCATGTCCAATAACCGCTTCCAGTTCTTCACGATTCATCAGATTTAACAACCCTGTTGTTGCAGCAACTGCTGCATTTTCAGGCTTTGAACCAGTCGCAAAAGCATTGGGCGATGAATCCTCTACAATATACACCCGTGGCATCGGAACTTGTGCTACCATCGCCATATCTTCTACCACATGATACAAATCAGGGGCTTCAGCTTCAGTGACTTGGCGCGCACCATTCATAGACATAACAACCTCAGTAGACTGGAAAATCATGCTAAAAGCATAAATTCCACCAATGATAAAGGCAATTATCACACCACCGAGAGTAGAATTTAACCATAAATACCCTACCGCAGCACCAATAATCGCTAAGAGAGCAAAAAAAGCAATTAAGAGAACCCACGTTCGTCTTTTATTACTAGCAATTTGATCAAAGAGCATATTAGTCACCTAGACCGCTAAAATCAACTTTTGGTACAGATTTTTCTTCTTCTGGGACAGCTAAGAAATCTGCCGGCTTAAAGCTAAACACTCCGGCAATAATATTACTTGGAAATGTTTCTAGCTTCACATTATAATTGCTTGTTACACTATTATAAAGTTGACGAGAATACGAAATTTTATTTTCAGTATTAGTCAATTCTTCTTGCAATTTTACAAAGTTCGCGCTTGCTTTTAACTCTGGGTAATTTTCTGCAACTGCAAAAATACCAGAAATCTGACGCGTCAAGGCATCACTTGCTTTCATAGCCTCTGCTGGCGTTGTAGCAGCTGCAACTTGACGACGAAGCTCTGTTACCTTTTCAAGCGTTGATGCTTCATATTTAGCATACCCTTTGACCGTTTCAATCAAATTTGGCAGCAAATCATTTCGACGTTTTAACTGAACATCAATTTGACTCCACGCTTCTTTGGTTTGCATACGACTTTTGACAAGACCATTGTAACTAGCAATCACAAACAATATCAGTACTACAACAATGGCTAAAATAATCATCCACATAATCATTCTCCTTTAAATTTATTATAGACATTATACCAGAAAAATGAAAAGAATAAAAATTTAGACTTCTTCAAAAGAGAAATTTTAAAGATTCTCTTCTGATTATCTGGTATAATAGAAATAAGAAATACAAATAAGGACAAATGATGACACCCGAAGAATTTTATGAACTCTTAAAACAGCAACAGATTGAACTCACAGACCGACAAAAGAAGCAATTTGAACACTATTTTGAACTGCTCGTTGAATGGAATGAAAACATCAATCTGACAGCTATTACTGACAAAAAGGAAGTCTATCTCAAGCATTTCTATGATTCCATTGCGCCAATTTTACAGGGACGGATTGAAAACAAAAGCATCAAACTATTGGATATTGGAGCAGGGGCAGGTTTTCCGAGTCTTCCGATGAAAATCCTCTATCCAGCATTAGATGTGACGATTATTGACTCTCTAAACAAGCGTATTCTGTTTTTAAATCACTTGGCTGACGAGTTAGGTTTGGAAAAAGTTCATTTTTATCATGGTCGGGCAGAAGATTTTGCTCAAGATAAAGACTTCCGCGCCCAGTTTGATATTGTCACTGCACGCGCTGTTGCTCGTATGCAGATCTTAGCCGAGCTGACCATTCCCTTTCTTAAAGTTGGCGGGCGTCTTTTAGCGTTCAAAGCTAGCAATGCTCCTGAGGAATTAACAGAAGCAAAAACCGCGCTTAGCCTTCTTTTCAGCAAAGTCGAAAAAAACATTCATTACCAACTCCCCAATGGCGACCCGCGGTATATCACGGTTGTTGGCAAGAAAAAAGAAACTCCCAATAAATACCCACGCAAAGCAGGAATTCCTAATAAACGGCCGTTATAAAAAGAAAATCCAACCATTTTAATTGGTTGGTTTCGTTTTTATCTGCCAACTCTTCGGCTGCGATGTTGGTAATGCTTGTAAAGCGCGGCATAGCGTCCGTGGTATTCTTTCAGCCAAGGCTTATCTCGACCGCAAAAGTGAAGAAAAACGGTGTTCTCAATCACCCAATCCAAGTCCCACTCTCCTTTACTCCGAGCATAATATAGCACATTGTAGCGTGCATCATAGTTATACAATTCATCTGGAATCTGAATTGTCAAATGCCCATACAAAGCATTCAGCACATCTTGATCCGGTAAAAAGAGTTTAAAACTATTTTGAGCAATGTATTCTAAAATCTTTTCTCGTTTTACTTCTTTTAGAATGGCGGTCAAATTCATAAGTAAAACGCCGGAATTGTAATAACTTTCCGCTTCAAAATTCTGCAAGCGCAACTTATTGACTAAATCTGTCATATTGGCATCTGATCCATGACTAGCCGCAGCATATAAAGAAGCTCCTAACTCCATTTCATAAAGAGGACAAATATCATTCAGACATAAAATATCTGCGTCTAGGTAAAGAATTCTGTCTAAGTCTTTAGGAAGGTATTCATGTGCCAGCAAGCGATAGTAGATTGTTTCTGGATACCGATCAGTGCTGGGGGCGTCCTCAAATGCTTTTTCCCCAATCACGACTGGTTCATAGATGATTCCTAGTGCCTCACAAAATTCCTCAATCTCCACATTCCTTTTTAACAATTTTTTTTGCAAAACAAACACATGCAGCAAAGCTGACGGTGAATTTAGGTAAACGGAATACAAGGTTGTTTTAAATTGCTCGACATAGCGATCATCGATTGAAAACAAAAGGTTTATTTCTGTCATATTCTCCCCATTCTATCTCATCTATTCTTCTCGAAAAACAGGCTGCGCTCCAAATGTTTGTGAAACAGGCATGATTTCAATCCGGTTAATATTGACATGAGGAGGCTGTCCAACAATCCAAGCAACAGTATTGGCAATATCTATTGGCTGAATAGCATGAGCTCCTTCATACAATTTTTCAGCTCGTTGATCGTCCCCTTTAAATCGGACATTTGAAAATTCTGTTCCCTCACAAAGACCAGGTTCAATGTTAGTAACACGAATATGATGTCCTGCCAAATCAGCACGTAAATTCAAAGAAAATTGCTTCACGAATGCTTTACTAGCTCCATAGACGTTGGCACCTGGATAAGGAACCGTTCCAGCAGTCGAACCTAGATTGATAATCAATCCGCTATCTCGCTCTACCATTTGCGGTAGGATCTGACGTGTTAGATAAACCAAACCAATAATATTGGTCTGAATCATCGTCAGCCAATCTTGCATATCTGCCTCATAAGCCTTGTCTAAGCCCAATGCCAGGCCTGCATTATTGACCAAAATATCAATCGTTCTCCAATTCTCCGGCAAACTTTCTAAAGCCTGATCCACACTTTTTGTATCCGACACATCCATTTGAAGCGGATAAAAATTTTCAAAACCCAACTCCTCTTGAAGTTGTGTCAACTTTTCCAATCTTCTCGCTGCTCCAATCACTTGATGGCCTTCTGTCACCAATCGACGACAAATAGCTTGACCAAAACCAGCTGAAGCTCCTGTTACCAATGCAATCATTTCCTTCCTCCTATGTACATTTCAATTCTCATTTATAGCCAAGGATTGTAAAAGCGACCGTGATTAACAAAAAAGAGTAAAAAACTGAGTAGTAAAAATAAAATAGCCAGCAAAATCACTTCAATATCCAATCTCTGAAAAGCCTGATAAGTGTACCAAGTCCGCTTCTTATTTTTACCAAAACGGCGCAATTCCATGGCTGTCGCAATCGTATCAATCCGCTCCAGCGAGCTAAAAATCAATGGAATAATGATTTGCAGGTTCCCTTTGATACGCTGGCTTAATTTTGCTTTTTTGGACAATTCCAGTCCACGCGCTTCTTGCGACATTCTAATCAGGTAAAATTCCTCCTGCAGGTCAGGAATATAGCGCAGCGTCAAACTGACAGAATAGGCGATTTTATAAGGAATTCCGATTTGATTCATGCTAGAGGCAAACTGACTAGGGTGAGTGGTCATTAAAAAAATAACCGCCAAAGGAATGGTGCAGAGATATTTCAAGAACAAATTAAACAAATAAAAAATTTCCTGCGCTGTTACAGTATAGCTACCTAGACCGCTTAACCAGACCGTCTGTTGGCCATAAATCTCCACTCCGTACTGAGGAGCAAACAGATAGACCATGATAAGATTCAAAGCGGCAAAAACACCTGCAAAAGCCAAAACAAACGATACATCTTTGAAATGAATGTTCGAAACTCTAAAAAGAAAGAGTGAGCCAATCGCAATGACCAACAGCAAGCGAGTATCGTAACTAATCATCGCTGCAGTTGATACCAAAATGAAAAACAGTAACTTACTCGCTCCGGATAGGCGATGCAAAAAGGTCGTTCCCGCATGGTAACCAATAAGTTTTTGCTGATTAAGCATGGCTTTCCTCCCTTTCTTGCATATAAAATTCTGTTAAAGCGAGTGGATCAACGTTTAATTTCTCAGCCAAGTAAAAGATAGACGTTTCCTTAAGGTTCGCTGCATGAATCAAAGTCTTATCTGTCAAAACTTCGGCCGGTGTTTTGTCTGCCAAGATCTTTCCGTCTAACATCACAACCGCACGGTCAGAATAATCCAGCATCAGCTGCATATCATGTGTAATCATGATAATCGTATGCCCTTTTTGGTTCAATTCATCTAAGAAATTCATGATTTCTGTGTAATTGCGCTGATCTTGGCCAGCCGTTGGCTCATCTAAAAGGATAATCTCTGGATTTAACACTAAAATCGAAGCAATGGTCACCCGCTTCTTTTGCCCAAAAGACAGAGCAGAAATGGGCCACTGCCGAAATTCATATAAACCGCAGGTTTTTAGCGCAGCTAATACACGCTCTTTTATCTCATTTTCTGCAATCCCACGCAACTTCAAGCCTAAAGCAACCTCATCAAAAATCATGGTCGTAGAAATCATCTGATTTGGGTTTTGCAAAACGTAACCAATCCGTTCTGCCCGCTCTTTAATGGAGTCGCCTTTGATGTCTCTTCCCTGCCAAGTATAGCTTCCTTCTGTTGCGATAAACTGGCAAAGCGCTTTGGCTAACGTGGATTTTCCAGCACCGTTTTTCCCGACAATGGCAATTTTTTCGCCTTTAGAGATTGTAAAATCAATATCTTGTAAAACCTTTTTCTCACCGTAGGCAAAGTGGACATTTTTCAATTCCAGCAAATCATCCTGGGCTTGTGATTTTTGAATAGAAACTTTTTCACCTGAAAACTGAACAGCGGAGACATCTATCTGAGCTAAATTTGCCAACTGTGCAGAATTTTCCAGCTGAAAACCAAGCTGACGCAAGGTGGTCAGATAAAGTGGCTCTCGAATCCCATTTTCGGCTAATAAATGCGTATGCAGCAGATTATCAGGACTGCCGTTAAAGAGAATTTGTCCGTCATTGATGAGGACAATCCGATCAATAGACCGATACAGTACATCTTCCAGACGATGCTCGATAACAATCGTTGTCGTTCCTGCTTCCGCATGGATCTGATCAATCAGCTCAATCGTATCCTGTCCCGACTTCGGATCTAAATTTGCCAAAGGCTCATCAAAGAGCAAAATCGGACTTTCATCAATCAGCACCCCAGCCAAACTGACCCGCTGCTTCTGCCCACCAGATAAGTCTTGAGGACGTTGGTGTAACAGCGATAACAAATCCAATTTCTCTGCCCACAAATGAACCTTTTCTCTCATCGTTGGCAAATTAACCATGTCATTTTCCAAAGCAAAAGCCAAATCTTCCGCGACACTCAGCCCGATAAATTGACCGTCTGTGTCTTGCAAGACGGTACTGACAAGATTGGACAAGTCATAAATGCTGCTGCCAAACGCAGACTTACCTTGAATCCACAGATTCCCAGTCATTTCTCCATGATAAATAGTTGGAATAATGCCATTTAAGCATTGTCCAAGAGTGGACTTTCCCGAACCAGAAGGGCCGACTATCAAGACCTTTTCGCCCTCATAAATCGTCAAATCAACATTTTTCAAGGTTGGTTCTGTCTGCGCTTGATACTGAAAACTAAAGTTTTCAAATTGAATAATTGGTTTTTTCATAGCATGTTCTCTATAAAGCAAGGGCAATTTGCATTGCCAAGTTAGCCACTTTGTCTTTTTCATCTAGGTCTGCATGATTGGCTAAATTGCGCATATCCCAGGCTTCTTCTGACAAGTGATCCGCCGCATAAAAGAAATGGCAAACGGAAATCTCACGAAAAGCTGCCAAAGCTGCAACTGCTGAACATTCCATGTCTACACAAACAGCACCCATTTCTTTTCGCTTATGGAGTTTCGCAGCCGTTTCCCGATAAATGCCGTCTGTCGTCCAAACTTTTCCAACTGTATGAGAAATTCCTTTAGCAGCTAAAAATGACCGTAAAAAATCCCGCAAACCGACATTTACTTCTATCTCATCAGAAGCCGGCAGGTAATGATAACTGGTCCCTTCATCACGAATAGCCGCATGAGGAACAATGATAGACGTTTCCCTAATCGTTTCATCTAAAACACCACATGTTCCAAAAAGAACCAGCTTCTTCATTCCAAAGGCAATCAAATCTTCCAAAATAGCGATACAGGCAGCCGCCCCTACTGGTGAATTAAACACGGCGATTGCCTTACCTTTTATAACAACCTTGTAAATGGGAATCTCAATATTTGCCATGGAAGTGGAGGTCAATAACTCATGCTGAAAATCAGCCAGCATGCGCTTAAAGGTCTCACGGGCAAAGCAAGACACCACTATTTCTGGAAAATCTGGCAACGCCTCAACCAAATCTTCTGGATTGATAATCGCCTGACGGTTTTCATCAAATTCCTCTAAAATCATCCACTTCTCCTCTTGTACTTACTCATTCTATTGTAGCATAAAAGAAAATAAGATGAAAATCAATTTTGAAGTCCGCGAACACTGTCGCAAAATTAAACCTTGAACGTGAAAAAATCTGACCAAACAAGAAGCGTTCAGCTTCTTGCCGACCCTACACGGTTACTGAGAAAGTGCGGCAATGGTTAAAATAGTCGACCCGGTCGACGAAACAAACTTAAACCAGTTGAGACTATCGACCCAGTCGACGGGACAAACAAGAACTCGTTTCTTCTGTCTGAGCCTCGAACGACATGAACCAAAATCAGTTTGCTCCGTCCGAGCCTCGGATGACATGAACCAAAACTAGTTTACTCTGTCCGAACCTCGGATAACATGAATCAAAATCAGTTTGCTCTGTCCGAGCCTCGGATAACATGAATCAAAATCAGTTTGCTCCGTCCGAACCTCGGATGACATGAACTAAAACCAATTTGCTCCGTCTGCCCCTCGGATGACATGAACTAAAACTAGTTTGCTTCGTCTGAACTTGGACAGCATGCCTAGACAATATTTTTCTCATTAGGTGCTTTCTTAAGTCTAAAAAGCAAATGAAAAGCTCCATCATAGGGCATTTTGCCATTATAAAGCAAGAAACTGAGGCAAAAATGCTCAGCTCCTTTGTTTATATAGTCATCAGAATTATAAGACGCAGTGGTGAGAGTAAGAAGAAACATTTTCAAACCTTCGCTCCGTCTCACTCCCGCTTCATGTCACTAATCTTTTTTCAAACTTCCTGATTTGGTTTGCGTGCGGGCATAAGCTAGCAAAAGCACTGTTCCTGCAATAGCAACCGTCAAACCATTAGAAATCGTTGCAACAACGCCCTGTACAAACACCTTGTTTGCAGGCTCATTGTAAATCAAAATATCACCTAGCGGCGCAATGACAATCCACACCACAGCATTGGCCAACAGTTGAATTACATTGAACGATACAATATCTTTTGCTTCAAAAATACCTTGCGTAACACGGAGTCTTTTCCGAAACAGCCCAATAATCAAACCAAACAAACCGCTGGCAATGACCCATGACCACCAAGGATTTCCATATTGCAAAGAGTCTTTTAGGGCATGCCCGATGAAGCCCGTTAAAAATCCAACAACCGGACCAAAAATCACACTAAACAAGGCCTGCAAAGCATACTGCAATTGAATGCTGGTATTTGGCACAGGAGTTGGAATACTAATCATTCCGATAACGACGAAGAGGGCTGCTCCAATCCCCGTTGCGACAACACTTCTTATTGAATTATTTTTCATAATAATCTCCTTTATTATTTATTTTTCAATCCGCTTGATTTCAATACTCCATTGCGCTCCGACTCCTACATTATAGGCCTTCGCAAAAGACCCCTGATTGATCGCCAGACCAACACGATAAAGAGAATTGATATACAAAATCGGCTGACCAATCCGTACATCCGCAAAAGATTTCCCATAAGTCACCTGGTTCTGATAGACCAGCATATCGTTATTATAAATCGTGACCTCAAACCGATTACCAAATTCAGGACTAAGAGTATAAAATTCCTCACGTGTAATAGACGTCCATAGCGAACCAAAACGAACATCTAAAATATCAATAGCCCCACTAACAAAATCATTCCCAATTGTCGTTTCCACAACAGGAATTTCTACAATTTCATCTATACTTAATTCTGGGCCCACTTCTTCAAAAGTAATGTGTCCGCTTGCTAACTTCGCACCAGTATAAGCATAAACATCACGACCATGAAACGTATAAGAATGCTCCGTATTTTTTCGGCGATTTTCCACCTCCGAAATCTCACGAATCGCTAGAATTCCCACATGTTTCTTGATAAAAGAAAGTGTCCCGTTATTTGGCGTGACAATATACTGATTTTGTACAGTTTTGGCAACCACGCTTTTCCGCTTCGAACCAACGCCTGGATCCACAACGGAGACAAACGTTGTCCCTTCTGGCCAATAATTCACCGTTTGAAACAAACGATAGCTTCCCTCAAAAATATTATAAGGCGTAATATCATGAGTCAAATGATGTATTTTTAACGTTGGGGATTCCTCTAAGGCCACACCGACCATTGCCGATACAGCCCCATCTACCAAACCAAAATCTGACTGTAATACCAGTAAGTTATTCTGCATTTTCTCTCCTTTATTACACTTATATCATAACATAAATTAAATTTCTTATCCATATCTATTTTTGACCACATCAAAAAATCTATCTATATCTCCCTTGACACCACTTACAGCTTCTGAGATTGTAAGCAAGCTTGATTTGCTCCAATACCCACTACCTGCTCTATCTAAAAGTCGTTCAATGCAAGTAGAATTAGATTCAACGTTCTGTTTTATGGGCATGTATTCCAATGATTGCTGTCTCACCTACATACATATTGTGCCGCAAGAGCATTTGCAATTGATACTTTAACTGTTGTCCCCGAATACCTCAAATCCACCTCAATTATAGGCCACATTTTCATTAAAGATTGTAGGGAATATCAATACTCCTCTGAAATGATAGGTTTTTAAATTTCTAATTGGTAAATAAACAGAAAACTATCATAACAGCAACAGACTAAATTTATACTTTTTATTGATATACTAATGAATTCGTTTCAAAAATGGCAACAAATACTTGGCACTACGGTAAAGAAAGACTTATTTTCAGAAATTCTTGTTGTCATAGCATTACCATTGAAAAATAATAGTTTTGGCTAAAATGTACTACGTTAACATTGTAACCTTTCGATAATTGTCATCTCATTTGGAATCCAACTATTATGCAAGTGGATATTGCAAGTAATGAGGTTTGGCGGTATAATGTAAATGAGTCATTTAAAAATCGTCTACATTCTTCTCACTTGAATATCACCCACAAATGAACTAATTATTTTAGCTGACACTACGGAGGTAAACCTAGAATTGTCTAACAACCAATTGAGTGGCCATTTTTATTTTCTGTGAAAGTTCTTTTAGCCACCTCAAGATGATATATATCAGTTCATTTCTCAGAAAATCACTTCTAACTAAATATGAGATTGATGTCTTTTATAGGACTCTTGGTTAGAGCTGAAATAACGAAAAGAGGTTTATAATGTTTCACTATCAAAGCACCATCATTTATTGTTTACTCGTTCTATGGGGGTTAACAGAACTTTTTATTAAAAACAAGACCAGCAAAAACACCTCAAATCATTCTAAGGATCAGGGGACAAGATACATTATTATTACCAGTGTTGTGTTATCCATAGCCATGCTGAATAATCCTATTAAACCTTACCTACTTCCTGAATGGGGGATTTACCTAGGTATTTTTCTGATGATTTTCGGTATTATTTTTAGATTATATGCTATTCATTATCTTGGCAAAGCATTTACACTAAATGTTCAGACCACTGATACTCAAAAATTAATTAGCAGTGGACCCTATAGTCTCGTTCGCAACCCTGCTTATACTGGAAGCATTCTTTCCATTTTAGGCTTATCTTTTGTAACATTAAATATCTTAAGTATTCTCATTACTCTTATTATTTTGAGCATTGCCTACGCTATCCGTATTCGAACAGAAGAAAGGGTTCTCAATCAGCATTTTGGAGAAGACTATAAGGACTACTGCCAAAAGGTTAGATATCGTCTTTTCCCATTTATTTGGTAAATAATAATTCAGACTTTTAAAACAAAGAAAGGCTCCATAATATCTCTCTCTAGTAAGGTAACCCTACTTCGGAGATACTATAGAGCTTTTTGTATATGATTTTAATAGAAAAACACGACTAAGTTCTTCATTGGAAGAGCAATGAATTCCAATTTAAGACAGATTTAATCCATCTTCCAACTTTCACTAGAAATAACAATCCCTTTAGAGGGGATATAAAACCTTCACTGTTTTGGATATATGAAAAAAGAGAACGAAGACTGTACTGACCCCCAAAAGTTGG
>NZ_KV811144.1:0-251 GCF_001813035.1 Streptococcus sp. HMSC071H03 | reverse complement strand
GCTGTCTAACTGCTAAGGTATAGAAGACAAAAATTTCGCAGTGCCTATTCTTATATCAGCCATTTTGGCTATAGCAGGGCTTATGACCCTATTTATTGGAGTAGGTCTTTTTGGTATTTTTCCTTATGCTCAGATTGCTGTTGGTGATCGAGCTCGTTCTTTAGTCCCTTTTACCTTATCTGAATTTATCCTTTTCTTAGTTGTCAATGGTGCTTATATTTTTGTCTTCTATACCTTAGCAGTTAGACAGC
>NZ_KV811143.1:0-509 GCF_001813035.1 Streptococcus sp. HMSC071H03 | reverse complement strand
CACTTACTCTCCATTAGTAGAATACAACGGTGTTCACAAATGGTTTGCGAAGACAGACCTTCTCTTGAAAGACGGTACAAGATTAGCTAAAGGTACTGACTTGACGCAATATGTCAGCCAAACGATTGATCACAAGTCAAGAACAGTTGTGTATTCATTCTCTAGTGACTTCTTGAGCAAGATTTCAGATAATAGTGAATTCCAAGCTACAGGTTACATGCAAGTGAAACAACTGAATACTGGTACCGTGAAGAACACCTTTACTGAAATTATCAACAATGTTGAACGTGATTCTAATACGGTAACAGTAGACTCACCTCAAGATTATGGTGATGTTGTGGTTCACTATGTAGATGAATCTGGTAAGAAAATTAAAGAAGATGTAACGGATACTTCTCATTCTAAGGTTGGTGAAAACTACGATACAACAGACCACAAGACGACAGCGATTAAGTCTGGTGATAAAGTGTACAACCTTGTTCCTGAAAAGACAAAAGGTAATGAAAAAG
>NZ_KV811142.1:112344-209069 GCF_001813035.1 Streptococcus sp. HMSC071H03 | reverse complement strand
ATTTTTTCTGTCTAATTTTTGGGGTGCAGATCATAGCTTGGTCTTCTCTTTTTTGATGTTTAAGGTGATGAGAATGCGTTTCTTAAAGTTGTCAAAGCTCCGAAAGCCAAAAGAATAACTCTATAATCTCTGAAGCAGAGTCCACCCACTACAGAAATTATAGAACCACAAAATTCCAGCCTTAGCTTTTTAATCTTTACTAAAGAAGAACGGGGGTGCAAATTGTTTTAATTTGTTAAAACAATCTTGCGCTTTTTGATTGTCCTCGCAGATAATCAAGCAGACATCATCACCGCAGACCGTTGCGACAATTTCGGAAAATTCTAGAGCATCTAAGATAGAACCGAATGATTGTGCCAATCCAGGAAGAGTTTTCATGACAACTTGATGTTGAACAGGACGCAACATAATCAAGGCATCTTCCATATAGAGACGCAGGCGTTTTTCCCAGCGTGAAGGTGCCATGCTATTGATAATGTAATAAGAAATATCTGCTTCGTGTACTTTTACTAAGTTCAAAGCTTTAATGTCTCGAGAAAGTGTGGATTGCGTCACTGTAACGCCATTCGCTTTCAATAAATCTTGTAATTCTTGTTGTGTGTGAATTTTTTTCTCTAGGACAAGTGAGCGAATGAGTCGATGACGGCTTTCAATTTTATTCATATTTCACCTATTATTTTATAAACATAGCATCTCCAAAGCTGAAAAAGCGGTATTTTTCATCAATGGCATGCTGATAAGCAGAGAGCACTAATTCTCGACCTGCAAAGGCTGAAACGAGCATGACGAGAGTGGACTTTGGAAGGTGGAAATTGGTAGAAAAAGCATCTACGATTTTCCAATCGTAGCCAGGTTTAATAAAGATGTTGGTCCAACCGGAGTCTGCTTTGATTTCCCCATTAAATTTTGAACCGATTGTCTCTAGTGTACGGATAGAAGTTGTTCCGACCGCTATAACACGTTTCCCGCTGGCTTTGACTTGTCGAAGCGTGCTAGCTGCTTCTTCAGACAATGTATAGAATTCTGAATGCATCTCGTGTTCGTCTACATTGTCTACAGAGACAGGACGGAAGGTTCCTAGACCAACATGAAGCGTCAGATAGACTAATTTTACGCCTTTAGCTTCAATCTGAGCCAGCAGCTCTTTGGTAAAATGAAGCCCGGCAGTAGGAGCAGCCGCTGAGCCATTTTCTTTAGCATAAACAGTCTGATAGCGTTCACGGTCTTTTAATTTTTCATGAATATAAGGCGGCAAGGGCATTTCGCCCAGACTTTCAAGCACTTCCAAGAAAATCCCTTGGTAATGGAAACGTACAATTCGTCCGCCGTGTTCTAATTCTTCTAAGACAGTTGCTGTTAAGCGCCCGTCACCAAAAGATATAGCTGCTCCGACTTTTAAGCGCTTGGCTGGCTTCGCTAGCACTTCCCAATCATCTCCTGCGATGTTTTTCAACAGTAGTAATTCAACATGTCCGCCTGTTTCAGGCTTTTCACCATGAAGGCGTGCTGGCAAGACGCGCGTATCATTCATAACCAAAGCGTCTCCAGGATGTAATTGATCAATAATGGCATCAAAGTGAGTATCTTCCATTTGACCAGTTTCGTGATTGACGACTAAAAGGCGGGAAGCATCTCGCTTTTCTAAAGGTGTTTGCGCAATCAATTCTTCTGGTAAATGAAAGTCAAAATCAGCAGTATTCATACATTCTCCTTAGGCTGTAATTAAAATCCATAACGAATAACAACAAGCAACAAGTGGCAGGCACATGAGTAAAATGCCTAAAATCAATAAGGTATAATACCAGATTCGCTTGGTTTTGAAAAGGAGCGCAGCGATAACAAATGCAACTCCCAGTAAAAATAAACAGAGTAAATAGACTAACATTCTTCTATTATAGCACGATTTTCGTGCAAACAAGCTCGGATTTTTTAAAAAGAAACAAATTCTCTTGACAAAAATTGGTCTATACCATATAATGTAATTAAATAAGGAAAAGGAGTTTAGCGATGAGAATTATTCAAGTGGAAAATCAAGTAGACGGCGGTAGAGTAGCGTTTGAATTATTAAAAGAAAAATTAGCTGAAGGAGCTAAAACGTTAGGCTTAGCGACAGGGAGTAGTCCTTTGAGTTTTTACGAGCAAATTGTTGAAAGTGACCTTGATTTGTCAGGCTTAACCAGTGTGAATCTAGACGAGTACATAGGATTAAGTGGGGAAAATCCTCAGTCTTATCGTTATTTTATGCAAAAACATTTATTTAATCAAAAGCCTTTTAAAGAAAGCTTTTTACCAAATGGTGTTGCTGAAGATGCGGAAGCAGAAGTGAAACGCTACAACCAAATTTTGGTAGAACATCCTGTTGATTTGCAAATTTTGGGAATTGGTACAAATGGTCATATTGGGTTTAATGAACCAGGGACGAGCTTTGATAGCACGGTTCATGTAGTGGATTTGGAGCAATCAACTATTGAAGCGAATGCTCGTTTCTTTGATAAAATAGAAGATGTACCGACGCAAGCTTACTCAATGGGGATTCGGAATATTCTCGATGCAAAATCTATTATTTTATTTGCTTATGGTGCTTCAAAAGCTAAAGCGATTGCAGGAACAGTAGAAGGACCGATTACAGAAGAACTACCAGGAAGCGTCCTTCAAAAACATGAAGATGTGGTTGTTATCGCAGATAAAGAAGCTTTAAGCATTTTGAAAAAATAAGAATCTATTTCCTATCTAATTTTTAGGTAGGTTTTTTGACATTTTGGAAAAAGTTCGTTATCTTATGGATAAAGTGTGCTATACTAGAAGATAAGTGAGAACTTAGGAGGATTCTAGTGAAAAAGCTGTTAGCTATTGTTTGTCTTTTTATGTTGTATGTGGGAGTAACTGCTGCTCGTGCAGATGAATTGGTTGATATGGCACAAAAAATGTATCCAAACGAGAAGGTCAATCCAATCAATCGTCCGAAATCATCCTTGATTGTAGATGCTAATACGGGAAATATCCTTTGGCAAGACAATATTGATGAAGTTCGTGATCCTGCCAGTATGAGCAAATTGATGACCTTGTATTTAGTTTTTGAAGCGATTCAGCAAGGAAAGTTGAGCGAAAATACAGTTATCAAAGCAACACCACGTGATGAAGCAATTGCCAAAATTTACGAAATTTCCAACAATAAAATTGTGGCGGGAGTAGATTATACTGTCTCTGAATTGATTACGATGACAGCTGTTCCATCTTCAAATGCGACAACTGTTATGTTAGCCAATTATTTATCTAACAATGATCCAGATACATTTTTGGACATGATGAATGCCAAGGCAAAAGAATTAGGTATGACCAATACAAAATGGTTCAATGCTAGCGGAGCTGCAGCTGTTTCTTTCAAAGGCTTGTATACTCCACAACGGTATGATAACAATGCAGCCAATCAGACAACGGCGCGCGATTTAGCCATTTTAGGGTACCATTTCGTCAAGAATTATCCAAATATTTTAAATTACACCAATAAACCAGTCGTAACGGTAAAAAAGGGAACGCCGTATGAAGAAACCTTTGAAACCTATAATTACTCACTTCCCGGTGCCAAATATGGCATTGAAGGCGTCGAAGGTTTAAAGACGGGGTCAAGTCCACGAGGAGCTTTTAATTACATCGCAACGATTAAGCGAGGGGAACAACGTTTGATTAGTGTTATCATGGGAGTTGGGAATTGGTCTGACCAAGACGGAGAATATTACCGCCATCCATTTGGCAATGCCTTGATTGAGAAAGCTTATGCTGACTATGAGTATAAAAAAGTTTTCAATGCTGGTGAGCAAGAAATCAATGGAAAGACCTATAAATTATCAAAAGATTTCTATGCAACAGTGAAAAAAGGCACAGCAGCAAAAGCAGTTGTGGAAAATGACGTATTGAAAAATGATAATGGTTTGGAGCAACTTTCTTCGCTTATTTCAAACGGAGATAATGTCACAGAAGTAAAGGATACAGCAATTAAAAACAGTACAGCTAAGTCAACTGTAAAAACTACAACAGCAAAATCTAGCGGAAAAAGTTTGAAGCAACTCTTTTTAGATTATCACATTCTGATCGCAGTTCCGTTGCTTATTCTTTTGCTCATTGTCGTTTTTGAAGCAACGAAACGTAAGCAAAGAAGAAAACAGTGTACAACTAACGATATACAGCTATCTCGTCGTCAGAAACGTTAATCACTCATTGCAGAATAGAAAGCTCGATTGATTTATCCAATCGGGCTTTGTCACCTTTTTAGGGAGAAGGAAAAATCATGTTTAGGAAATTTCAAAATAGCTATTTTGCTTATTTTTTGATGTATAATTTTTATTTTTTATCATACTCATTGTTTTCAACTTTAATTTCAGTTTATATGCTGGATAAGGGGTATTCGGCTAGTCAGGTTTCACTTGTTGTCTCTGCCTCGTTCTTTTCTTCAATGATTGTACAGCCTATTATGGGTGTTTTGAATGACGCGATTGGCATTAAAAAAGTAACCATTTATAGCTTTCTTTTCATCATCGTTGGAGCAATTTTTTTCATGCAAGCCAATAATCTCTTGCTCTTGACAATTTGGTACAGCGCTGTTTTAATGCTAATCAACGGTGTGAATCCTGTTATGGACGTTCTAGCTGCTAGAAGCCCTTATACTTATGGGAAAATCCGTATCTGGGGGACTTTTGGCTATGCAATGGGCTCACAATTAGCAGGGCTGATTTATAAGTTCATCTCTCCGCAAGCGATTTTCATCGTGTTTATCGGTATGATGTGTGTGAGTATTCTTGGAGTGCTGGGAATTGAGCCAAAACAGGATCAGCATCCTAAAAAAGCGACCCAAGCGAAAAATGACTCTTATATCGGGCAAATTTTTAAAAATAAAACGTATTTATTTTATCTCATCATTGTGGCGCTCTATTCTGGAGTCGGAAATACTGGTCACACCTATATTCCGTCTATGTTAGAGCATAGTGGTTTAAGTGTCAATGTGGCGACGACTGTGGTAGCTATTTCTGTTATTTGTGAGTCGCCCTTGATCTTCTTTTCTTATCTTTTTATGGATAAACTTCCGATTAAAAAATTGCTTTATATTCCCCTGCTCATTTTGCTCTTACAGTATGTGATTTATGGTCTGGATTTGGGACTGACCTCCAAGATTCTTTTGACCTTGATGTCAAAGCACGCCACAGGAATGTTGTTGATTATGGTGACTTTAAAGATTGTTGCTAACGTAGTAGATGAGAAATATCTGGTGACAGCTATTGCCCTTGTTCAAACAGCCCGAAATTTGGGAACCATTCTTATCCAAAATATTGCAGGAGATATTATTGACAAATCTGGTTATGAAATGATGAGCTTTTTCTTAGCTGGTGTGATGATTGTAGTGCTTGTTTTAGCCTTCTTTTTGAAAGTGCCAAACAAGCCAAATCAGAAATTATTCGGCTAAGACAAGAGAAACATAAAAAAGCTGGACGAAAGTCTCCAGCTTAGCATATTGTATAATAAAGCAATGACGAATTAGTTGCCGGATAAGGCTCATGACGCGAGTCTTATCCTTGTTTGTTTTTTAAGCTCGAAAAAGCACTTTTGATGAAAACGTCGTTTTGTTATTCACTATCTCAATAGTCTCTCAGGCTGTGGAGTGAGACAGAACTAAAAATTTTCAAATTTTAGTTCTGTTTCACTCTTTTTAATTTACTCATTTAGTTTTTTCTTAAATAAAAAGAGCCAAACATAGGCAATCAGGCTGACACATCTATAAACGACTAAAAATGGAAATGTAATACTAACAGGCTTGATACCAAGTAGAAAAAGTCCTGTTTTTAAAACTCCGTCTATAAAACCAGCAAAGATAAAAGTAGAAACTTTCTTTTGCTGAATGTAGATTTTATATTCTTTTTCTTCATTATAGAAAGAAATGAGATGAAAAGCAATCGTTTTCACAGTCTTTGGATTTATTTTCCGCATTGCTGTGGCAAAAATATGGGTTTTAAAAGCGCTTTCTTAGAAGTATAATAAAAGTATCAAAATCAGGAGGACTTTAGACATGTCAACATTTAAAGACGGATTTCTCTGGGGTGGAGCAGTTGCAGCTCATCAACTAGAAGGTGGTTGGCAGGAAGGTGGCAAGGGCATTAGTGTGGCTGATGTGATGACAGCAGCTCGCCATGGGGTTCCGCGTGAAATTACGGCAGGAGTGTTGCCGGACAAATATTATCCTAACCATGAAGCAATTGATTTTTATCATCGTTATAAGGGGGACATTGCTCTCTTTGCGGAAATGGGTTTCAAGTGCTTCCGAACTTCTATCGCTTGGACGCGGATTTTTCCTAAGGGAGACGAAGAGCAGCCCAATGAAGCTGGTTTGCAGTTTTATGATAACCTTTTTGATGAGTGTCTCAAATACGGGATTGAGCCAGTTATTACCCTGTCGCATTTTGAAATGCCTTATCATTTGGTGACCGAGTACGGTGGCTGGAAGAACCGCAAGGTTATTGATTTCTTTGTCCGCTTTGCGGAAGTGGTCTTCAAACGCTATAAGGACAAGGTCAAATACTGGATGACCTTCAATGAAATCAACAATCAAGCCAACTATCAAGAAGATTTTGCTCCTTTCACCAATTCTGGTATTGTTTACAAAGAAGGAGACAATCGTGAAGCGATCATGTATCAGGCGGCTCACTATGAGCTGGTGGCTTCTGCGCGAGCAGTTAAAATCGGTCATGAGATCAATCCTGACTTCCAAATTGGCTGTATGATTGCCATGTGTCCGATTTATCCAGCTACCTGCAATCCTAAGGACATCCTCATGGCTATGAAAGCCATGCAAAAGCGTTATTATTTTGCAGATGTCCATGTTTTCGGTCTCTATCCAGAACATATTCTTAAATATTGGGAAAGAAAAGGTATTCAGGTTGATTTTACCGAGCAAGATCAAGAGGATTTGCTAGCTGGAACTGTTGATTACATCGGCTTTAGCTACTATATGTCCTTTGCTATTGATTCTCATCGAGGAAATAATCCTTACTTTGACTATGTGGAAACCGAAGATTTGGTCAAGAATATTTATGTTGAGGCTTCAGAATGGGACTGGCAGATTGACCCAGAAGGTCTGCGCTATGCTCTCAACTGGTTTACAGACCATTATCACCTGCCCCTCTTTATCGTAGAAAATGGTTTTGGCGCCATTGACAAAGTGGAAGAAGACGGCATGGTGCATGATGACTACCGGATTGACTATTTGGGTGCCCATATCCGTGAGATGAAGAAAGCCGTGGTCGAAGACGGAGTTGACCTCATGGGTTATACGCCTTGGGGCTGTATTGACTTGGTGTCTGCAGGTACCGGGGAGATGCGCAAGCGCTACGGTTTCATCTATGTAGACAAGGACGATGAGGGAAATGGAACCTATGAGCGTTCACCTAAGAAGTCCTTTAACTGGTATAAAGAAGTGATTGCCTCAAATGGAGAAACTGTAGACTAGATAAGGGATTTTATGAGTAAAAAAATAACCTATGTCATCAAATTTTCTAAAGGAGTCGCTGTATCAGACTTGGCTGCCAATCCGGCTATCACTCAGCATTTGACGATTAAGTTGAAAAATGCAGACGGCTTTGTTGTAGATAGTGACATCAATGATGTGAAGATTCGGGAGCTGATAATGGTCGCTTTCAATCTAGAAAAGAAAGATATAGTCGTCTTATCCAAATATCTGGGACTGGTGAATATTTTGTAATAGGAAGATTGTGCATATATCTTTCTATATGTAATAGAGCAAGTAAGAAAGAAACGAGGCTAGAGTTTTCTAGCTTCGTTTTTAGAAAGGGAGAAAATATGATTGGAACGATTGCTGCTGTATTAACTACTTTTGCTTTTTTACCGCAGGTAATAAAAGTCATTAAAACCAAGGATACAGAGTCTATTGCGCTTGGTATGTATCTGATGCAAGTTGTCGGTATTGCTTTGTGGCTGTTTCATGGCTTGGGAATTGAAGATTTGCCTTTAATTATGGCAAATAGCGTGTCTTTGGTTTTATCAGGAACCATTCTCTATTATAAATTAAAATATAAGTAAAAAAGTAACTAAGGAAATATTTCCGTTTCACTACGGAAAAAAATAAGATGGAAGTTGTAATCGTTTTCAACTATAATGAGTTTATAAAATAAATTTTATTTATAAGGAGAAAATCTTATGGCTAAAGCATTGATTATCTGTGCAGCAGGTATGTCATCTTCTTTGATGGCAAAGAAAACAACGGAATTTTTAAAGAGCAAAGGGCATGACATTGAAGTAGATGCTATTAGTGCGACAGAAGGTGGAAAAGCCATTGCTGCTGCTGAATTTGATCTTTATCTCATTAGCCCTCAAACAAAAATGTATTTCAAGCAATTTGAGGATGCTGGAGCAAAAGTCGGCAAACCTATTGTACAAATTCCTCCGCAAGCCTACATTCCTATTCCAATGGGAATTGAAAAAATGGCAAACCTCATCTTGGAAAAGATTTAAATTTTCAGCTCAAAAAGGGTAAAATAGTTCTTATAAATGCGGAAGGAGAACTGTATTGCTACATCAGAAAGAAAAATTGATTCTTCAATCTTTGTTGGAAAATAAAGATCATTATATTACAAGTAAGGAATTAGCTAGTCAGCTTTCTTGCTCTGATCGTACGATAAGAACTTACCTGAAATCATTGATGGATTGGAAGCCTGATGAAACTGGTTGGAAGATTACAGCCAAGCAAGGTTATGGTTACCGACTTGAACTTCAAGATAAAGCTCTCTATCGAAACTTTATAGAAACAGAATTTTTTACAGAGCAAAACTCTGCTAAGACTGAAAATATAGAGGATCGTTACAATTACATTTTAAATAAATTGCTCTTTGAGCAGGAAAAACTTTATTGTGATGACTTAGCAGAAGAGCTGTTTGTCAGTCGTTCAACCTTGTCAGCAGATTTCAAGAAAATCAGACAAGACTTGGCAAAGTATGATTTACAAATCGAGAGCAAAGCCAATCGTGGTGTTTATGTAAAAGGCAGCGAACGCAATAAACGACGTTTTATCATGGATTACTTTTTTCGTGATAATTTCTTTCAAAGTTTGCACAATTACATTAACATTGAAGTTCCAGGACGGCAAATCAGCTTAGAAGAATTGACGATTATTGTATTGGACGAATGTCGTGAAGGTCACTTAAAGTTGTCAGATTTTGTGATTCAAAATTTGGTCATTCATATTGCCTTATCGTTTAAAAGGATTGCAGAAGGCTTCCAAATTAGCAAGATTGAAGACTGGGAACAAGGTAATTATCTGGCAGAACGAAAGATTGCTGAGAAAATTTTACACAGAGTGTATTTGGCAACTGGGCTGGAATTTCCCAAAGAAGAAGTAGACTATATCACGCTCCATTTGATTTCAAAAGCTTCTTGTCAAGAAAGCCAGAATACCAAAATAGACACCAATCAAGAAATTCGCAAGCAGCTACTAGAGGCGTTAGAGCAAGTCGAGCATGTCAAGGCTTATCAATTTCAACATGACTTCCAGTTAGTTGAGGGAGTTGTCACGCATTTAGTTACCTTGCTTGTACGTTTGCAAAATCATGTGGTGCTGGAAAATCCTCTTTTAAAGGACATTCAGCAGCAATATTCATCTGTTTTAGCGATGACAAGAGAGCTCTTGCAGGCCATGCCGATTTTTTCCAAGGAAAACTTATCTGATGATGAAGTGGCTTATGTAGCCTTGCATTTCATGGCTGCCTTGGAGCGGTTAAAGGAAAAGCAAAAATTTAATATCTTGGTGATTTGTGCAACGGGCTATGGATCAGCGCAAATGCTGAAAAATCGCATTGATAATGAACTGGGCAACTTACTCCACATTGTGGATGTAATTGGCTATTATGAGTTGAGTGATGAACGTCTGAAAAATATTGATTTTATCATTTCATCCATTGATTTATCCAATCTGGTCTTCAGTGTTCCTGTTTTTACCGTCAGCATCTTTTTAAATTCAGAAGAGCTAAAAGAGATAAAACATAGAATGGCTCAGCTGAAACCTGTAGAAAGTTCTTTGATACCAGAAAAAGCAATAATGGTAGATCAAAATGAAGAAAAAATATTTGATGACTATTTTTCATCTGCTTGTTTTGTTCTTGCTCAAGATGCGACAAAAGAGGTCATCTTACAAGAGTTGCTGAGCCAAATGGGACAAGGTGAAGAGCAGGATTTCGTTTCTTGTATGCAGGATTTAATGAAGCAACGTGAAAAAATGAGTTCAGTTATTTTCTCAGAGCAAATCGCGGTGCCGCATCCGATTAAACCGATTGCTAAACATCATAAAATCGGTGTTGCTATTGTAAAAAACGGTCTTCAGTGGAATGAAGAAAATCCTCATATTCGACTCATCTTTCTTCCATCGCCGGCTATCTATGGAAATGAAGGAATGGCGACGTTGACATCTAAGATTGTGGATTTGTTAGAGCAGCCTGGTTTGCAAAAACAGATCTTTAATTGTCAGTCATTTGCAGAGTTTAAACAGTTATTTTTAAAAATAAAGTAAAGGAGATTGTCTATGAATCAGGAAGAATTACAAGTGGCAGCTTTTGAAATTATCTTGCATAGTGGTTCAGCAAGGACAACGGTTCACGAAGCTTTCGCCGATATGCGCGAAGGGCATTATGATGAAGCTGCTGAAAAGTTAGAAGCTGCCAATGCAGAGCTATTGGAAGCTCATCATGCACAAACAAATTTGCTACAAGAATACGCAAGTGGAACGGAAATCAAAATTGAAATTATCATGGTGCATGCTCAGGATCATTTGATGACAACTATGACCTTGCGTGAGGTAGCACTTGAAATGCTCAGTCTTTATCGAAAGATTGAAAAGTAAAAGATGAATGAAAGGGGAAAACATGACTGAAAAAGAGAAACAAGAACTAGAAGCAAGACGAAAAGAAGCAGCAATAAAAAACATGTACTACACGCGTTACTTTTCAGTCCGCTACGCGACAGCATTTTTCTTCTTTGCTAATCTTTATTGGATGCTAATGCTGTATCTTTCAAAGGCTGGTTTAGTTTTGCTGTTGCCTTTGTTGCTAACTGTTCTAGCGGCGTTGGCAATGTGGGAACAAACACGAATGTACAGCGTTCATCAAAAAGAAGCGACATTAACGCGGTTCTTTTACAATATTTCTGCTTTAGCAAATGTTTTGCTACTGATAATTGTTTTTGTGGGACAGTATCATTTCCTCTTTCCATTTTTTTCGATTAGTACAACCACTGTAACCGTTTTAACGGTTGTACTTTTATTGGGGCTACTTTTAGCCATTCTAATGTTAAGAAAATTAAGTCGGATTCATCACCATACAGATAAGCAATATAAACGCATTCAAGAATATATTGCCACTGTTCAACGTTAGTTTATAAATTATATTTCAAACATCATAGGAGGATATATTATGAATAAATTGTTTGAATTTCTAGAAAAGTACCTCATGGGACCAATGGGGAAAGTCTCTACTTGGCGTCCTGTTCGTGCTATTGTTGCTGCCGGGATGGCCAGCATTCCCTTTACAATCGTAGGGTCTGCTTTCTTGGTTCTTAGTGTTATACCGCAAGCCTTTAATCTTCAATTTATTGTTGATTTGTGGGCGAATTCATTTGATAAGATTCAAGCTCTCTACTTGTTAGCTTATAAGTGTACAATGGGGATTTTGTCTCTCTATTTTGCCATCGTTATTGGGTATGAATACACAAAAATTTATGTCGAAGAAGAAGGGCTCAACCTCAATCCACTCAATGGTGGTCTCTTAGCGGTATTTGCTTACTTTTTGACCATTCCTGAATTAACTTATTCTAAAGGAGTGATTTCAGCCGTTACAGGAAAAACAACAATTGGTGGCTGGACTGTTGGCGGAGATAGTTTGACACGTCTATCTACATCAGGTATGTTTACTGCGATTCTGATGTCCATTCTCGCTGTGCAACTATATCGCCTTTGTGTGCAGAAGAATTGGGTCATCAAGATGCCTGAAGCTGTTCCAGAAGGAGTTGCTCGTTCATTTACAGCCCTCATTCCAGGTTTTGTCATTGCATTTGCAGTACTCTTCATTAACGGTATCTTTATCCTATTTGGTACAGATATTTATAAAGTTATTGCAATTCCGTTTGCCTTTGTTAGCCATATCACTAATACATGGCTAGGTATCGTTGTGATTTACTTATTGGTTCATGCTCTTTGGATTGTCGGTATTCACGGTGCTAATATCGTTATGGGACTGGTTAGTCCGATCTTGCTTGCTAATATGGCACAAAACGTTGACGGCAAATTCATTGCTTATGCAGGTGAATTTACCAACTCTTATGTAACAATCGGTGGTTCTGGTGCGACCTTATTGCTTTGCTTCTATATTGCTTTCCGTGCGAAGTCAGATCAATTACGTATGCTTGGAAAAGCAGCTATGGGTCCAGCTATTTTCAACATCAACGAACCCCTTATCTTTGGTCTACCAATTGTGTATAATCCAATGTTGACCATTCCGTTTATTTTGGCTCCAATCGTCTCTGCTTCAATTGGTTACTGGTCTGTCCAACTTGGACTAGCTGGTAAAGCAATTGCCCAAACACCATGGCCAACACCTATTGGTCTTGGAGCTTATGTTGGTTCAGGTGGTAATATTGGTGCTTTCGTAGTTGCACTTGTCTGTGCTCTTGCTGCCTTTGTCATTTGGTATCCATTTATTAAGATGTATGATAGCAAGTTGTACAAGGAAGAAATGGACGGCGCTGAAGCGATTCAATAAATTTGTTTCCCCTTATAAAAAATTTGAAGCTGGAACGAAAGTCTCCAGCTTCAATTTATATAGTGCAATAAACCGTTGTTTGCTCAAAGCACTGCTTTGAGGTGGGGGATGAGAGTGGGACAGAACTTAAAATTTTTAAGATGAGTTCTGTCTCACTCTTTTTTACGAATAATTTAAGTAAAAGGGGAAAATAATCTATGTTAATGGCTTGTCAGGGAAACGGAAAAATGCTAAATGCTGTGGAAGATACGGTAAATCCGTTGGATAGGTTTCTCTGCCCGGCTTGTAAGGAAGCGGTGCGATTTAAGAATGGCAAGGTGATGCGACCGCACTTTGCTCATATTTCTTTAAAAGAATGTCATTTTTATACGGAAAATGAAAGTGCAGAACACTTAAATCTGAAAGCTGTTTTGTTTACTTGGGCTAGAAAGTCCAATCATGCGATTCAAGTGGAAGCGTATTTACCTAAATTGCAACAAATTGCAGATCTGTTAGTAGAGAAACAAATTGTGCTTGAAGTTCAGTGTAGCTCACTTAGTCAAAAACGCTTAAAAGAGCGTACGGAAAGTTATCGTCAGCATGGCTATCGCGTTCTTTGGCTCTTGGGAAAGAAACTTTGGCTGAAAAATACTTTGACCAATTTACAAAAGGATTTTCTCTATTTCAGTCAAAATATGGGCTTTCATCTGTGGGAATTGGACGAACAAAAACAGCTTTTGAGGCTTAAATACTTGATTCATGAAGATTTGCATGGCAAGGTTCAGTATAAGGAGAAAAGTTTTGCTTTTGGTAAAGGAAAACTTTTAGACATCTTTCGTCAGCCATTCTGCAAGCAGGAAATGACGAGTTTTCTGGCAAAAGAAGATAAAAATATTTGCCGTTATGTGCGCCAGCAGCTCTACTATCAGCAGCCCAAATGGATGAAATGGCAGGCAGAATTGTATCAAACGGGTGATAATTTATTGACCAAAACGGCTAGTGACTTTTACCCGCAAGTCCAACCTGTTCGTTCCAGCTCTTTCTGTCAGATTTTTCAGGATCTCACGCCTTATTACCAGCAATTTTCAGCTTATTATGAAAAAGAAAAAAATAAAAATCTCCAAATTCTCTATCCTCCAGCTTTTTATGCAAAGATTTTTGGCAATATTTATGATAAAATAGGAAAGACGGAGGAAATTTTATGGCAAAACAAAGAAATGAAATTGAAGAAAAATACACTTGGGACCTAACAACGATTTTCCCAACAGATGAAGCTTTTGAGGCAGAGTTAAGTCAAGTTTCAAAAGAATTAAAAGAAGCCAGCAACTTAGCAGGTCACCTTTTGGATTCAGCTGACAGCCTCTTAAAAACAACAGAAATCCAATTGGACTTGATGCGTCGTATCGAAAAACTCTATTCCTATGCTCACATGAAAAATGACCAAGATACACGCGTGGCAAAATACCAAGAATACCAAGCCAAAGGAATGGCCATTTATAGCGAGTTCGGACAAGCCTTTGCTTTTTATGAGCCAGAATTTATGGCAATCACAGACGAGCAATATCAGACTTTCTTAGCTGAAAAGCCTGAATTGCAAATCTATCAGCATTTCTTTGATAAGTTGCTGCAAAAGAAACCTCACATCCTTTCTCAACGTGAAGAAGAATTGTTGGCAGGAGCTGGTGAAATTTTTAGTGCTGCGGGTGATACTTTTGGAATCTTAGACAATGCTGATATTGTCTTTCCAACCGTGCACGACGAAGAAGGAAATGAAGTGCAATTGACGCACGGAAATTACATTAGTTTAGTGGAGTCGAAAAATCGTACAGTCCGCAAGGAAGCTTATGAAGCGCTTTACAGCGTCTATGAGCAATATCAACACACTTACGCCAAGACTCTCCAAACGAATGTTAAAGTTCATAATTACAATGCCAAAGTTCGTAATTTTTCTTCTGCGCGTGAAGCTGCTTTGTCTGCTAACTTTATTCCAGAAAGTGTTTATGATAGCTTAGTGTCTGCGGTAAACAAACACTTGCCACTCTTACATCGCTATATTGCGCTACGTGCAAAGATTTTAGGCCTTTCTGATTTGAAAATGTATGACCTCTATACACCATTGTCAGAAGCAGATTACAAATTTACTTATGAGGAAGCCTTGATGAAAGCAGAAGAAGTCTTAGCTATCCTTGGAGAAGATTATCTAGGTCGAGTAAAAGAAGCCTTTTCAGATCGTTGGATTGATGTTTATGAAAACCAAGGCAAGCGCTCTGGGGCTTATTCTGGTGGTTCTTACGATACCAATGCTTTTATGTTGCTCAACTGGCAAGATACGTTGGACAATCTTTTCACGCTGGTTCATGAAACAGGTCACAGTATGCATTCTAGCTATACTCGTGAAAATCAGCCATACGTTTACGGAGATTATTCTATTTTCTTAGCTGAGATTGCTTCTACGACCAATGAAAATATCCTGACGGAGAAATTATTGGAAGAAGTAGATGACGATCAAACCCGCTTTGCGATTCTGAATCATTTCTTGGACGGTTTCCGTGGAACTGTTTTCCGCCAAACTCAATTTGCCGAGTTTGAACATGCCATTCACAAAGCTGACCAAGAAGGTCAAGTCTTGACGAGTGAATTTTTGAATGATTTGTACGCAGATTTGAATGAAAAATATTATGGTTTGACGAAAGAAGACAACCCACAAATTCAATACGAATGGGCACGGATTCCGCATTTCTACTATGATTACTATGTTTTTCAATACTCAACCGGTTTCTCAGCTGCTTCTGCCTTAGCAGATAAGATTGTTAACGGAACGCAAGAAGATAAAGAGAAGTATCTCAACTACTTGAAAGCAGGAAATTCTGATTATCCGCTAAATGTCATTAAAAAAGCTGGTGTAGATATGGAAAAAGAAGACTATCTCAATGCTGCCTTTGCAGTCTTTGAACGTCGTCTTGATGAATTTGAAGCACTCGTAGAAAAGTTAGGACTGGCATAAAATGGTCGAATCCTATAGTAAAAATGCTAATCACAATATGCGTCGTCCCGTTGTCAAAGAAGAAATCGTCGATTTTATGCGGACACGGCAAAAGCAAGTTTCGGGCTCTTTAAAAGAGCTCGAAACTTTTGCTCATGCAGAAAATATTCCCATTATTCCTCATGAAACAGTTGCCTATTTTCGTTTTCTATTAGAAACTTTACAGCCAGAAAAGATTTTGGAAATTGGAACAGCCATTGGCTTTTCAGCTCTTTTAATGGCAGAATATGCACCGCAGGCTCAAATTACAACGATTGATCGCAATCCAGAAATGATTGCTCTTGCCAAAGCGAACTGTTCCAAGTTTGATAAGCGCAGGCAAATTACATTGCTGGAAGGAGATGCAATGGATATTCTTCCTCATTTGAAAGATTGCTATGACTTTGTCTTTATGGACTCTGCTAAGTCCAAATACGTTGTCTTTCTGCCAGAAGTTCTGAAGCGCCTTTCTTCAGGAGGAATTATCATCATAGATGATGTTTTTCAAGGTGGAGATGTCACAAAGGAGATGAGTGAAGTGCGTCGAGGCCAACGAACGATTTATCGAGGGTTGCACCAATTATTTGATAAAACACTAGATCAACCTGACTTGACTGCAACTTTGTTGCCTCTGGGTGACGGCATTCTGATGATTAGAAAAAAATGAGAGATTTAATATTTTCCTAAATTTTCATAGTTTTTAGGAAAATTTAAGATATTAAATCTGTTTTATGGTACAATAAGAAAGTGAATTAAATAAAGGAGTTTTCATAATGAAGAAAAAAATTCTAGCAGGAGCTATTACGCTTTTGTCAGTTGTAACATTAGCAGCATGCTCACAAGCTGGTGGTAAAGACATTATCACGATGAAGGGAAATACAATTACTGTCAATGATTTTTATAATAAAGTAAAAAATAATGCAGCTGCTCAACAAGTACTTCTCAATATGACCATTCAAGAAGTTTTTGAAAAGAGTTATGGTAAGCATGTTACAGAAAAAGAAGTCACTGAAACGTTCAATAAGAGTAAGAGCACTTACGGAACTGCTTTTCAACAAGTATTGGCAAGAGCAGGATTGACGGAAGATACTTATCGTGAACAAATCAGAACCAACAAATTGGTCGAATATGCTGTCAAAAAAGCAGCTGAAAAAGAATTGACAGATGCAAATTATAAAAAAGCATATGAATCTTATACACCAGAAGTGACTGCTCAAATCATCAAAGTTGACAGTCAAGACAAAGCAAAGGAAGTGCTGGAGAAAGCCAAAGCTGAAGGTGCTGATTTCGGACAAATTGCCAAGGAAAATTCTACGGATACGAAGACCAAAGATAAGGGTGGGGAAGTGAAGTTTGACTCAGCTTCAACAGATGTTCCAGATGCTGTTAAAAAAGCGGCTTTTGCCCTTGAAGCAAACGGTATTTCTGATGTTATCACCGTTAAATCATCAACTTATTCTTCAAGTTATTATATTGTGAAACTAAATAGTAAATCTGAAAAATCAGCAAACTGGAAAGACTACAAGAAACAACTGAAAAATGTTATCTTGACACAAAAACAAAATGATCGCACCTTTATTCAAAAAATTGTTGCCAAAGAATTACAAGCAGCCAATATTAAGGTGAAAGATCAAGCTTTCCAAAGTCTATTCTCACAATATGTCAAGTCAGATAGCAAATCAACATCTAGCTCGTCATCTTCATCAAAATAAGTTGACGAAAAGCTCATAAGTGAGTATAATAGGACTATTGAGAATTGATTTTTGACCTCTTAGCCCAGAGAATTGGCGGTGCTGCAAGCCATGTAAGAACGAAAATCATGCTACTCAAAGAAAAAATTGCATACATAATGAGAATGACAAGTTCATTGAATGAAGGTGGTACCGCGGTTTTTCGCCCTTCGTCTAGTGGACTTGTCTTTTTGCGAGGAACCGTTATGAAGACCTATCTTGTAAAACAAAAATTTCGCTTTGGTGGTGAGAAATTTGACATCAAAGATGATCGTGGGAACATTGATTATCAAGTGGAGGGGAGCTTTTTAAAAATTCCCAAAACTTTTACGATTTATGATGACAAGGGTGAAGTGGTCAGCCAAATTCAAAAGACTGTGCTAACAGTCTTACCTCAATTTGAAATTCAATTGCGCAATGGTTCGAGTTTTTATATCCGTAAAAAATTCACTTTTTTACGAGATAAATATGAATTTGACAACTTAGGTCTGCGCATCGAGGGGAATATCTGGGATTTGGAATTTCGTCTGCTGGATGCGCAGGGACAAGTGATTGCAGAGATTTCAAAAGAACTCTTGCACCTGATGTCCACTTATCAAGTTGTAGTTTATGAAGATGCCTACGCGGATCTAGTGATTTCATTGTGTGTGGCTATTGACTATGTAGAAGCTCTTGAAAGTAGTTCTTAAAACTCACATGGGCAATAGAAAAATCAGTTAGAGAAATGTTTTAAGGAGAAGAAAATGAAACAATTATCAAGTGCTCAAGTACGCCAAATGTGGCTAGATTTTTGGGCCTCAAAAGGTCATGCTGTCGAACCGTCTGTTAGTCTAGTACCAGTCAATGACCCGACCCTACTCTGGATTAACTCTGGCGTAGCAACATTAAAGAAATATTTCGACGGGACCATTATTCCAGAAAATCCACGGATTACCAATGCGCAGAAAGCGATTCGGACGAATGACATTGAAAATGTCGGAAAAACAGCACGTCATCATACCATGTTTGAAATGCTGGGGAATTTTTCTATTGGTGATTATTTCCGTGATGAAGCGATTGAATGGGCTTTTGAGCTCCTGACTAGTCCTGAGTGGTTTGATTTTCCAAAAGACAAGCTCTACATGACTTACTATCCAGATGATCATGATTCTTATAATCGTTGGATTTCAGTTGGTGTCGATCCAAGTCATTTGATTCCAATTGAAGACAATTTCTGGGAAATTGGTGCAGGACCTTCTGGACCAGATACAGAAATCTTCTTTGACCGTGGGGAAGCATTTGACCCTGAACATCAAGGAATTCGTTTGCTTGCAGAAGATATTGAAAATGATCGTTATATTGAAATTTGGAATATTGTTTTGTCCCAATTCAATGCTGATCCAGCTGTTCCAAGAAGTGAATACAAGGAGCTGCCTCACAAAAATATTGATACGGGTGCAGGTCTAGAGCGTCTTGTAGCTGTTATTCAAGGGGCAAAAACTAATTTTGAAACAGACCTCTTTATGCCGATTATTCGTGAAGTAGAGAAGTTATCCGGTAAGACTTACAATCCAGACGGTGACAATATGAGCTTCAAGGTCATTGCAGACCATATCCGCTCTCTGTCATTTGCTATTGGCGATGGTGCGCTTCCAGGAAATGAAGGACGTGGTTATGTTTTGCGTCGCTTGCTCCGTCGTGCTTCTATGCATGGTCAAAAATTAGGAATCAATGAGCCTTTCCTTTACAAACTTGTTCCAACTGTCGGAAAAATTATGGAAAGCTATTATCCAGAAGTGCTTGAAAAGCAAGATTTTATCGAAAAATCATCAAAAGTGAAGAAGAGTCCTTTGCTCGCACGCTTCATTCCGGTCAACACTTTGCACAAAGCATTGTAGAAGAGTTAAAGGAAAAAGGACAGTCTGTTATTTCAGGAACGGATGTCTTTAAACTGTACGACACCTATGGTTTCCCAGTAGAATTGACCGAAGAAATTGCTGAAGAAGCTGGTATGACAGTAGACCGCGAAGGCTTTGAAGCTGCTATGAAAGAGCAACAAGAACGCGCACGGGCTAGTGTTGTTAAAGGTGGATCTATGGGCATGCAAAATGAAACCTTGCAAAACATTACAGCTGAAAGCCACTTTAACTATGAAAAAGAGGCTTTGTCTGCGAAGTTGGTTGCGATTGTGGCAGATGATAAAGAAGTAGAAGAAGTGACTTCTGGTAAAGCTTACCTCGTTTTTGCAGAAACGCCATTTTATGCTGAAATGGGCGGACAAGTAGCAGACCACGGACAAATCTTTGACCTTGCAGGCAATCTCGTTGCACAAGTCGTAGATGTTCAAAAAGCGCCGAATGGACAACCGCTCCATACGGTAGAAGTGGTAGCACCACTCGCATTAAACCAAGAGTATAAGCTTGAAATTGACCACAATCGTCGTCACCGTGTTATGAAGAATCACACAGCAACACACTTGCTTCATGCGGCTCTTCACAATGTTTTAGGTAAACACGCAACGCAAGCAGGCTCTCTCAATGAAGTAGAATTTCTTCGCTTTGACTTCACTCATTTCCAAGCAGTTACAGCAGAAGAACTACGTCATATTGAGCAAGAAGTCAATGAAAAAATCTGGGAAGCGATTGACATCAAAACGATTGAAACAGACATTGATACGGCTAAAGAAATGGGAGCAATGGCTCTCTTTGGTGAAAAATACGGCAAAGAAGTTCGTGTGGTGACAATTGGAGATTATTCTATTGAGCTGTGTGGTGGTACTCACATGAAGAATACTTCTGAAATTGGTCTTTTTAAGATTGTCAAAGAAGAAGGAATTGGCTCAGGAACTCGTCGTATCCTCGCTGTGACAAGCAAAGAAGCCTTTGAAGCGTACCGTGAGGAAGAAGATGCTTTGAAAGCTATTGCAACGACACTGAAAGTCCCACAAATGAAAGAAGTTTCGCGTAAGGTTGAAGCCTTGCAAGAACAACTTCGCCAATTGCAAAAAGAAAATGCTGAACTGAAAGAAAAAGCAGCAGCAGCAGCTTCAGGTGAAGTCTTCAAGAATGTTCAGGAAGCTAATGGACACAGCTTTATTGCCAGCCAAGTTTCTGTATCTGATGCGGGTGCTCTACGCACTTTTGCAGACACTTGGAAACAAAAAGACTATTCAGACGTTCTTGTCCTTGTGGCAGCCATTGGTGAGAAAGTGAATGTTCTTGTGGCTAGCAAAACAAAAGATATTCATGCTGGCAATTTAATCAAAGAACTTGCTCCAATCGTAAATGGTCGTGGTGGTGGTAAAACAGACATGGCTATGGCTGGAGGAAGCAACCAAGCAGCTATTCAAGAATTACTTACAGCTGTTCCTGAAAAATTGTAATGTCATATTACTTTAAGCGAGATAGATCTGTGCTTGTCTCTACAAGGATTTCAAAAAATGAAATCTAAGAGAGTTGCATAAAAATCATACAAAAAACGAACAGTTTCGATATTCTGTTAGTCAGAACATCGGAATTATTCGTTTTTTTATTTGTACTGTTAGGTTGTGGTGTTTTATAAATCCAAAAATAGCTTTCATATTTTTGATAATTACAATTTTATAAAAATATGGTAAAATAGTTTTGGAGATAAAACGCTTTCATACAGCTAATCATGTTTCAATAAAAAGACAAACATTGCTAGTTAGCGTATAATTTTTTGTAAAAATTCACAAATTTATGACAAAGGAGATGGTGTCGTTCAATAGTACAGTTTAAAGTAACGGAAGCATGCTTTTTAAAGAGAGAAAGGAGATTCTTATGGGACTCATTAAAGCAGGAATTGGTGCCGTAGGTGGCGTATTGGCTGACCAATGGAAAGAATTCTTTTATTGTGATGCCATGGACAAGTCCGTCATGGTGGTCAAAGGACAAAAGCAAGTATCTGGACGTTCATCCAATACGAAGGGCAGTGACAACATTATTTCAAATGGTTCTGGAATTGCAGTTGCAGACGGTCAGTGTATGATGATTGTTGAGCAAGGAAAAATTGTTGAAGTCTGTGCCGAGCCTGGTCAATTCACTTATGACACGTCTAGCGAGCCGAGTATTTTTACAGGTAATTTAGGCAATTCCATTAAGGAAACTTTTAAACAAATCGGAAAACGGTTCACTTATGGTGGTGATACAGGCAAAGATCAGCGTGTTTACTATTTCAATACCAAAGAGCTGATTGATAATAAGTTTGGCACACCAAATCCGATTCCGTTTCGTGTGGTGGATTCAAAAATCGGCTTAGATGTGGATGTTTCTGTCCGTTGCTCTGGTGTTTATTCTTATAAGATTGCAGACCCACTTCTTTTCTATACCAATGTCTGTGGCAATGTTGAAAAAGAATATTTGCGTGAAGAATTAGAATCACAGCTAAAAACCGAATTTATCAGTGCCCTCCAACCAGCTTTCGCTGCATTATCTGATCTAGAATTGCGGCCAAATCAAATCGTTAGCCACAATACAGAACTTGAAAATGCTATGAATGAAGCACTCTCTAGCAAATGGGGCGAGCTTCGTGGCTTGAAAGTCATCAGTGTAGCTCTTGGTTCAGTAACTCTTCCAGACGAAGATGCTGAAATGATTAAGCAGGCTCAACGTGTGGCTATTATGAAGGACCCAACCATGGCAGCGGCTACCTTAGTCGGTGCACAGGCAGATGCTATGAAAGCAGCGGCTGAAAATCCAGGCGGTGCGATGACTGGCTTTATGGGAGTAGGAATGGCAGCGGGCGCAGGCGGCATGAATGCTCAAAATCTTTTTGCGATGGGACAAGAGCAAGCAGCTAGTCAGCAAACGCAAACAGCGAGTGCAACCTCTCAAACCCAAACTACTGCAGATAAATGGACTTGTCCAAATGGACATGAAGCTTCAGGTAAATTCTGTCCTGAATGCGGTTCACCAAAACCTGTGAGTGACAGCTGGACTTGTACTTGTGGGACTGTCAATAATGGTAAATTCTGTTCAAACTGTGGAAAACCTAAGCCAGAACCCCAACGTCAATACCGTTGCAGCAATTGTGGCTGGCAACCAGAAGATGCTTATAATCCACCTAAATTCTGCCCTGAATGTGGCAATGTATTTGATGAAAATGACCTTGTTTAGAAGCTTTTCTAACTATCTCATAGCTCGATGACAGTAGAAAGGAGGTCATCATGGCTGATTTACAAGAATATAAATGTCCAAATTGTGGTGGTGCTCTTGAATTTAATAGTTCAATCCAGAAAATGAAGTGCCCTTATTGTGATTCCGAATTGGATATGTCAAGTTTGAAGGAATTGGATGAACAATTAAAAACCCAGACTGATGAAAATATGACCTGGAGTACGCAGGCTGGTGGTGAATGGGATACGGGCGAGATTGATCAGCTATCAGTTTATGTCTGTAAATCTTGTGGTGGTGAAATTGTTGCTGACGAGTCAACAGCAGCCACTTCGTGTCCATTCTGCGATAATCCTGTTGTTATGATGGGACGCTTTGCTGGTGATTTAAAGCCAGATTATGTGATTCCATTCAAATTAGATAAAAAGGCAGCAAAGGCGAATCTGAACAAGCATCTCATGGGGAAACGCCTCTTGCCAAAAGTTTTTAAAGACCAAAATCATATTGATGAAGTAAAGGGGGTTTATGTTCCGTTCTGGCTTTTTGACACAGAAGCAGATGCGGATGTTCATTATAAAGCAAGCAGGATTAGAACATGGAGTGATAGTGAGTATGACTATACCGAAACAAGCTATTTTTCAGTTATTCGTTCCGGTCAGTTAGCGTTTGAACATATCCCGGTAGACGGTTCAAGTAAATTGGATGATCAATTAATGGAATCCATTGAACCCTTTGATTTTTCAGAAGCTGTTGATTTTCAGACAGCTTACCTAGCAGGATACCTAGCAGATAAATATGATGTCGGAGCCGAGGAGAGCATTACTCATGCTAACAGCCGTGTCAAGCAAAGCACGGAGGAAGCCTTTGAAGATACAGTTACGGGGTTTTCTGCCGTTACCCCAGAATCTTCGAATATTCGCTTGATAAATGGTTCAACTAAGTATGTTCTCTATCCAGTTTGGCTCTTAAATACGACTTGGAGGGGCAAAAAGTTTGTTTTTGCGATGAATGGTCAGACTGGTAAATTCGTCGGAGATTTGCCCTTAGACAAGCAAGCTTATAGACGTTGGCTAATTGGACTGGGCGTGGCGGCAAGTTTAGTTAGTTATGCGGCTGTATGGATGATTCATTTACTGTAAGAAGGGAGGATGAGATTATGTTGAAGAAATTCATAACATTACTGACAACTCTTCTTCTCTCCTTTCTCATGATTGGGACTGTCTGTGCAGAAGAAACCAGCTATATTCGTGATGAAGTCTCAGCCTTTTCAAGCAAGGAAATAACAGAGATTAACAAAGCGGCTAAAGCTATTGAAGAACAATATCATTTGAAAGTTTACTTTTTAGCAGCAAAATCAGTAGGTGAAGATGGTATTTTGTCTTATGCTGAAAAGGTTTATCAAGAATCTGCAGGCACAGCTGAAGGTATTCTCCTTGCTGTTGATAAAGAAAAAAATGAATGGATCCTATATTATGCCGGAAACGCTAAAGAAAAGCTAGGAGCAAAGAGTGACGACATACTTTGGAAAGCTTTTGAGAGTGGGAAAAATATTTATAGCGGTGTCCGGTATTATCTCAATAAAGTAACCAAATTGCTCAATGCATCGGCCAATCCATTACTGGTAGATGAAGCGGACTTGCTGAAGCCGAATCAAGAAAAAGTCTTACTAGCAAAGCTCCAAGACATTAGTCAGCGCCAAAAATGCGATGTTGTTGTCGTGACCGTTAAGAGTCTGGAAGGAAAAAGTGCTCAAGACTTCGCAGATGACTACTTCGACTACAATGGCTACGGTCAAGGAAAAAATCATGATGGGGTGCTTTTCTTAATCAGTATGGCAGAACGGAAGTGGCATATTTCAACGACAGGCTACGGCATCACTGCTTTTACCAATGCTGGCTTAGACTACCTATCAAAGCAGTTCTTGCCTGATTTAAAAGATGGTGACTACAATGCTGCTTTTACAACCTACGCTGAGCAGTGTGATGAATTCCTCACTCAAGCACGAAAAGGGCAGCCTTATGATGTAAAAAATCTCCCTAAGGAGCCTTTAAGTTGGTACTGGATTCCTGGAGCATTGGCTATTGGCTTTGGTATCGCCTTTCTCATCGTAACAGGAATGAAAGGTCAGCTCAAATCTGTCTATCATCAAACCGGAGCCACTGATTACATCAAGAAAAATAGTCTCCAGATTACCAATGCTCAAGAATTCTTCCTCTACTCAAATGTAGATAAGAAAGCAAAACCGGAGCCTAGCAGCTCCAGTGATTCTGGGGGTAGTAGCACACATACATCTTCATCAGACAGAAGTCACGGGGGCAGTGGCGGAAGTTTTTAGATGGATAATAGTGGAAGTTAAAAAAGGTCAGATATTTATGCTGGCCTTTTTATTACACTTCATTTTACAACGGGGCGAATTTTAAAATTTTCAAACGATGTTGTCCACAATAATTTTATTGCTAGGGAAATTCAACGAGGAATTGGAAACGCTATCATTTTGCTTTACATCATTTTCCAAGTCAGAAAGAATATCTTCATTTGACAATTGACTTTTATACAAAAAAGTAGCAAACATCTTTCCTTTTATATTCGTATTGAAGTCTGCAATGATCTTTGCATAGAAATAGCGTTTGCCTGCCAAACCTAAGACAATCAGCATATTTCCAAGAATTCCCAACATCAAGATTTGCCAGAGAATTTTTAAATTTTTCGATTGAAAACTATCAATAATCATCCGAACGAGCGTTGGGTTTAAAACTGACTCAATCCATGTCAGCACGATAAACAGAAAGTAAACCGTTAGTAGTTTTTTGAAATAAATCGTTTAAGCATATCTGATAAATCCTTATAGAACATATGAATACTTTAAAAACTCTCAAAAATCTGTTTGAGAGTTTTTAAGTGCGCCGTAGCAATTTTTTAATCAAACTGAGAATTTTAAATTTAAGTGGTTGTGGATAATAGCGGAAGGTGCCCATTTTGCGAACAATGTAGCCATTGAAATTTTGCTTGAAACGGAGCACGCCGTCTGAGCCATCGAAAATTCCAGTAATACCAAGAAAATTATAAAAAGGAATACCTCGCTTGATAGCTTCTTTCATGACGTATTCTTGGAGAAGTGCTGGGGCGTAGAATTTGTTAAATTCAGGATAGGAACCACTAAAGAGGTAAGTCGCTTCCTGTGGCGTATAGATAAAGAGGCTGCCTGCAAGAACTTGGTCTTCTGTTCCATATTTATCTATCAATTCTTGTGCTTCGGCTTTGCGTGTTTCAAAACTTTCAAATTGGCTAGAGAATTCACGCAGTTGATTGTGCTTCTTCTCTGACTGAGGATTTTTTTCTAAATCCGCTTCTAATTTTTGAATTTTTTGTCTGAGTTTTTTTTGATCATTTTGCAGATGTTGCAGATAATCTTGAAAATTAAGCGTTGCAATCATAAAGTCCGCTTGATTGCCAAAAGCATCGTAGAAATCTTGGTAGTAATCTAAAGGTTTATCACTATATTCACGCCGCTCGGAAGTAGCAGAAGTGATTTCCTTGAAAATATTTAATTCATCTCGCTTCAATTTTTTTAATTGAATGCCGAAAGTATTGGCTTTTTTTACAGTCGATTTACCATTTTTGCTGAAGGATTTGAGTAGATCTTTTTCAGTTAGTTCAGTCAGGTCTTTGACATAGTGCCAATCAGGTTCGCCGCCTGGATAACCTGTCTGCAAGCCATCAAATTCATAACCTAAGTCTGTCAACTCTTTTATCAATTCTGTTTTTTCGGGCGAGGTCGGCTGACCATTGCTGTCAAATGTTTGATAAGTTTCATAAGGTTTGACAATTAGCTCTAAAGCGCCATTTTCTTTAGCGTAGGTCTTAAGTTCACGGTAGAAATGCTGTAGGTCTTGAGGATTTGTTGAAACAGGGCCACAATTTATTTCCATGTGAAGTCCGCCTGTCATGGGCATACTGTAGAGCACAGCTGAAACAGTCACTTCGTCATGCTCATTTGTGTATCCTACATATTGACAAGTAAAGCCACGTTTTGATAAGAGCTTCTCCATTTCTACCGTCTGCATAAAAGAACGTTGAGCGCAAGAAGCGCTGTGTTTTACAAATTCTTCCTGACGAAGTTGTCTGAATGTCATACGATTCCTTTCTTAGTGTTTGCTACGGAATTTCTTTCTCAAAGTATAAGCAAGGTTAGAGAGATGATAGAGTGGATTGGTTGGCAAGTTAAACTCCCCGACAAATTCTTCAATAGTTGGATTGAACTTGGATTTAAAGTGATAAAGTCCGCCGTCTAAATCATTTTCAACACCACCCATGTTTTGCCAGTTCGCTCCACGGTCGAAGGCGTGCTTTGCAGTTTCATACCAAGTGAGGAGAGCTGGCTGGTAACGACGGTATTCTTCATCCATTCCAGCATAGATATTTTCAGAGGTAGCTCCATATTCTAGAACCAATGTCCCAGATAAAGGCACGGTTGTTACACCTTGAGCAATTTTTTCTGACAAGAAATCCATTTCTTCTTGCAGTCGTTTTTGTTCTTGCTTATTGTTTTCAATTTTACCAGGTTTAGTTTTTTCGGTGAATTTGCTGGCTTCTTTTTCAGCCTTGGCTTTTTGAGCTTGAAGACTTTCTAGACGCTCATTTAGGTCAATGCTTGCAAGTGTGATATAGGAATGCTCTGGGTAAGTATCAAGGAGTTTTTGATAATAGTCCTTCCCTCGTAAGTGAATACTCTTTCGATTCTCGGTTTTTTTCATCAAAGCAGAGAAATCATCTAAAAGTTCTTTGCCATCAAACTGGACTTGAATGCCTTTGTTTCGTGCAGTGCGAATGGCTTGTCGTGTACTTTTTGATAAAAGTTCTTCGCTGAAATTGTCCTTATAAATATTTGCTTGAAAACGTGGCTGAATCGTGTCATCAAGTGATTCTGTCCGCCCCACCCAAATCGCTCCAGCTTTCTGGAGATTTTGAATCACGTCAAGTGTTTCTTGCTGTTCTTTTCTGTCTTCTCCAATTTGAGCCTGCACGAGGAAAAGACTCGGATCAAACTTGATAAAAAGAGATTTTTTAGTTTTAGCAAATTGTTTCAAGGAAGTCAGGACAAATTGTAGTAATTCTTGATTCTGATAATCCATAATAGGACCGCGAGGAATATAAAGCATGGTCATGCCGAGCGGCAAAGGCTTGATGAGAATGCTGGCTGAGGCCACTAATTGGTTATTTTTGTAAAAGCCAATTCGTTCATTGTCCCAATTATCTTTGACCTTTGCCCAAGAAGCGCTTTGAAGCAAGTTGGTTTGAGAACTTGCCTTAACAAAATCATCGTGTTCTTGAACAGAAATTCCAATCTTATAAGTGTACATCAGTTTAAAACCCACTCTCTAATAGCGTATGCAACGCCGGATTCATCGTTTGATTTGGTGATATACTTGGCAATTTTCTTCAACGCGTCAGTCCCATTTCCCATTACAACAGGATTTCCCACGACTTCTAGCATTGCACGGTCGTTTTCTTCGTCCCCGATAGCCATAGTCTCCTCTTTTGTCAATCCTAATTTTTCCGTTAGATGCACGACTGCAGCCCCTTTATTGACAGTTTTTTTGACAATTTCTAAGTAAAAAGGTGCAGATTTCACGAGTGTGTACTTGTCGTACAATTCTTTAGGGAGTTTGGCGATTGCTTGATCCAAAATTTCTGGTTCGTCAATATACATGATTTTGACGATTTCTTTGTCTACCATCTCTTCTGGAGTGCGGTAGTAGACTGGCATATTGACCAGTCCGGCTTCGTAAACGGTATATTTTCCAATGTTACGGTTAGCAGTATAAATACCGTCCTTGGTGATAGCGTGCATGTGAACCCCTAATTTGCGACTGAGACATTCAATATCCAAATAATCATCGTAGGTTAGAGTTTCTTTGATATATTCTTCCCCTGTAACTGTATCTTGAACCAGCCCGCCATTGAAGGTAATGACATAATTTCCCGGCTCGTTTAGGTGTAACTCTTCAAGCAAATTTCTCACTCCTGGAATGGGGCGTCCAGTTGCAATGACAATCTTTACTCCAGCAGCTTTGGCATCTTGTACAGCAGAAAAAACTTCTGGTGTGACTTCTCTTTTGGTGTTTAATAAGGTTCCGTCAATATCAACGGCAACTAGTTTAATACTCATGTTCGTATGCTTCTCCATATATAAATTGGTCGTTTTGATATACGACAAGAAAGTTTTACTATTTTCGCTAAAAAGTCCAGCTTCTTTCAGCATCTCTTTTGGAAAATAGAAACGATTATCTCCATGTTTTGTGCCTGCTAACGATTCAACAATGGGTGACAAAGTGGATAATTCAGCGAGACTACCATCCTTTTGGATAATTTCAATCTGGGTGCGTGGCTTTTCGACATCTGGACGATAAAAATCATAAGGTAGGTCAAAATTACGATGAATAGCAGTATAGTAATCAGGGTCAAAGCCAACTTCTGCAACTAAATCCCGCATAACATTCAGATATTTCTCATTTTCTTTTGAAAAAATAATGGATTTAAAAACTTTGCGATTGATGAAACGCTGTGCTAAATCAGATAAAATCGTGTCAGGACTCGTCATCCAAATTTGGAAATAGGTATTCATCACACCATCATCAAGTGCTAAATAATCTTTCAAGGTCACTCGCTTTTCAAAGAAAGGAATAAGATTGGGAGAAGAGAGCGCAAAGTAGTCCTTCTGCTTTTCATAGAGAAATTTAGCTCGTTTGAGTAAATTCTGTAAGAGTACCTCCATCGCACGACTAGCAGGATGAAAATAAACCTGCATATACATTTGATAACGACTGACGACATAATCTTCTACAGCATGCATGCCGTTGTGTTTGAAAGCAATGCCGTTTTCAACAGGACAGATGACGCGTAAAATCCGTGTCAAATCAAATTGTCCATAAGAAGCGCCCGTGTAGTAGGAGTCTCGCAAGAGATAATCCATACGATCCACATCAATCTGACTGGAAATGAGCTGCACCACCTGTTTGTTTGGATAGGTGTGATTGATAACGCTGGCTACTTTTTCCGGAAAATCAGGCGAAACTTGAACCAGAACTTGGTTAATCTCAGTCTCTGGATTGGTGATAATCTGCCGTGTAATTTCCTCGTGGTCGGTATCAAAGAGACGCTCGAAAGTATGTGAATAAGCGCCGTGACCTACATCGTGCAAGAGGGCTGTTGCCATGACAAGTAAGCTTTCATGACGATCCCAAACCTCTGGATATTTTTCGTCAAAGATTTTTGTAATTCGTCTTGAAATCTCATAAGATCCAAGGCAATGCGAAAAACGGCTGTGCTCGCCTCCGTGGAAGGTATATCCAGAAGTTCCTAGCTGTTTGATGCGGCGCAGTCGTTGAAATTCTTTGGTGTTTATTAAATCATAGATGACTTGGTGATCCACATGAATATAATTATGGACGGGATCACGAAATACTTTTTCAATCATGGCTCTATTATACCACATCTCGTCTAGCAGTCCAAATAACAAAGTAATCTATAACCTCTGAAAATAGCGATTCAAACTTGCTGTTTCAATTCAAAACTTTTCCCATTTAGAGCAATGGCAAAATAAAAGTATAAGAAAAATGGGAGAAATATTTTTGATTTTCTGCTAAAATGAAAAAAGAAATAGGAAGACGAGGAAATTTAAAGAGTGAAAATTAGAATCCGAAATCGAATTCAAATGGATGAGCAAGTAGAGCAAATTGACCAAAGTTACGCTGTAGATTGGACTCAAAAAGGCGCTTATCATTATTTATTGTTTAAAAATGAAGAAGGAGAGAAGGTTGTGCTGAAGTTTCATGATGAAGAACTAGTCATGACACGCTTCTCCACCCCTAAATCCTTGATGCGATTTATCAAAGGGGGAGAAGCTTTGGTTGGGATTCCGACACCAATAGGCATGCAGCAATTTATCACGAAAACAAGTTATTACCAAGTTGATTTGAAAAAGCAGATACTTGAGCTTCATTATCAATTGAGAATGCCTGATGGCGAACGAACTTTTGCGGATTATCAAATGGAAATTTCGTGGAGGTAGAAAGATATGAAAAGAAACCTTCCTAGTTGAGTGATGACGGCTATTTTCATTATGAGCAGATTTATTTGGTTTTTTCTAACGAGAGGCGGTATGCTCTTTGATCTAGCAGAGACAATCATCTTAGCCATTGTTTTATTCATTTCGTCTTTTTATCTGTTCGGTAAAATAGATAAAAATTGACCTTTTTTTGCTTGAAAAAATTGAATAATTTGATATAATAAAAATACTCAAGGGAGTAGCTAGCGGGATATCCGTTACAAGGTCGTCAATACGAAAGCAATTTCCGGCCTTGTATGAAACAGCGAGACTTGTTGCAATAAACAGGTCTCTTTTTGTTTGTCAAAAAGGGATCAAAGGAGGAAATATTTTGTCAAAAGAACAAAAACGCCAAGCGTTTTATACGCAAGGTTCGGAGGAAGTTTTAAAAAATTTAGAAACTTCTGAGCAAGGTTTATCAAGCAATGAAGCCGCTAAGCGTTTAGACGAATACGGACGCAATGAACTGGATGAGGGAGAGAAAAAATCCCTTCTGATGAAATTCGTTGAGCAATTTAAGGATTTGATGATTCTTATTTTGCTGATTGCGGCTATTCTTTCGGTTGTGACTTCAGGTGGTGAAGATATTGCAGATGCGATTATTATCCTAGCTGTGGTCATTATTAATGCCATTTTTGGAGTTTACCAAGAAGGTAAGGCAGAAGAAGCAATTGAAGCACTCAAATCTATGTCTAGCCCAGCTGCGCGTGCGCTGCGTGACGGGCATGTGACAGAAGTAGACTCAAAAGAATTGGTCCCTGGAGACATCGTTATGCTGGAAGCAGGTGATGTGGTACCTGCTGACATGCGTCTTTTAGAAGCAAATTCTTTAAAAATTGAAGAAGCGGCTCTGACTGGCGAATCCGTTCCAGTTGAAAAACATCTGACTGTTGATGTAGCTGCTGATGCAGGTATTGGCGACCGTATCAATATGGCATTCCAAAATTCAAACGTTACGTATGGACGTGGAATGGGTGTCGTTGTCAATACAGGTATGTTTACAGAAGTCGGTCATATTGCTGGTATGCTCCAAAATGCTGATGAAACAGATACTCCACTCAAGCAAAATCTAAATGGTCTTTCAAAAGTGCTGACCTATGCGATTTTAATCATTGCAGCAATCACTTTTGTGGTCGGCGTATTTGTTCAAGGAAAAGACCCGCTGGGCGAATTGATGACATCAGTCGCACTTGCTGTGGCAGCAATTCCAGAAGGACTTCCTGCTATTGTGACCATTGTCTTGGCACTTGGCACACAAGTTTTGGCGAAGAGAAATTCCATTATCAGAAAGCTTCCTGCAGTTGAGACGCTTGGCTCTACTGAAATTATTGCTTCTGATAAGACGGGAACCTTGACCATGAACAAGATGACGGTTGAAAAAGTCTTTTATGACGGCAGTTTGCATGAAGCAAAACAAGATATTGACCTTGGACTCGACTTACCGTTGCTACGTTCCGTTGTACTTGCTAATGATACTAAAATTGACCAAGACGGGAAACTCATTGGTGACCCAACAGAAACAGCTTTTGTTCAGTATGCACTTGATAAAGGGTATGATGTCAAGGCCTTTTTGCAACAGTATCCTCGTGTAGCAGAGTTGCCGTTCGATTCTGAACGTAAGCTCATGTCAACCATTCATCCTTTGCCAGATGGTAAATTTTTGGTGGCTGTAAAAGGTGCGCCAGATCAACTCTTAAAGCGCTGTGTGGCTCGTGACAAGGCAGGCGATATTGCGCCGATTGATGAAGCAACGACTCAGTTAATTAAGGAAAATAATTCAGGTATGGCTCATCAGGCCTTGCGTGTTTTAGCTGGTGCCTACAAAATTATTGATGAAATTCCAGAAAACTTAACGTCTGAAAATCTTGAAAATGATTTAATATTCACAGGTATGATTGGAATGATTGATCCTGAACGACCAGAAGCTGCTGAAGCTGTTCGAGTGGCTAAAGAAGCGGGTATCCGTCCGATTATGATTACAGGTGACCACCAAGACACAGCGGAGGCTATTGCTAAACGCCTTGGAATTATCAATGATGATAGTAAAGACCATGTCATGACTGGTGCTGAGCTTAACGAATTGTCAGACGAAGAGTTTGAAAAAGTTGTTGGTCAATATTCTGTCTATGCGCGTGTATCTCCTGAGCATAAGGTGCGAATTGTCAAAGCATGGCAACATCAAGGCAAGGTTGTTGCTATGACAGGTGACGGTGTAAATGATGCACCAGCCTTGAAGACAGCCGACATCGGTATCGGAATGGGGATTACAGGGACAGAAGTTTCGAAAGGTGCTTCTGACATGATTCTAGCTGATGATAACTTTGCAACGATTATCGTGGCTGTTGAAGAAGGGCGCAAAGTATTCTCTAACATTCAAAAGACGATTCAATATTTGCTTTCAGCCAATACAGCAGAAGTTTTGACTATTTTCCTTGCAACTCTTTTTGGCTGGGATGTGCTGCAGCCGGTTCATCTTCTCTGGATCAACCTTGTGACAGATACTTTCCCAGCTATTGCACTAGGGGTTGAGCCAGCTGAGCCGGGTGTGATGACGCATAAACCGCGTGGTCGTAAGTCTAGCTTTTTCTCAGGTGGTGTCATGAGTTCGATTATTTATCAAGGGCTTTTGCAAGGTGCTTTGGTACTCGGTGTTTATGCTTATGCTTTGATGAATCCAGTTCATGTTGGTGACATGAGATCTATTCATGCGGATGCGTTGACCATGTCCTTTGCAACGCTTGGACTAATCCAGCTTTTCCATGCCTTTAATGTAAAATCTGTTTATCAATCACTTCTAACAGTTGGACCATTCAAATCTAAAACTTTCAACTGGTCTATTCTTGTTTCATTCATTTTATTGGCTTCTACCATTTTAGTTGAGCCACTAGAAGGAATTTTCCATGTAACAAAATTAGACCTCTCACAATGGGCAGCCGTTCTCATTGGAAGTTTCTCCATGATTATCATCGTAGAAATTGTTAAATTTGTTCAACGTAAATTAGACATGGATAAAAATGCTATTTAAGACAGAAAAGTCATCTTCGGGTGGCTTTTTTAATTGTCAAAGTATAATAAAAAATTGCCGTGAATACGACAATTTTAAGTCCTTATTACAAGCTATAAATACGGACATCTGAATCTTGTTTCCAAAGTGGTTGAAGTCCAACAAAAACATCATTTTTGAACATATCACTTTGTAGATAATTTTGAGCGTGCTCAACAGAGTCAAAACCATGTAAAACTTGCATATCTTCTGTGCGAATAAGTAAGTTCTTGCTCACAGCCCCTTCGATAGTATCTAGAAATGGCTTGCGATAGTCATTATAAACTTTCGCTACGGCAGGACGACTTTCATCCGGAATATCTAGAGTGATTTGTAAATATGCTTTAACTTGAGACATAGTATTAAGTTCCCTTTCCTTTTATTTGAATTTATTATAAAATAGTGCTATTTTAAATGCAATATGTTACCAAATTAGTGAGTAACTAACTATAAGCAGAAATGCTAGATATTACAGATACTGTTCTCTCTAGAACTTTGAAAGAATTAATGCAAAATAATATGGTAGAAAGACGACAATATAATGAAATCCTTGTGCGCGTTACTTATTAGTTGATAGAAAAAGCAGAGTCTGTGATACCAATTTTTGAAACGATATGTCAATGGTCAAAAAAGTATTTAGCACCTGATGATATTAATAATAGTATTTGTGGACAGTTTCCTAAACAGGATGGTGAGTTTTTCATCTTAGCCGAGGAATAAAATGGTAAGAATAAAAGATAGGTTACAGCAGAGGTTACTTGATAATCAAGTGCATTATGAAAGAGAAGAAATTCTTTGGATGTTAGATTATATCGGTCATCCTGATTATAAAATACGAGATGAGTTAATTTTTGTTTCTCTAGCTAGAGCCATACAAGAACAACTATTTACAAAGGATCAGTTTGATTTTGTAGTGATTGAGGCTCTAAAACGACAGGGACTCTTGTATAAAAAAGAAGAGGTTGGTCAAGCGACTCTGACTCGATCTTTTACGGCTTTATTATTCGCTAATTTGCTACATGCGGATGCTAAGAAAAATTCACTTTATTTTAAAAGGCTCTCTAGTCAGCAAAGAATGGCTCTATTTGAACAAGGACTGTCTTATTTGTTGTACGAAAATGATAGGATTGGTTATTCTGAAGAATATGGTTGGGTGCATGCCTTTGCTCATGGCGCAGATCTTTTAGTTGAGATTATTTGTCACCCAGATTTTCCTATAATACGAGTAAATGAAGTTCTTCAAGTACTAGAAAAGATTTTTAAAAGAGTGAATTGACGCTTTATCAGCGATGAGGACTGGCGTTTGGCACGGGTCATCTATCAGGCTATTTTAAATGAGAGACTCTCACAAACCAGAGTTGCAACTTGGTTAGCTTCACTTGATTTTCCACTAGAAAAACCAGTAGACTTTTTGCAATTTTCTAATGCTCGTTCATGCTTGTTAGAAGTTTATCTTCAGTTAGACAAAGAAAAAGCTCTCTCAGACGAGCTAAGAGAAGCTATTCAGTTGTTTTCGTACTAAATATCAAAAATGATAAGTGCATCTTCTAGTTCTTTTTGGAGGTGCTTTTTCTTATATGATTGGAAAAGAGATAAGTCTTTTACTGCATTATAGCGTTTGTGGAGACGGTACATTTGAGATATTTTGTATTGAGGATAATCCTCGAAGAATTGTTGGGTCAACTGCCATTCGCGGATGTAACCAAGAGGTCTTGTATGATAGCAGACGCTGTCAATCATTCGAGCGGAGTGGCGGTGGTGAAGATGACCAAAGACAACACCTTTCACACCATATTTGACAAAGAGCTCATGAAAGGCCTGATTACCCAGAAAAGTATTAAAGCGCTGAAAATAAGGGTGATTGTAAAGAAAATCTTTGTGAGGAACAAAATGCATAGCTAGGATAATAGGATCATTCAGAGAAGTCAAAATTCTCTCAAGTTGTTCTAGGGTCTGTTGAGTGAGTATAGGGTCATCAGTGTTGCGGTTCAATCGTCTATCAAACCAGAAAAATTGCTTGGTTCGTTTGTGTTCTTCAGGTGTTTTTTCGGGGACGAAGCCATAGTCATACCAACCTGCTAGGCTAATAAACTGAGTCTGTCCAAATGATTGTACATTGAAATTGTGCTGTTGAATGTCGTCTTCAGTCATTCCTAGCATGTCATGATTGCCTAAATTGTAAGAAACGGAGAAGGATTTTTTGAGCTTTTGTAAAAAAGGCAAACTAATGTGTTCAAAATCATTAGACAGATCCCCTGCAAAGTGAATGTGGTCAACTTTTTTCTTTTTTAGTAAATCAATCAAAATGGTGATGTCTTCATCGGTAAATTGGTTTGAATCCAAATGAAGATCGCTCATAAATGCTAAATTTGTCATGCTCCTAGTGTAGCATAATTAAGGTAGAATGAAAGAAATAAACATTTTCGTCAGAAATCGTAGGAAAGTTTAAGCCTTTTGGTGTAAAATAGAAGTAAGTGGAGGTCTGCAGATGATAAAATTAGTAGCATTTGACATAGACGGTACATTTCTTCGCTCTGACAATACCTATGATGTGGAGTGCTTTGAGAAAATTTATCGAGCATTGCAAGACAAAGACATAAAAGTGGTCGTCATTTCAGGCAATCAGTATGCTCAACTGGCTTCATTTTTTCCAAAACATCAGGAGGAGTTGATCATTGTTTCAGAAAATGAAGCACTAATTTTTGAGGGTGATAAGCTATTACGAGAAGCAAAAATTGCTAGAACAGAGCTTGAAAAAGTTTTAGATGTGCTTGTGTCAGGAGACTTAGAAAATGCAACAACTCTTTGCGGACTTCATTCTGCTTATTTGCTCAAGTCAGCACCCAAACAGTACAAAGAAGAAATTGCAATTTATTACCATGCATTGAAAGAAATTTCTAATTTTCAGGATTTGCCAGAAGATGATTTTGTCAAATTAGCCTTATTGGTGCCAGAAGAAAAAACAAACCAACTTCTTGAAAAGTTGAATCAAGCTACTGGTCAACTCGTTCAGGCAGTTTCAAGCGGACACGGTTCAATTAATATTATTCAAAGAGGTGTTCATAAAGGCTCTGCTCTTGAATTCCTTAATCGGCATTTTGATATTTCACCACAGGAGATGATGGCTTTTGGCGACGGTGGAAATGACCTAGAAATACTAGCTTATGTAGGTCACAGCTATGCGATGGCAAATGCTCCTGAAAAGGTCAAGAAAACAGCAATGTATCAAGCACTAAGCGATCAAGAATCAGGCGTTTTAGAAATTCTAGAGCGAAAGGTTGTAAAGAGGTGACTATCATGAATGTCATTTTGACGTATCTAACCTCTTAATATTTTTAGCCAGACGGCAACCTATCTAACAATCATGTAACAAAGAACGAAATTTCTTGATTCAGAATTAGAAATTTTATACAATAACTATTATTGGACTCTGTCAGAAATTAGAAAAAAATACTGACTTGTGATATAATAAAATGATATGTGAAAAGAGGTAAGTATGGATATTTCAGAAATTCGTCAAAAAATTGACGCAAATCGTGAAAAATTAGCTTCTTTCAGGGGGTCTCTTTGACTTAGAAGGCCTGGAAGAAGAAATTGCAATCTTAGAAAATAAGATGACAGAACCTGATTTTTGGGATGATAATATTGCGGCGCAAAAAACATCTCAAGAATTAAACGAACTCAAGCAAACCTATGATAACTTCCAGCAAATGGCTGATTTATTTGACGAATCAGAGATTTTGCTTGATTTTTTAGCGGAGGATGATTCTGTACAGGAAGAGTTGGAAGAAAAATTAGCAGAGTTGGAAACAAAAATGACCAGCTATGAAATGACACTCCTCTTGTCGGAACCTTATGATAATAACAATGCTATCCTTGAAATTCATCCAGGCTCTGGTGGAACAGAAGCTCAAGACTGGGGGGATATGTTGCTGCGGATGTATACACGCTTTGGCAATGCTCATGGTTTCAAGGTTGAAGTATTGGACTATCAAGCGGGAGATGAAGCGGGGATTAAGTCTGTTACCTTGTCTTTTGAGGGTCCTCATGCCTATGGTTTGTTGAAATCTGAAATGGGAGTTCATCGATTGGTACGCATTTCGCCATTTGACTCAGCTAAACGTCGTCACACTTCTTTTACTTCAGTGGAAGTCATGCCGGAGTTGGATGACACGATTGAAATTGAGGTGCGAGACGAAGACATCAAGATGGATACTTTCCGTTCCGGTGGTGCCGGCGGACAAAATGTCAACAAAGTTTCAACTGGTGTTCGTTTAACCCACATACCAACGGGAATTGTGACACAATCCACTGTTGACCGCACACAATATGGAAACCGTGATCGGGCAATGAAATTGCTTCAAGCGAAACTCTACCAAATGGAGCAAGAAAAGAAAGCAGCTGAAGTGGATTCCTTAAAGGGAGACAAAAAAGAAATTTCTTGGGGAAGTCAAATTCGCTCTTATGTCTTTACTCCTTACACGATGGTCAAAGATCATCGGACAGGCTTTGAAGTCGCACAGGTCGACAAAGTCATGGATGGAGATATTGATGGCTTCATCGATGCCTACTTGAAATGGCGGTTAAACTAAATATTAAATTTACGAGAGTGGCATAGACAACTATAATTGCAATGCAATCATGGTCACTTCTCCCACTCCCTCAACTATCTTACGAAAGGAACTCTTAACAATAAATGTCAATTATTGAAATGAGAGATGTTGTCAAAAAATATGACAACGGGACAACAGCCCTGCGTGGTGTGTCCATTGAAGTAGAGCCAGGAGAATTCACCTACATTGTAGGACCTTCTGGAGCTGGGAAATCAACTTTTATTCGATTATTGTATCGTGAAGTGAAAGTTGATAAGGGAAGTCTGCAAGTTGCTGGCTTTAATCTTGCTAAAATTAAAAAACGTGATATTCCAATGTTGCGTCGTAATGTTGGCGTCGTTTTCCAAGATTATAAATTGCTACCCAAAAGACGGTGTATGAAAATATCGCTTACGCCATGGAAGTTATTGGTGAGCGTCGTCGCAATATTAAAAAGCGTGTTATGGAAGTGCTGGATTTGGTTGGTTTGAAACATAAAGTTCGCTCTTTTCCAAATGAGTTATCAGGTGGTGAGCAACAACGGATTGCTATTGCACGTGCGATTGTGAACAATCCTAAAGTTTTGATTGCCGATGAGCCGACAGGAAATTTGGATCCAGATAATTCGTGGGAAATCATGAATCTACTGGAGCGAATTAACCTGCAAGGGACGACTGTTCTAATGGCGACCCACAATAGCCAAATTGTAAATACTTTGCGTCACCGCGTTATTGCCATCGAAAATGGTCGTGTGGTGCGTGATGAAGCAAAAGGAGAATACGGATACGATGAATAGTAGATTTTTAAGTCACTTGCTTGAATCGCTCAAAAGTTTGAAGCGAAATGGTTGGATGACAGTTGCTGCAATCAGCTCCGTGATGATTACACTAGGGTTAGTCGCAATCTTTGTGTCAGTCATTTTAAACACGGCGAAGCTAGCAACAGATATTGAAAATAATGTGCGGGTTATGGTCTATATGCGACCAGATACAGCGGACAATGAAGAGACCATTACAAAAGAAGGTCAAACAGTCAAAAATGAGGACTACCATAAGGTATATGATGCCCTCAACAAAATGTCAAATGTGAAATCAGTAACATTTTCTAGCAAGCAAGAACAATTAAAGAAACTAACAGAAGTCATGGGTAAAGATTGGAAACTCTTTGAAGGAGATGCCAATCCCCTGCATGACGCTTATATTGTCGATACAACTGACCCCAAATACGTTACCTCTGTAGCAAACAATACGAAGAAAGTGGAAGGGGTCTCTGAAGTAGAGTACGGTGGAGCCAATACAAAACGTATTTTTGCGTTAGCTAATTTTATCCGTACGTGGGGAATTGTAGGAGCGCTCCTCTTAGTCTTTATTGCTGTTTTCTTGATTTCAAATACTATTCGGATTACGATTATTTCGCGCAGTCGTGAAATTCAAATTATGCGTCTGGTGGGAGCAAAAAACAGTTACATTCGAGGTCCGTTCTTGTTAGAAGGAGCTTGGATTGGCTTGCTTGGAGCAGTTGTTCCAGCTGGCTTGGTCTATTTTATTTACGAAATGGCCTATAAGTCATTTAATCCATCTCTTGCTAGTCAAAATCTTTCAATGATTGTACCCAAAACCTTTATTCCATTGATGATTTCCTTCCTTTTTGTAGTAGGAATTATCATCGGAGCATTTGGTTCGGTTCTCTCAATGAGACGATTCTTGAAAATTTAAAAAAGAAGTGATAATAAAAACCCTATTGAACCCTGATCCGAAAGTTAGACAGAAAAATCTAACTTTTGAGATGCAGTTCATTTAGGGCTTTTTTAATGCAAAAATGGATTAAACATTTTTTCATGAACAATGGTGGTTTGAGGACCATGACCAGGGTAAACATCATAATCAGGCAAGGTCAGCAACTCGTTTTTGATGCTAGAAATGAGTTGTTCTATATTTCCAGTATAGAGGTCCGTTCGACCAATTGATTCGCAGAATAAAGCATCGCCAGTTAAAATAAAGTGCTCGTTAGGAAAGATGATTGAAACACCACCGATTGAATGTCCTGGTGTTGGTACGACGTAAAAATAAAAATCATCTAGACTGTAAGGACTATGATAGTCAAAAAAGACATCGGCAGGCTGGAGAATGATGTTATCAATATCTTGGTGGCGAGCTAGTCCAGATAGATTATACTCCGGAGTGTAAAGCCAAGTTGCTTCACTTTCAGAGACATAGACAGGTGGATGTCCAAAATGTTGACGAACTAAATCAACACTCATAATATGATCGTAATGAGTATGGGTCAGCAAAATAGCTGTAATTGGCTTATTGATTTCTTGGATTTTTGCTACAATTTTATCCCAGTCACTACCTGGATCAACTACGATAAGATGATGCTCATTTTCTAAATAATAAGTATTTTCGTATGCTTGAGCGTTTAAAGTTTTATGAATTGTTATCATGAGAACTCCTTTCACTTCATAGTTTAGCAAAAAATATGAAAAATGACATAAAAGAAATATTAAGTTATTTATCAAGGGAAAATAAGGAATAAAACGTGATACGAAATAGTTGGATTTATGGTATAATTTTTCTAATATGACACAAGAAAAAAGAAAATATGCTGTGGTGGATTTAGAGGCAACGAGTGCCAGCAGCAACGCCAAGATTATTCAAGTCGGGATTGTGCTGATTGAAAATGGTCAGATTGTTAAAACTTATGAAACCGATGTGAATCCTCATGAGAAGCTGGATTCTCATATTTGCCAATTAACAGGATTGACAGACAAGCGATTGAGAAGGGCGCCAGACTTTTCTCAAGTAGCTCGTGAGATTTATGAGTTGATTGAGGATGCCATTTTTGTGGCTCATAATGTGAAATTTGATGCTAATTTATTAGCAGAAGCCCTCTTTTGGGAAGGATTTGAATTAGTGACTCCGAGGGTAGATACAGTAGAGCTTGCGCAAGTCTTTTCCCAACGTTTGAAAAATACAATCTAGGAATATTATGTGAACAGTTAGACATTCCTTTGAAACATGCGCATACAGCGCTTGCAGATGCCTCAGCAACGGCTACATTATTTTTAAAAATACAAGAAAAAATTCAAAAACTTCCAAAAGAATTGGTAGAGTATTTGTTGAAATTTTCGGATAGTTTGATTTACGAATCACGCTTAGCGATAGAAGATGCTTTTAACCAAATGTCGGACATAACTTGCCGTGATTTGATGAAGTGGCAGGGAATTTTTCTTCGAAAAAGTCAAAAAATCCAAAAAGCGAGGAAATTGTCCAAAAATTTCACTCACAACATCAATTTGCTGGATTTAGAGGAGCGAAAAGAACAAGATGAGTTTGCACATGATGTGGAACAGGCTTTGAAAAGTCAGCAACCAAGTTTTTTACAAGCTCAGACAGGTTTAGGCAAGACCTATGGTTACTTGCTTCCTGCTTTGGCTCAAACGAGCAAGCAAATTCTGGTAACAGTTCCTACGAAAGTGTTGCAGGACCAGATTGTGGCAAATGAAGGACAAAAGTTAGAAGAAATCTTTCATCTTTCTGTTCATAGCTTGAAAAGCCCTGCCAATTATTTGAAGCTTGACTTCTTTTATGACAGTTTGCAGCGGGTAGATGACAATCGTTTGGTCAATCGTTGCAAGATGTTGCTTTTAGTTTGGCTCACAGAAACAGAATCTGGTGATTTGGATGAAATTGGTCAACGACATCGCTATCAGACCTATTTTCAACAGGTGCTTCATGATGGAAAATTGAGCAAAAAATCCCTCTTTTATGGTGCAGATTTTTGGCAAAAAGGTCAAGAAAAGTCCAAACGCAGTCGTGTATTAGTGACCAATCATGCTTATTTTTTGACGCGGTTAGAAGATGATAAATCCATTCTGGAGAATCGGCTTTTGATTGTGGATGAAGCTCAGAAGTTGTTTTTGGCTTTGGAAAATCTCTCTCGAAAATCCCTCAATATGACAAAATGCTTGCAACAAATTCAATCGGAACTTGAAACAACAGGTACCATTTTGCAACGTCGGTTAATAGAGGATATTCAATTTGAATTGACTCATGCGATGGAACAATTCCAATGTTACAAGAAGAATGAGCTAACGAAAGAAACTTGTTCCAAACTTCGACAAGATTTATCAGAGTTAGATCAAAGCACTCTTGCTGATTTACGCACTATTTTTGCCACAAAATATGACCAGTTCTGGTTAAAAGAAGAGCAGTTCGATGATTATCGAGTGACGATGTTGGAAGCCGCTTGCCTAGAAGTGCTAGATTTTCGAGCTTTGCTGCCTGAAGAAGTTCAAGTCTTATTCGTTTCAGCCACGCTTGAAATCAGTAAAAAAGTGCATTTAGCGCATTTACTTGGTTTTGAAAATGCGCCATTTTATCAGTTACCACAAAAGCAGAAACATCAGCAGAAAATATGGTTGGATAAGAATTTTCCAAATGTTGTAGACTTGGATGTGGACACTTATGCAGAATTGATTGTCAAATGGGTTCATAAATTAGCTACTCAGGAAGTTCCAATTCTCGTTTTATTCACATCGAAAGCGTTGTTGTTAGCTGTTTCGGAACGTTTGCGCTTGCCACACTTAGCCCAGTATAAGAATGGTGAAGCGGCTAATATTAAACGACGTTTTGACAGAGGGGAAACGAGTATTTTACTAGGGGCGGGCAGTTTTTGGGAGGGAACAGATTTCTCTAGTCAGAAGCAAATGATTGAAGTCATTACACGAATTCCATTTGATAATCCGAGCGATTTCTTTACGCAAAAACTCAACCGCAAATTGCGGCAAGAAGGCAAGAATCCTTTTTATGATTATAGCTTGCCTGTTGCGATTTTACGCATGAAACAAGCTTTAGGACGTACAATTCGACACCAAGAGCAGCAGTCGGCAGTCGTTATTTTAGACAATCGCATGTTAACCAAACGTTATGGACAGCAAATTCAGACAGCCTTGGAAAAAATTGCTCCAATATCTGTCACCAGTATGAAAAAAATTCCAACAGAAATTGAGCAATTTTTGAGGAAGAAATCTCTTTAACGTCAGCAGAGTAGAAGACTCAGTTAAAATGCAAACTGAGTTTTTTGCTAAAAATGGTAATTTCCTCTGCTGCTAGTTTTAAATTTTGTTATAATAGAAACACAAAGAAAGAAGGTTCAATATGTATCAAAAATATCTTCCAGGACTTAGATTTGCATTTGTACTAGCAGCAGTAGCAACGGTTTTGGGAAATTTATTCCCCTTGATTGGCTCTAGTGTTTTTGCCATTCTTTTGGGAATTCTAGCTAATAATCTTTTTCATATAAAGAAGACTTATCATGCTGGTCTAGCTTATTCAGGTAAGAAATTACTGCAATATTCCATTATTTTGCTGGGGTTCAGCATGTCCATTGGCCGTGTCTCTGCTACAGGCATCTCCTCTTTAAAAATTAGCATTTTAACTATACTGATTGCTTTTATTTCAGCTTATGTGGTAGGACGTCTGCTGGGAATGGGTAAAGTTCTAACCACTTTAATTGGATTTGGAACGGCTATTTGTGGTGGTTCTGCCATTGCAGCAGCTTCACCGATTTTAGAAGCAAAAGATGAAGAGATTGCTTTATCTATTTCCACAATTTTCTTCTTTAACATTTTAGCGGTCTTTATTTTCCCATTTTTGGGACATTTGATGCATATGAATGATGCGACATTTGGAACTTGGGCAGGAACAGCTATCAATGATACATCATCTGTTGTAGCAGCGGGTTATACTTACAGTCAGTCAGCAGGAGATTTAGCAACGATTGTGAAGCTTAGCCGTGCTTTAATGATTGTACCAGCCTGTCTTATCTTTGCAGGAGTCCGATATGTACGCTCAAAAAGCAGTCATCAAAAAGTTAATTTAAAGAAAATTTTTCCTTGGTTTATTTTGTGGTTTGTCATGGCGTCTATTGTTACTAGTGTTGGGATTTTTCCAAGTTCGCTCGTTCCTGCAACGAAGTTCTTGTCACAATGGCTCATGGCAATGGCTCTTGCTGGAATTGGTGCGAGAGTATCCTTTGGGCAATTTAGAAAAGCAGGTGCAGCGCCACTATTGACAGGAGCCTTTGCTTGGTTCGCGGTTGCTGTATCTAGCTTAATCATTCAATACTTTTTCTCATAAAAGTGCTTTAAAAGTGACTGACATTTATTACGTATGTTGGAGGAGATATGCCTTATCAAAAACGCTCGATTGATTCGCGAGTGGATTATAGTTTAATATTACCAGTATTTTGTTTGCTTTTCATTGGCGTTATGGCCATTTATATTGCTGTTAGTCATGATTATCCAAAAAACGTTTGGCCAATTGTAGGGCAGCAGATTGCCTGGATTGCTCTAGGGACAGTTATCAGTCTGGTTATCATGCTATTCAATACAAAATTTCTTTGGCAAATCACGCCATACTTATATGTGTTCGGATTGGCATTGATGGTGCTACCACTTATTTTTATAGTTCAGAATTAGTCGCTTCAACAGGAGCAAAAAACTGGGTGACTATAGGACATGTGACCTTGTTTCAACCATCTGAATTTATGAAAATTTCTTATATTCTGATGTTGTCACGAGTTGTTGTTAATTTTTTACAGCGTTATAAAGATAGAGAGCGAACGGTTAAATTGGACTTCTTCCTGATTTTTGAGTTAGCCCTTTATACCTTACCCGTTCTGATTTTATTGGCATTGCAGAGCGACCTAGGGACTGCATTAGTCTTTATCGCAATCTTTTCAGGAATTGTCCTCTTATCAGGTGTGTCTTGGAAAATTATTGTACCAGTTGTTTTGACCATTCTGGTTGTAGGCGGTGGCTTTTTACTTATCTTCATTTCAAAAGACGGGCGAGCTTTTTTGCACCAAATTGGGATGCCAACCTATCAGATCAACCGTATTTTGGCTTGGCTGAATCCGTTTGACTACGCTCAAACCACTACTTATCAACAAGCACAAGGTCAAATAGCAATTGGTAGTGGTGGTCTCTGGGGACAAGGGTTTAATGTATCCAATCTATTGGTTCCTGTGCGTGAAAGCGATATGATTTTTACGGTTATTGCAGAAGATTTTGGCTTTGTCGGCGCAACAGTTGTGATTGCCTTGTATTTGCTCTTGATCTATCGTATGCTAAAAATTACGCTGAAATCAAATAATCAATTTTATACCTATATTTCTACTGGTTTCATCATGATGCTACTCTTCCATATTTTTGAAAATATCGGAGCAGTAACAGGGATTTTGCCTTTGACAGGGATTCCACTTCCATTCATCTCCCAAGGCGGATCTTCCATTATTAGTAATTTAATCGGGGTCGGGCTCTTGCTTTCGATGAGCTATCAAAATAATCTCACAGATGAAAAAAAGATACGCTATCCTCAAAGACGTAAAAAAGTGGTTTTAAAACGATTAAAATAAAGGAGAAGAAAAATGACAAAAGTAGCTGTTATGTTAGCCAATGGCTTTGAAGAAATTGAAGCATTGACGGTTGTAGATGTTCTTCGCCGTGCAGGAATCCTATGTGACATGATTGGATTTGAAAAAGCGGTAACAGGTTCTCATGGTATTTCAGTTCAAGCAGATAAGGTTTGGGCTGGAAAGTTAGAGGATTATGACTTAGTGGTACTGCCGGGAGGAATGCCTGGTGCGACCAATTTGCGAGATGATGATCGTTTGATATCAGCTCTACAAAAGATGCAGGAAGAAGGCAAGTGGATAGCTGCCATTTGCGCAGCACCGATTGCACTCAATCGTGCAGGTATTTTAAAGGACAAACAGTTTACCTGTTACGATGGTATCGAGTCAGATATTGATTCTGGCATTTATATCAAGCAAACCGTCGTTGTTGACGGGAAAGTGATTACTAGCCGAGGACCTGCAACTGCTCTAGCTTTTGCTTATGAGTTGGTTCATCAGTTAGGCGGAGACAGTGAGCAGCTTGCAACGGCGATGCTTTACAATGATGTTTATGGTGATTGATTATCTATGATACTAAAACTTATTTGGAATGATCCAAGTAAGTTTTTTTATGAAAATTCATGTCTAAAATAGGCTTTCCTATCTGTTTTAACAGCCATTTTTTACAAAAATATGTTATAATAAAAGGTATGGATTATCAAGATTATATTTGGGATTTAGGGGGGACTCTCCTCAATAATTACGAGACGTCAACGGCTGCATTTGTAGAAACGTTAGCTGGTTTTGGGATTCAAGCTGCCCATGATGATGTTTACAAGGCGCTAAAGATTTCAACTCCTTATGCAATTGCTCAATTTGCGCCCAATACCCCTCATTTTTTACAAACTTATAAAGAAAATGAAGCGAGAGAGTTAGCTCATCCAGTATTGTTTGAAGGTGCTGCAGACTTGCTCAGAAATATCGTTGTACAAGGAGGGCGTAATTTTCTGATTTCTCATCGGAATGATCAGGTTTTAGAGATTCTTGATAAAACAGGGATTTCAGGCTACTTTACAGAAGTGGTGACTTCTAATCGTGGTTTTAAGAGAAAGCCAAATCCTGAGTCAATGCTGTATTTAAAAGATAAGTATCAGATTGAGAATGGGTTAGTCATCGGAGATCGCTCAATTGACACAGAAGCGGGTCAATCAGCTGGCTTTGCAACTTATCTCTTTGATGATATGGAAAATCTCAAGAAATTTATAAAAATATAGAAAAGGAATCGTATGTCAGAAGAAAATAAAGAACTGCAAGCACAGGATTATGATGCCAGTCAAATTCAGGTTTTAGAAGGTTTGGAAGCTGTCCGAATGCGTCCAGGGATGTATATTGGCTCAACTTCAAAAGAAGGACTGCATCATCTTGTTTGGGAAATTGTAGATAACTCAATTGATGAGGCATTAGCTGGTTTTGCAACACATATTCAAGTATTTATTGAGAAAGACAATTCGATTACCGTTGTTGATGACGGTCGTGGAATCCCTGTAGATATTCAAGAAAAAACAGGTCGTCCTGCGGTAGAAACTGTCTTTACCATTCTTCATGCTGGAGGAAAATTCGGTGGTGGCGGGTACAAGGTATCTGGAGGATTGCATGGTGTCGGATCTTCCGTGGTTAATGCTCTTTCTACTCAACTTGATGTTCGGGTTTACAAGAACGGTCAGATTCATTTTCAAGAATACCGTCGCGGGCACGTCGTAGCGGATCTGGAGATTATTGGCGAGACCGATCGCACAGGAACAACTGTTCATTTTACACCAGACCCAGAAATCTTCACAGAAACGGTTGAATTTGATTTTGAAAAATTAAATAAACGGGTGCAAGAACTAGCATTTTTGAATCGTGGCCTGCGAATTTCTATTACCGATAAACGGGAAGGTTTGGAGCAAACAAAAGATTACCATTATGAGGGTGGGATTGCTAGCTACGTCCAGTATATCAATGAAAATAAAGATGTTATCTTTGAAAATCCGATTTATACAGACGGAGAAATGGATGATATTACTGTTGAAGTAGCTATGCAGTATACAACAGGCTATCACGAAACTGTCATGAGTTTTGCAAATAATATCCACACTCATGAAGGTGGGACTCACGAACAAGGATTCCGTACGGCACTCACGCGTGTCATCAATGACTATGCGAAGAAGAACAAACTTTTAAAAGAAAATGAAGATAATCTAACTGGTGAAGATGTTCGTGAAGGTTTGACAGCTGTCATCTCTGTCAAACATCCTAATCCTCAGTTTGAAGGACAAACAAAGACGAAGCTTGGAAATAGCGAAGTTGTTAAAATAACCAATCGTCTCTTTAGCGAAGCTTTTTCAGATTTCCTTTTGGAAAATCCTGCGGTTGCTAAAAAAATTGTTGAAAAGGGAATTTTGGCATCTAAAGCTAGGATTGCAGCTAAGCGCGCACGTGAAGTGACCCGCAAGAAATCAGGACTAGAAATCTCCAACTTACCTGGTAAATTGGCAGATTGCTCTTCTAATGATCCGCATGAAACAGAATTGTTTATCGTGGAAGGAGATTCGGCAGGTGGTTCAGCCAAGTCTGGTCGAAATCGGGAGTTTCAGGCTATTTTGCCAATTCGTGGTAAGATTTTAAATGTTGAAAAAGCCAGCATGGATAAAATTTTAGCCAATGAAGAAATTCGTAGTCTCTTTACCGCAATGGGAACAGGCTTTGGAGCGGATTTTGATGTGAGCAAGGCTCGCTATCAAAAATTAGTCATTATGACCGATGCTGATGTTGATGGTGCGCATATCCGAACCCTTCTTTTGACATTGATTTATCGTTATATGAAGCCTGTTTTAGAAGCGGGGTATGTCTATATTGCTCAACCGCCTATTTATGGTGTGAAAGTCGGCAGTGAAGTGAAAGAATACATCCAGCCCGGAGCCAATCAAGAAGAAGAGCTACAGTTGGCATTGGAGCGTTATTCTGAAGGGCGTTCTAAACCAAGTATTCAACGTTACAAAGGCTTGGGAGAAATGGACGACCACCAACTTTGGGAAACAACGATGAACCCAGAACATCGCTTAATGGCGCGTGTCTCAGTCGATGATGCAGCAGAAGCGGACAAGATTTTTGATATGCTAATGGGTGACCGTGTAGAACCTCGTCGTGAATTTATCGAAGAGAACGCCGTATACAGTACATTGGACGTTTAAAAAAATCTGAAAAAATTCACATTTACCAAGAAAATTATGATATAATAATCATGATTATTTTCAAGTAATATTTTGAAGGAGTTTTACATGTCTAACGGACTAATCATACTAATCATAGTGATAGCAGTTCTCTTGATTGTTGCTTACATAACTGCTGTCTTATTAAGAAAAAGAAATGATGCCTTGCTTGCTAAGTTAGAAGATCGCAAAGAAGAACTTTATAATCTTCCTGTAAATGATGAAGTAGAAGCGGTTAAAAACATGCATTTGATTGGACAAAGTCAAGTGGCTTTTCGTGAATGGAATCAAAAATGGGTTGACCTTTCTTTAAATTCTTTTGCAGACATCGAAAACAACCTCTTTGAAACAGAAGGTTACAATAATTCGTTTCGGTTTCTAAAAGCAAAGCATGGTATTGATAAAATCGAGAGTCAAATTGACTTGATTGAAGAAGATATTACTGCTATTCGCAATGCACTTGCTGAATTAGAAAAGCAAGAATCTAAAAATAGTGGTCGTGTCTTGCATGCTTTGGATTTATTTGAAAAGTTGCAAGTGTCTGTGGCAAATGATACAGAAAGTTATGGCTCAGCACTTCCTGAGATTGAAAAACAATTAGAGAAAATTCAATCTGAATTCTCTCAATTTGTAACCTTGAATTCATCGGGAGACCCTGTTGAAGCAGCAGAAATTTTAGATAAAACAGAAGATCATATCCTTGCTTTAACGCATATTGTGGAAAAAATCCCAGAGCTTGTATCAGAATTAGATCAAAAGTTACCAGAACAGTTGGAAGATTTGGAGTCTGGTCATCGCAAATTACTGGAATCCGGTTATCACTTTATTGAAACTGATATTGAATCACGCTTCCAACAGCTGCATACTAGTTTGAAACGTAACAGTGAAAACATTGCTAGTTTGGAATTAGACAATGCACAATATGAAAATACGCAAATCCAAGAAGAAATGGATGCTTTATATGACATGTTTAACCGTGAAATCAAGTCACATAAAGTAGTTGTCAAATTAGTCAATAGTTTACCAGGTTATTTAGGTCATACAAAAGAAAACAATCAAAATCTTTTGACAGAGATTGCCCGCCTTTCAAAATTGTATCTCTTGACAGAAAGCGATACGAATCATGTTCGTCGCCTTCAAAGTGAACTTTCGAGTTTAGATGATGTTGTTTTAGAAGCTATTGAAGATTCTTCAGAAAGAAAACAAGCTTATTCTGTTCTTCAAGAAAATCTTGAAACAATTCAAAAACGCGTGAAAGAAATTGAAGATGAGCAGTTAGTACTGAGTGAAAAATTGGCTAAAATTGAAAAAGATGATGCCAATGCTCGACAAAAAGTCAATATTTATATCAACAAACTGCATACAATTAAACGTTATATGGAAAAACGCAATCTGCCAGGTATTCCACGGAACTTCCTGACCATTTTCTTTACTGCAAGTGATAACACGGAAAGCTTAGTGGCAGAATTGGAGCAGTATCGTGTCAATATTGAATCGGTGAATCGTATGCTGGAAATTTTGACAAATGATATGAATGAGCTTGAAAATGAAACCTATCGAATTGTTGAAAATGCAACGTTGACAGAACAATTATTACAGTATTCGAATCGCTATCGTTCATTTGATGAAGGTGTACAAACTGCTTTCGACCGTGCATTAGAAATTTTTGAGAATGATTTTGATTATCAAGCTTCATTTGAAGAAATCTCACAAGCATTGGATGTAGTAGAGCCCGGTGTAACCAATCGTTTTGTTACATCGTATGAAAAAACACGAGAAAATATCCGATTTTAAATTGAAAAGTTATACAAATAAAGAGAAGGTTTATTTCCTTCTCTTTATTTGTATTATATGAAAATACGATTGTTCTATTCCTTTTTATAAGAAAATTACGTGGATCCTCAATGGATAAATGTATAGGTGTTTTTTAATTCTTTACTTTCGGATCAGTCAAAAAGTAGGCAATGTTTTTTTAAGTAGCCCAGAATAATGGTAGCAATTTGTGAACTGATTTTATAGAAAGCTTTTTCTGTTCAATGCTCATTTGAATGTCATTACGGTCTGAGAGGGTTAAATGTTTGTATTTTAGTTTAATAAGTCCTACTAATGTTTTGCACTATTTTGTCATTTCAATCTAACTCTTATTTGTGATGAAAACTGGAGGTGACTTTAAGAAATTACCATTGAATTTGACATTGGATATTTATACATAATTAGTTGACAAATTAAAAGAAAAACATTAAAATTAAAGTGTAAGCGGATGCATTTGTTTAATAAAAATAAAGGAGTAAAAAGTGGTTAATGGAGGTGTTGATTTGTTAACACCTTCAGAATACCCTCCTCTTGAGATAGGCTCAGGAACAAATACGTTGAAAGCAAAGCCACAACAAGTTATTTTAAATATACCATTCCAAACACAGATTAATGATTATTACTGTGGACCAGCATCGGCTTCTATGATTGTTAGGTCATTAGGATATAATAAAAGCCAACATCAAATGGCTGCACTATTGGGGACTACAACCAATGGTACTAATGCTGGTAATGGAGTAGCCAATGCATTGAATGCTGTTGTAGCTGGTTCAAGATATAGATTTAATTGGGAGTGGCACACCTATACACAAATTAATAAAATGAAAAATCATATTACAGAGGCACTGAGTTGGGGAAATCCAGTTATGGTAAATACAATGGAAAGCCCTGGGGATGTGTATCTTCAAGGTCATAATATCGGAACAGCTTTGTATCATTTTGGTGTTATAGGAGACTATTTTGATAACGGGAACTCGGTTACATATGTTGACCCAGGATATGGAAGATATGGTGGTTTTGTTATGAACCAACGAGTTACGATTCGAAATATGAGCTATGCAACTGGTGGCCGTGGTTATGCATGGTAATAGTTTAGTTAGAATTTATCCCCTCTTTTTGATTTACATTGTTCTTCTTCTTTTAACAGGTTGTTCAAATAGGGATAATGCGAGTTTATCAAGTAATTCAACTGAGACAAAAACTAACCAGATTTCAGATGCAACAGCATTTAAAACTGTTGCATCTGAAGAATTATTGAAACCTTCTATAAAAATTTCTTATCCTGAAGGGGTATATTTCACTCCTACCTATCTTACAGATGATTCACTAGTCATAGGTGAAGCGTATGATATGAATAATCAAAGTGAAAATTATTTGGCAGTTCTAAACATTAAAGATAGAAGTTTTAAAAAAATAAAATATGTGGATAAAACATCGGAAATAGTAACTATTATTGTTAATTATGCCGATAAAGATTACATTATTTTTGAGGAATTTGATCAAGTAAATCGTAAATCAATATATTTTATCTTTAATTTACGTGAGGGTGACTATAAAATCATTCATTCAGTTTTAAATGTAAATCCTATTCATTATACGCAAATAGCGAGACAGGGTAATAAATTATATATGAATATGTTTTATAAGTCTGATATTTATAGAACGTATTCCTTTTATTTATTGTCTGGAAACATGAAAGTAATTGAAAAAGAAAATAGTAGTCACCCAATTTATTTTAATGGGAATGTATATTATATTTTAATAGATAACAGTCATCAAATTACCAAGATAATTAAATATAATGAACATGACGAATTAAAAAAAGAAGTCAAGGAATTATCTAGGAAAGATAACTTTTATAATGGGCTTTTTTCTAATGATAAAAATGTTATTATATCCGAATATAAACTTGGAATAAACTATTTATCTTTAGGAAATATAGAAACAGAAAAACAATTCTTTTCTTCCAATTGGATTGAAACTCTTGATTATAAAGGAAATTATATTACATTTTTAGGCGATAGAATTGATAAAGATAGGGTTAGACCACAATATTATTTATTTGATCTTAAAAAAATGATTAATTACAACTATGATGATGGGATTATTCTATTATCAAAAACAGGTATTTTCTGGGTTGATTTTTTAAAGGATGAAAAAGAAATTGAGAAGGGACAAATTTTCACCAATGACAATTCTGTAATGAGATACCTCGCCTTTGATGAATAAAAGAAAGGGGTGACAAGCATGAAAAAGAATATTGGAATGCTAGTGTGTTTGCTGTCAATCATAGCACTAGCTGCTTGTGCTAGTAGTCAAAATTCTTCACCTTCCTCCAAAAACAATAGCACGTCTTCCTCGAAAGTTTCTGAGCAATCTAAGTCTAAAAATAAGACAGATGCTACAAAGGGGTCAACTGTAGATTCTAGTAAAAAATCAGAAAGTTCTGATAAAGAACAGAGTTCGGTAGCGTCCTCACAGTCTAGCAGTGACCCGCAAACAAGTCCAACACAAGGCGGGGAGTCAGGAGAAGTCAAACCAAGTGAGAGGGTGGAGGAAAATCCTCCGATGGACCCTAGTGTTGCAGCGGGGCTGTTGATTGAAAAAGGTATGCAAGGCAGTCAGGTTCAGGCTGTGGGAGGGCAGAGAGTGCGGTTAAATGTACCTCTCATTATCCAGCGTTATTGGAATTACTGCGCTCCGGCAACAGTTTCCATGATGTTAGCTAGTAGAGGGATAAATGTTGATCAGGCTCAATTAGCTAATGAAATGGGAACAGATGAATCTTTCGGGACACATAACAGCAATGCGATAAGAGTTTTGAATAGATATATGTTTGGCTATGATGCTCCTTATGGCAATCAGGCGGGATATAGATTGGCCACAGTGACAAATCCAAGTTCTGATTCAGAAGATATGAGGTTATTCAAGCAGCGTCTGATTCAAAATATCAATGACGGTTATCCAATGTATTATACTTTTGATAATTCAAAAATGTATCCCGGCAGAAGCGGTGAGCACAATGTTATCGGAGTAGGCTATGTGCTAACAGCAGATGGGGCAGATGTTGCCTATGTATATTATTTGGATCCGTCTTATATGGTTCAGGATCCTGTTTATGGAGGCTTGAAGATAGTTAGTCCTGAAGAACTGCTAAATGCCATGGTTACTTGCATGGAGCCCAATTATGGGTGGTAGCAAAAATTATGGGCAGAGCATTCGTTAGATAGACGAAAGGAAACGACACCTCTAAAGTTAGATTTTGATGTCTAGTCTAGCTTTAGAGGTGTTTTTTCTATAAATAATATAGTTTGTATTTTGCAGTGTATTCCCTTTCTAGGGCAAAGAATCTGTCAAAGTAGGTTAAATTTTAATTCCTAAAAAGTTGCTTATCAGTTTATTTTGGTCTTCTTCAAACAAGTTTAATTTTTTATTCGTTTAAGATATTTTCTCAAGTGATTTTTCATATAATTTTGAATCAGATAAATCACTTGTTCATGCAGACAATCTTATTTATTGTAATTTTAATTGTTTTTGAGAAATGTTCAATAACTTGATCTTATAAACTTATAACCAATGCCTTTCAAATTTTCTTCTACTTATATTGAATGAAAATCTCAGATTTCAGCAGGAATGCGTTTTTTATTTTAGGAATTATATAACAGTCTACACCAATCACAATATGTAGTTTTTTAAAACATGATTTTTGTAAATTTGACAACTATACTGTGCAATTGTGTAAATAGGTATGTAATCCCCTTATTTTTTAATGAGTAAAAGCAACACAAACGCCTTCCGGGACAAAGAAATCATGTGAGATTTCTGTTAGTTTTCCTGTTTCTGGGTCGCGTTTGAGGACAGTGGCATTGTCTGAGTCCTGATGAACTGCAATAATATACTGTTGATCTGGTGTAATATTAAAATCTCGTGGATTTTTTCCGTTAGTTGGAACAATTTCTACAAGTTCAAGAGTTCCGTCTCCTACCACTTTGTAAACAGCAATTGAATTATGCCCACGATTAGAACCGTAAAGGAACCGACCATCTGTAGATAAACGAATAGCAGCTGTTCCATTAAATTCTGAAAAGTCTTCTGGTAAGGTTGAAATAGTTTGTAGGCGTTCAAATTGACCATCACCATCATAAATTAAAACTTCAATGGTAGAGTTTAATTCACAAATAAGATAAGCGATTTTGTAATGAGGATGAAATACGATATGACGTGGACCAGCACCAGATGTCGCGTGATAGGTATCTAATCGGATTAACCGACCATAATCACTAATGTCATATGTAATGACTTCGTCAGTCCCTAAATCACACGTAACCAGATACTTATCGGGTGTTAAATCTGCAAAATGCACATGAGCAGCAGCTTGGTTTTCATGAGGACCGTAGCCGATATGAACATCAGAATCAACTAATTTAAGGCTGCCATTTTCTTGTCGTCTATAAACTAAGACTTGCCCCTTATGATAGTTTGCTCCGTAGACAAGACTTCTTGTTTCATCGACACTCACATAGCAGAGAGGAGCTCCCTCAGCTACAACATGGTTGAGTAATTGGAATGTTTTATTGTAAGCTGCAATACCTCCTTCCCCATATTCAGCTCCGACAGAGTACAGGTGATGCTGCTTGTCAAAAGCTAAATACGTAGGATTTGGCTCTTTTACAATAAGTGTTAAATTTGCCAGTTCTCCTGTGCTAGTATCAAAATCAGCTTTGTAAATTCCTTCTGAGCTACGACGTGTATAAGTTCCAAAATAAACTGTTTGTGTCATCATTCACCTCGAAATATTTGATACTTTTATTATAACACAAAAAGAAATGAAATGGTTTTCACAAATGAAAGCTGCTGTCAGTTTTATAATGAAAAAATAGATAAAAAATAGATTCGAGATAGGATGGGAACAGATAACTTTGATACAATAAAAATAGATTTGTGGGTGTTTGTGCTAACAATTATGGTTGTCTGTTTGACTTCTGAAAAATGTTTAGTTTTTTGGAAGAAAGTTTTTATCCTACATCACGGTTCAATCTTTGTAAGTTCACTATTTTGTTGTATAATAAAAGTAATCTTTACATTGATTAGCAGTCATTTAATTTTATATCTATATTTTAAGGAGTAAGAAATGCATAAGATTTTAGTAGTAGAAGATGACACTACGATTAATCAAGTGATTTGTGAATTTTTGAAAGAAAATCATTATGAGGTGACACCAGTTTTTGACGGGGCAGAAGCCCTACGTGAATTTGAGGAAAAATCGTTTGACCTCATCATTTTGGACGTTATGTTGCCCTCTATGAGCGGTTTGGATGTGTTGAAGGAAATCCGGAAGACGTCGCAGGTACCAGTTATGATGTTAACTGCACTAGATGATGAATATACTCAGCTGGTCAGCTTTAATCACCTTATCAGTGATTATGTTACCAAACCATTTTCGCCACTTATTTTGATGAAACGCATTGAAAATATTTTCCGGAGTACTGTGACAGAATCAGAGATTGTCGTTGGAGACTTACGTGTTTCAATTGACGATTGTACAGTTTATTGGCAAGAAGAGAAAATGTCTCCTACTAAAAAAGAATATGAAATTATCCAAGCTTTAGCTAAAAGAAAAAATCATTTGGTGACTCGGGATCAATTGATGAATACAATTTGGGGTTATAGCGAACTGGATAGTCGTGTATTGGACAATCATGTGAAGAATATTCGCAAAAAAATTCCAGGAATTCCTCTTAAAACCATTACTGGTATGGGCTATCAACTTGGAGGAGAAGAAGAGTGAGAATTGCTAAAAAGCATTTTCTTTTGACAGGAACAATAATTTTTATTGTCGTGACAACGGTTTTAACAACACTCTATTTTGTGATGCCTGTTTATTATGAGCAAGTCAAGCATCGAGAAGCTAAAAGTGAGTTCTTTCAGATTGCTCAGCAAGTTCAAGGAAAACCGTCAGATGATATAGGAAAGCTTTTAAGTGACTACAATCGAAAGAATACACGCGTCTGGTTTAGTATATTAGATGCGAAAGGAAAACTTATTTATCCACATATTGATTTAGCTAATGAAAAGGGAGAATTCCAATTAACAATTTTACCTTCTGACATGAGTTTGAATAATCAAACTAAAAGTATGAGCAAGAAGATAAGAACGGCAGAAGGGACCACATTGACCTTACGTGGGGAATATTCGCTCCAACCAATATCGGATGCTACTTACGTGTTGTTAAGTCTTTATCCTTATATCTTATTCTTTTCGTTAACGTTAGGTGGTATAGTGGCTTTTCTTTATAGTCGATTTGCAACCAAACGCATTACAGATATTTCAGAGAGCACGCGAAAAATGGCAACTCTTTCTCCAGATGTGGCTTGTCCTGTCAAAGGGCGAGATGAAATTTCCACTCTCGCTCAAGATATTAACAGTCTGTATAACAATCTTTTGACAAGTATTGAAGCGCTGCGATTGGAAAATGAGAAAGTTGCTGAAAGTGAACGTGAGAAAGCAGAATTTCTACGGATGACTTCTCATGAGCTGAAAACGCCGATTACCAGCATGATGGGAATTGTGGATGGTATGATTTACGGTGTTGGTGACTTCAAAGATAAAGATAAATACCTGCATAAATGTCGTGAAATTTTGGAAGAGCAATCAAAACTTGTACAGTCTATCTTGGCAATTTCTAAGATTGAAATGCGAATAGAAGCTGAAGAAGAGGACTTTTCACTTAATCAGCTCTTGGAGGAAAACTTGAGCAGCTATAAGATGTTAGCTGATGTGAAAGGCTATCAATTTACTGTACAGTTAGAAGAGCTTCAAGTGCATGGCAACAAGACTTATTTGCTGAAAGCTATTAAAAATTTACTAGATAATGCTTTCCATTATACCTTAGCCGGCGGAGAGATTCTTTTAATGATTAAAGACAGTCAGTTAATCATTGAAAATGATGCAGAACATGTGTTGGATGAACAGCAAATCCAGCAAATATTTCAGCCATTTTATCGTCCGGATTACAGTCGTAACCGCAAAGATGGTGGAACAGGTCTGGGACTCTTTATCGTGCAACAGATTTTGGAAAATCATCATTTGCGCTATCGCTTTGAAGCTGTTGATGACAAACGAATGCGATTTACAATTTTTTTCTCAGATAAAGAAAGCTAAAAGTGGGAATCCGTTCATGAATTGAATGGATGACCGCTTTTTGTGTTTGACTCGGGCGCAAGAAGGAAATTCATAAAGGACTACCCTTTCTTCAAGAATTTTTTAGTGAAAAATGCTACAATGAGATAAATAAAGAAAAGGATGTCTGTATGGAACACAAAAAGAAGGATTTCAGCCTATCATGGTTTTTTCGGTGGTTTTTAGACAATAAGGCAATCACTGTTTTTTTGGTGACCTTATTGTTGGGGTTGAATATTTTTGTATTAAGCAAAATTAGTTTTATTTTTATTCCTGTTCTAGAATTTATCGGAGTTATCATGCTGCCGGTGATTTTAGCAGGGCTTTTGTATTATCTCTTAAATCCAATTGTAGATTTTATGGAGAAACATAAGATCAATCGTTTGGTCGCGATTACGATTGTCTTTATCTTAATTGCTTTGCTCTTGATTTGGGGATTGGCTGTGGCAATTCCAAGTTTGCAGCATCAGATTGTCAGCTTTGCCAAGAATTTACCAGCTAATTTGCAAAAGTCGAATAAAATAATTCAGGATTTTTTGGAAAATCGAATTTCTGATGATGTCAAGCCTCAATTAGAAGAGATTGTGAATAATTTTTCAGTTCAAGTGACGACTTGGGCAAGTAATTTTTCATCGAAAGCAGTGAATTGGGTAAGCACATTGATTAGTACGGCTTCGCAAGTGATTGTAGCCATTATCATCATGCCTTTTATCCTTTTTTATCTTTTGCGAGATGGAAAAAACTTAAAATCTTATTTGACAAAATTCATGCCAACTAAGTTTCGTGAACCAGTCGGACAAATTTTGACAGATGTCAATACGCAGCTTGCCAATTACGTTCGTGGGCAAGTAACTGTAGCTATTATCGTAGCGATAATGTTCATCATTTTCTTTAAAGTAATCGGGCTTCGCTATGCAGTGACACTTGGGGTGACGGCAGGGATTTTAAATTTGATTCCTTATTTGGGAAGTTTTCTAGCTATGCTGCCGGCTCTTGTTCTGGGTTTAATTGCTGGACCAATTATGCTCTTGAAAGTCATTGTGGTCTTTATTGTAGAGCAAACGATTGAAGGGCGGTTTGTGTCGCCATTAATTCTCGGTAGCCAATTGAACATTCATCCAATCAATGTTCTTTTTGTCCTTTTGACAGCGGGATCTATGTTTGGTATCTGGGGCGTTTTACTGGGAATTCCCGTTTATGCGTCTGCAAAAGTTGTGATTGCTGCTATTTTTAAATGGTATAAGAAAGTCAGCGGCTTGTATGAAGAAGAATTGGTAGATGAAACAGGAGAAGAAATTGAACAACAGTGAGAAAATGATCGCTTCTTTGCAAAAGCAGGATTTGGCGCATGCCAATAAATATTTTGAAAGAGCTCTAACAAATGATACAGAGGAAGAATTACTTGAATTAGCCGACTACTTAGAAAGTATCGGCTTTTTCCCTCAAGCGAAGCGAATTTATGAAAAATTAGCTCCTCATTATCCAGAAGCTTATATTAGTTTGGCACAGATTGCTAGTGAAGATGGACAAGTGGAAGAATCGTTTGCTTATCTGGAAGAAATTACTTCTGATAATGACTGGTATGTGACAGCACTCTTAGTCAAAGCTGATCTCTATCAAATGGAAGGCTTGCCAGATGTTGCAAGGGAAAAATTAGCCGAGGCAAAGCAATTGTCTGACGAGCCGTTAGTGACTTTTGGCTTGGCTGAAATAGATTTTGAATTGGGACATTTCAATCAAGCTATTAAAGAGTATGCTAGCTTAGACAATCGCCTGATTTATGAGCAGACGGGTGTTTCTACTTATCAGCGGATTGGCGTTTCCTATGCAAGTTTGGGGAAATTTGAAGTGGCGATTGAATTTTTGGAAAAAGCTTTAGAGATTGAATACGATGATGCTGTAGCCTTTGAATTAGCGACTATTTTATATGACCAGAAAGAATATCAAAAAGCTAATCTATACTTTAAGCAAATTGATACGATTTCACCGGAATTTGAAGGTTATGAGTATGGTTATGCTTTGTCGCTTCATGCAGAACATCAGACAGAAGAAGCATTACGCCTTACGCAGCAGGGTTTGTCGAAAAATCCATTTGATACGCGTCTTTTGTTGCTAGCTTCGCAGCTTTCTTATGAACTTCATGATGAGCAAAAGGCAGAAGATTACCTTTTGAAAGCAAAAGATAATGCGGAAGACTTGGAAGAAATTGTATTGCGTTTGTCTAATCTTTACTTAGAGCAAGAGCGTTTTGATGAAGTTTTGAAATTTGAGGAGCAAGACATAGACAATGTACTGACTAAATGGAATATTGCGCGTGCCTATCAGGCTTTGGAACAGACAACAGCAGCTTTGGAGCGCTATCGACTGTTGCTCTCGGATTTAAAGGAAAATCCAGAATTTTTAGAGCAATATATCTATCTACTTCGTGAAATGGGGGATTTTGAAGAAGCAAAACACCAAGCAGAGCATTATCTTCACTTGGTTCCAGATGATGTGGAGATGCAGGAATTGTACGATAGTTTGTAAAAAGAGTAACAAGCACAATCCTATAAGACGCATGGGAATTATGATATAATGATGAGCGTGATATTCAGGAAGGACGAAGAAAATGACTGAAAAATTTGGTGCGGATTTGATTGTGGATAGTTTAATCAATCACAAGGTAGATTATGTATTTGGGATTCCCGGTGCAAAGATTGACCGTGTGTTTGATACCTTAGAGGACAAAGGCCCACAACTTATCGTTGCTCGTCATGAACAAAATGCTGCTTTTATGGCGCAAGGAATTGGGCGGATTACAGGAGAGCCGGGTGTCGTGATTGCAACGAGTGGACCAGGTGCTTCAAACTTAGCAACGGGCTTGGTTACGGCGACCGCAGAGGGCGACCCAGTGCTGGCTTTGGCTGGTCAGGTCAAACGCTCTGACCTTCTCAAACGCGCTCACCAGTCTATGGACAATGCTGCACTATTTAAGCCGATTACTAAGTATTCAGTCGAAGTGCAAGACGGCAATACTCTTTCAGAAATTATCGCCAATGCTTATCGTCATGCCAAATCAGGAATGCCGGGGGCAAGTTTTATCTCCATTCCACAGGATGTGGTGGATAGTCAGGTTCATGTGAAAGCAATTAAACCGCTGACGGATCCGCAGCTGGGTTCTAGTTCTGTGGCAGACATTAACTATCTAGCGCAAGCGATTAAAAATGCTGTGTTACCGGTTCTTCTCTTGGGAAATGGCGCTTCAAGTGCCAAAGTGACGGCTTCTATTCGTCAGTTATTGGAGCAAGTACAGTTGCCTGTTGTGGAAACATTCCAAGGGGCTGGGATTGTGTCTCGTGAATTGGAAGAAGCTACGTTCTTTGGGCGTGTCGGACTGTTTCGCAATCAGCCGGGTGACATGCTTCTGAAAAAATCTGACCTAGTCATCGCCATCGGTTATGATCCGATTGAGTATGAAGCACGCAACTGGAATGCTGAAATTTCTGCCCGCGTCATTGTGATTGACGTAGAGCCAGCAGAGATTGATACTTACTTCCAACCGGAGCGGGAGCTGATTGGAGATATTGCAAATACTTTGGATTTATTGCTGCCAGCGATTAACGGCTATCAATTACCAGAAGGCTCGCGGGAATATCTGCAAGTGCTGCGAGATAAAATGGACGGTGATGTGAAATTTGATCGCAGCCAAACTGAAAAAGGTCGCCTACACCCGCTGGATATTGTCGAAGTCTTGCAGGAAAATACGACAGATGATATGACAGTTACAGTAGATGTGGGTACGCATTATATTTGGATGGCACGTTATTTCAAGAGCTATGAACCAAGGCATTTGCTTTTTTCAAATGGGATGCAAACGCTAGGCGTGGCATTGCCTTGGGCAATCTCAGCAGCCTTGGTTCGTCCTAACACAAAGATCATTTCTGTGTCTGGCGACGGCGGCTTCCTCTTTTCAGCTCAGGAGCTAGAGACAGCGGTTCGCCTGCAATTGCCAATTATTCATCTTATTTGGAACGATGGTCATTATAATATGGTGGAATTCCAAGAAGAAATGAAATACGGTCGCTCATCTGGAGTGGACTTCGGACCTGTTGATTTTGTTAAATATGCAGAGAGTTTTGGGGCGAAAGGCTTCCGAGCAACCTCTCCAGCAGAATTGACACAGCTGCTTCAAAAAGCTTTAAAGGAAAATGGACCGGTCATCATTGATGTGCCAGTTGATTACAAGGACAGCAGCATGCTGGGAGAAACTATTCTGCCAGATGAGTTTTATTAAATTGAAACTGGGAAGGGCTCAAGACTATTTCAAGAGAGTTCAATTTCTCATTTTCTTGTACGGTTGATGTGTAGTTCAGTATTAGAAAGTAAAAGGCTGGATGTGAGACCCGCTTTTTCAAGGAAAGATAGTAAACATTGTCTAGGAGGAGAAATGGCAGAGCTTGTAACATTATTTCACTACAATACTTTGGGAGCTTTAATGGCAGGGCTTTACAAGGGGACGATGACGATTGAAGAATTGCTTCAACATGGCGATTTAGGGATTGGTACTTTAGACTCTATTGACGGAGAGCTGATTGTGCTTGACGGCAAGGCCTATCAAGCCAAGGGGATAGGAGCAAGTCCTGAAGTGATAGAAGTTTCAATGGATATGACGGTTCCTTATGCTGCAGTGGCTTTCCACCGAGCAGAAGTGCGTTTTCGTCAGGACATTGAGCTGAGCGATGAAGCGCTGGAGAAGCGCATAGAAGCTAGCTGTGTCGGGGAAAATCTTTTTCACTCAATTAAGATTCATGGTGAATTTAGCAGCATGCACGTGCGCATGGCTCCAAAAACCTCTCCGGGAAAGAAGTTCGCAGAAATCGCCGCTCATCAGCCGGAGTACTATGTAGAACACATTTCGGGAACAATCGTTGGCTTTTGGACGCCAGAGTTGTTTCACGGTGTCAGCGTAGCCGGTTTTCATCTTCATTTTCTATCTGATGACCACCAATTCGGCGGACATGTTATGGATTTTGTCATGAAGAATGGAGAGGTTGAAATCGGAACGATTGCAGCATTGGAGCAGCGTTTTCCTGTTCAAGACCAAGAGTTTCTCGCTGCCAAATTGAATGTGGCGGAGCTAAAAGAAGATATTGAGAAATCTGAATAAAAGGCGGCGGGGTAGGTTTAAGAGACTTACATACACCTTAAATAGTCTGAAATAGAATACAAAGGTTGGAATTCAGTTTCCAACCTTTTTTAGGTCTGTCGCCCCGGTCGAAGAAGTGAACGAGACTTGGTTTAAGCTGTCGTTCTGGTCGACGGAGTGATAGGAATTGGTTTAAGCTGTCGCCTTGGTCGATGGAGAGAATGAGACTTGGGTTAGCCTGTCGCCCCGGTCGACGGAGAGAATAAGACTTGTTTTAGTCTGTCGTCCCGATCGACGGAGAGAATGGGAATTAGTTTAAACTGCCGCCCACGTCGACGACCTATCTAAGAACTGGTTCACTCCGTCTGAGGGTCGGATAGATTGTCAGAAAAGTGGTTCACTCCGTCCGAGGGTCAGATAGTCTGCCTAAGAACTGCTTCACTCCGTCCGAGGGTCAGATAGTTTGCCTGAGAACTGATTCACTTCATCCGAGGGTCGGACAGCCTGCCTGAAAACTGGTTTGCTTCGTCCGAGGGTCGGACAGCTTGCCAGAAAAGTGGTTCACTTCGTCTGAGGGTCGGCCGTACGAAGAGTCGTCAGAAAAAGGTGCCGATTAGCGGACACCTTTACATTTTCATAGATTTGATTTTGGCTTCATCGGGAGTGACCCGCAGGGTCTTTTGTCCAGTATAGGTCACAAAACCGGGCTTGCCACCGGTTGGCTTATTGAGCTTTTTGACTTCAATCATATCCACCTGAACAAGATTGGACAATCTCGCCTTAGAAAAGTATGCCGCCAATTCCGCAGCATCTGTCTTGACCTCATCACTTGGTTGCAGATTGCCTGTGATGACCACGTGACTGCCGGGAATATCCTTGGCATGAAACCAAAGTTCCTCTTTTTTAGCCATTTTAAAGGTCAGCTCATCATTTTGCAGATTGTTTCGTCCAACCAGAATAACTGTCTGTCCATCAGTAGACAAATATTTCTCAGGTTTTTTTCGTTTTTGGATCTTTTCACGCTGACGCCGGCGAATAAAACCGGTCTGAATCAATTCTTCTCGGATTTCTGTAATTTCTGTGAGATTAGCTTGTGACAAAGCTGTTTCTACGCTCTCCAAATATTGAATGGTCTCTTTAGTTTCTTCAATCAGTCCCGTTAAATGCTTGACTGCTTCTTTCAGCTTTTGGTATTTCTTAAAATAGCGCTGAGCATTTTGGTTAGGGGTCAAAGCTTTATCCAACACAATAGTAATTTTCTCGCTTGTGTAGTAATTGTCCAGTTCTACTTGGTCTTGATTGTTTGGAACTTGGTGCAAAAAAGTAGTGAGGAGTTCTCCTTTTTGGCGAAATTCTTCAGCATTTTCAGTCGCGACCAGTTCTTGCTCTTGTTTCGTTAATTTTTTACGATTTTTTCTAATTCATTCTCCACTCGATGAATCAGTTCGCTGGCTTGTTGATTAACGCGATCGCGCTCTGCCTTATCTTGATAGAAAGCATCTAACAATTGTGATAAACTAGGAAATTCTTTCTGACTATCCGCAAAGAGAATGGGGGTAAATGACTTGCTAGTCAGGGTTGCCTGAGTGGAGCTAGTGAAGAAGGCGCGAAAGATTTTAACTTATCACTTGTTAAGCGCTGACTGAGTTCGGCTGCTGTATCTCGCCCCAATCCTTGAAATAGCTTTTGTAAAGAACGAGCCGATAAATCCTCTGTCTGGAGAATTTCAAATAACTTTCCATCAGAAATCGTAAACGGATTGCGACTGCCTGTTTGAGGTGGAGTGACATAGGTTGAGCCCGGCAGAATCGTGCGATAACTATTTTGAGAAAAGCCAACATGTTTAATAGCTTCAATAATATTGCCGCTTGCCTTATCCATTAGGATGATATTGCTGTGTTTGCCCATGATTTCGATGACTAGAGTTGCTGCCACGCTATCTCCAATTTCATTTTTGTTGGAGACAGAAATTTCTAAAACTCGATCATTATCAATCTGTTCAATGCTTTCAATCGTGGCGCCTTGCAAGTATTTCCGCATGACCATAATGAATGTATTAGGCACTGCGGGATTTTCAAAGCTGGTATTGGTTAGTTGAATGCGACCAAAAACAGGGTGAGCGGATAAGAGTAATTTGTGATTTTGCCGCTTGCTGCGGATTTGCAGCACTAATTCCTGCTCAAAAGGTTGGTTGATTTTTTGAATACGACCATATAGCAACTCTTGCCGCAATTCCTCTGTCATGTGGTGTAAAAAAAATCCGTCAAAGGACATGTTTTTCTCTCCTTGAATGATACTAAAGAAAATTATAACAAAAAATAGCAAGAAAAGGTTGGAAAATTATTGTCAGAAAAGTTTGACAAAATACTTGACTTTTGTTTCAGAAACATCTAAAATAATATCAAATTAGAAAAGTAATAAAATAGTTGTTGGCAGAGAGCTTGTGGTTGGTGAAAACAAGCAGCAGCGTTTTATGAAATTGGACTAATGGATAGAAGTTGAATTTGAAACGATAAAAATTCGGTGAGCACACCTTACAGTGCAACTTGTTGTTAGACAAGATAGAGATGTGGGAGAAGTCTATTATTTTTCCCATAATTGAGGTGGCACCGCGATTTACGCCCTCACACAGGATGAACTGTGTGTGGGTTTTTCTTTTATTATTTCAATCTCGTTAATGGAGGTAAAAATATGTTGAAACGATGGCGACTCTGGCTTTTACTCGAATAAAAATTAGAAAATACGAAATGGAGAACAGATATGAAAAACAAACGGTTAATGGGAATGATTGCTCTTTTAGTGGTATTAGTTGTCGGAGGCATTATTTATTCTAGTGTAAATGGCGAGAAAGCACCGAAGACAAACAATACAACCAAAACAGTAAAAGTTGGTGTGCTGCAATATGTCAGTCATCCGTCACTTGATTTGATTTATAAAGGGATTCAAGAAGGATTGGCGCAAGAAGGTTATAAAGGCAAGAAGATCAAAATTGACTTTATGAATGCAGAAGGTGACCAAAGTAAAGTGGCAACGATGAGCAAGCAATTAGTTGCCAATGGCAATGACGTGCTGATTGGAATCGCAACGCCTGCTGCTCAAGGTTTGGCTAGTGCAACGAAAGACAAGCCAATCGTCATGGGAGCAGTGACTGATCCAGTTGGGGCAAATTTAGTAAAGGATTTGAAAAAGCCGGGAGGCAACATTACAGGTGTGTCTGACCACAACCCAGCTCAACAGCAATTGGAGCTCATCAAACAATTAACACCGAATGTGAAAACAATCGGCGTCCTTTATTCAAGCAGTGAAGACAATTCAAAAACGCAGGTAGAAGAATTTACAGCTTTGGCTGAAAAAGCAGGCTATAAAGTGCTTCCTTATTCTGTACCTTCTACCAATGAGATTGCTTCAACCATGAATGTGATGACAGGAAAGGTAGATGCCATTTGGATTCCAATTGACAACACCATTGCTTCAGCTTTTTCAACAGTCGTTTCCAGCAATCAAACGGCTAAAAAACCAATCTATCCAAGTGCGACAGCTATGGTAGAAGAAGGTGGTCTGGGTTCAGTGGTTGTCGATCAAAAAGATCTTGGAGTGGCGACTGGAAAAATGACGGCGAAAATTTTGAAGGGCGCTAAACCAGCAGACACAGCTGTTGAAATCTTTGCTACTGGCAAATCAGTTGTGAACAAAAAAGTGGCTGCTCAGCTAGGAATAACAATTCCAGATGATGTTCTGAAAAAAGCAGGACAAGTCATTGAGTAATCCGATTATAAGAAACGATATTTTAAAAGTTAGGACAACAGTATGATTATTTCAATTGTCTCACAAGGACTTGTTTGGGCTATTTTGGGTTTGGGGATTTTTATGACTTTCCGCATTTTAAACTTCCCTGATATGACAACAGAGGGCTCTTTTCCATTGGGCGGAGCAGTAGCAGTTACGCTGATTAGTAAGGGAATCAATCCTTTTCTGGCAACTGCTGTTGCTATTCTGGCAGGCTGTCTGGCAGGCATGGTAACAGGGCTTCTCTATACTAAGGGGAAAATTCCTACTCTCCTTTCGGGAATTTTAGTCATGACTTCCTGCCATTCTATTATGCTTATGTTAATGGGGCGGGCTAATCTTGGACTTCTTGGAACGAAGCAAATTCAGGACTTTCTACCGTTTTCTGGCGAATTAAACAATCTTCTGACAGGATTGATTTTTGTCAGTTTGGTAATTGTAGCATTGCTTTTTTTTCTAGATACAAAATTGGGTCAAGCTTACATTGCCACGGGTGATAATCCTGATATGGCAAGGAGTTTTGGCATTCACACAGGACGAATGGAGTTAATGGGTCTGGTGCTGTCTAATGGCGTCATTGCCCTAGCTGGCGCCCTTATTGCCCAGCAGGAAGGTTATGCGGATGTCTCGCGTGGGATTGGTGTCATCGTTGTGGGGCTTGCCAGTCTCATTATTGGAGAGGTGCTTTTTACCAGCCTGACATTAGCAGAACGCCTATTGACGATTGTTGTCGGATCTATTTTCTATCAATTTCTGATTTGGGGCGTGATTGCGCTTGGCTTTAATACCAGCTATCTTCGCCTTTACAGTGCGGTTATCTTGGCAATTTGTCTCATGATTCCGACTTTCAAAAATAAATTCTTTAAAGGAGTCAAGTTAAGCAAATGACAGCAATTGTAGAATTAAAAAACGCGACAAAAATTGTCAACACAGGTATTGAGGAAGAAAAGGTCATTTTGAATGATGTTTCACTGGATATTTTTGAGCATGACTTCATTACCATTTTAGGTGGAAATGGGGCAGGGAAATCTACGCTTTTCAATGTCATCGCAGGAACATTGCCATTGACGAGTGGCAGCATCCATATTCTAGGTGAAAATGTGACCAGTTATTCGCCAGAAAAACGGGCTAAGTATCTATCGCGCGTTTTTCAAGACCCAAAGATGGGAACAGCTCCGCGTATGACGGTGGCAGAAAACCTATTGATTGCTAAATTTCGTGGTGAAAAACGTCGTTTGGTGCCACGTCGTCTGAGTCATTATCGCAAAGAATTTCAGGAAACAATAGACAAAATCGGCAATGGTTTAGAAAAACATTTGGATACGCCAATTGAATTTCTTTCTGGTGGTCAGAGACAGGCTTTGAGTTTGTTGATGGCGACTCTCAAGCGCCCAGAACTGCTTCTTCTGGACGAACATACAGCAGCGCTGGATCCAAAAACTAGTGTTGCCCTTATGGAGTTGACTGATGATTTTGTCCAAAGAGACCAACTGACTACTCTCATGATTACTCACCACATGGAAGATGCTCTTAAATACGGCAATCGCTTGATTGTCATGAAAGACGGACAAATTATCCAAGACTTACATCAAGAAGAGAAAGCGAAAATGACAATCGCGGATTATTACAGCTTATTTGAATAAAAAAATTCCAATCTCCTAGTTGAGGTTGGAATTTCTTTTTTGCGCTTCTCTGATAGTATTTGGAACCAGACGAATCCGCTTAATATCTGAAATACGAATAATCGTTGACATACTTTTCTGGAAGTTTTTAACAATCAATTGCTGACGCTCTTTGTCATATTTGACAATATCACCAGTAAAACTTTTATCTGAAAAAATGACATGCACACCTGATTTTTTTTGCAAAGCTGTTTCAATCGTCTGCAAAATATTGGCGTTGTCTTCCTCTATCTCTTGTGTATCCTTTTTATAATTGATAAATTCACTTGCGCGCTCTAAAATCATTTCGAGAAATTTTTTCATAGCTAAATTCTCCATAACTTGTTACAATATATTATATAACAAACTCGCTAAAAAAGTAAATTTTTTACGAATAAATCAAGAAAGAAGAAAAAGGAGACAAAAATGTCAGAATTCAAATTTGAGATAGAAGAAAAGTTATTGGTGTTATCAGAAAATGATAAAGGCTGGACGAAAGAGCTGAATCGAGTGAGTTTCAATGGTGCGCCAGCTAAATATGATATTCGTAGTTGGAGTCCTGACCATACAAAAATGGGGAAAGGGATTACGCTCTCCAATGAAGAATTTCAAGTATTAGTGGATGCTTTTAAAGCTTAGTAAAGCGCAAATAGAATCAAGGCAAGAGAGTGAGAGGCAGTCGCACTGTGGGCAATTGTTGATGGCTCTCTTTTTGCTGTAGAAAATAAGGAAATTTTACACAAAAACTTGAAAATACGCTTTCAAAATGTTATACTATTAAATATAGAGATTGTATATATACATATAGTGAGCTTAGAATTTTAGGAGGTTTAGGATGCTTGAAATTCAGAAGTTAGAAAAAAGTTTTGGGGAAAAACAAGTACTATTTGGTGTTGATTTCAGGGCTGAATCAGGACAAATCCTCGGTCTGATCGGAAAGAACGGTGCTGGGAAAACAACGATTTTCCACAGTATTCTGCGTTTTTTAGAATACAGCGGAAACATTACATTTGATAAGCAACCGATTTCTCAGGAGACCTATCGGAAAATTGGTTATTTGCCAGAAGAGCGAAGTCTGATGCCTAAGTTAACCGTTTATGAGCAAGTGCGGTATTTGGCAAATTTAAAGGGAGTGCCAAATGCGGTTGTGAAAGAAAAATTGCCTCAGTGGATGGAGCGCTTGCAAGTCAAAGGAAAAGTGACTGATAAAATCAAGAGCTTGTCCAAAGGGAATCAACAAAAAGTGCAGTTGATTATCACACTTTTGCATGAGCCAAATTTGATTATCCTAGACGAGCCATTTAGTGGTTTGGATCCTGTAAATACCGAGATTTTGAAACAAGTCATTATTGAGGAAAAAGAGCGAGGAGCAACCATTATTTTCTCTGACCATGTGATGACCAATGTGGAAGAATTGTGTGATGATGTTGTTATGATTCGTGATGGAAAAGTTATTTTAGATGGCAGCGTGCAGGAAGTTCGTAATCAGTACGGCAAAACGCGTCTCTTTGTGTCTAGCTCGCTGTCTCAAACTGAATTAGAAGAACTTCCTCACGTAAGTAAAGCCAATCTAACCAACCAAGGAACATGGCGATTGATATTAGATGACGAAGCAGCTGGTAAGGAATTGTTTGACTTGTTGACTAAAGGACAATATATTGAAACTTTTGACCAACAAGCTCCAACAATTGATGAAATCTTTAAGTTAGAATCAGGGGTGGAAGTATGAAACAGACTTTAATTGTTATCAAAGAAACCTATCTTCGTCATGTCAAGTCATGGAGTTTTGTCTTCATGGTTATTTCGCCTTTCATTTTTATCGGTCTGAGTATGGGAGTTGGTTATCTTTCCTCCATGTCAGGTAGTAATTCTAACCGTGTTGCAGTCGTAGTGGATAATCCTCAAGTCAAGGAAGCTCTGAAAGATACTAAGAATCTAGATTTCGATTATAAAAATAAAGCAGCAGCTAAGAAAGCTGTAAAAGATGGCGATGTTGGCGGATATTTGCTAGTATCAGAAGAAAAGGGGCAAATCAAGGCAACTTATTTTGCAGATACGAGCATGAGTAGTGCTACAAAAATTGAAATTACACAGAAACTGATGCAGTTGCAACAGGTTGCAAATATTAGCCAAGCTAATTTATCAGCTAATCAAGTGAAGCTACTTTCAAGAGCTATTGATTTCAAAGAAAAAATTGATGAGAAGAAAGAAGCGAAGAAGGCAACTCAAACGATTGTCGCAACAGCAATTGGTCTTGTACTTTATATGATTCTCATTGTTTACACAAGCTCAACTGCTCAAGAAATTGCAAGCGAAAAAGGAACCAAGATTATGGAGGTTATTTTCTCCAGTATCAAGGCTTCTGAATATTTCTATGGTCGAATGGCAGGGATTTTTGCAGTTATCTTGACCCATGTCAGCATTTATGTAATCGGTGCAGTGCTGTTGCTTGCTTTTTCAGACCAGATTTCTTTTGTAAAAGAATTCTTAAACGCCAATCCAAATCTGATGAAGCATTTGGGAGAAGCAATTTCCTTTAATACTATTGCTTTCATCACCTTGAGTGTCTTTATGTTTGTGGTCTTATCTGCCTTTTTAGGCTCAATGGTGACGAGAATTGAAGACGTTGGGAAAGCTGTTCAGCCTGTTGTGATGCTGATTATTTTGGGATTTTTGGGAGTGACGGCTCTTGGAAATGCTGGTGACACGATCTTGTTGAAAGTTGGTTCTTATATTCCGTTTATTTCGACCTTCTTTATGCCCTTCCGTGCGATTAACGGTTATGCAAATGGGCTAGAAGCTTGGATTTCATTTGCCATTGCCTTTGTCTTTACCTTAGGAATGACAGTTTATATCGGTCGGATTTACTCCAGTTTGATTTTGCAGACGGATGATATTGGCATTTGGAAGAGCTTCAAAAAAGCTTTAGCTTATCATTAAAAATAGTTCTCCACAAGTATTCTTGTGGGGATTTTTCTTGAAAAGGCATGCAGTCAATCGCTGTTGAAAAACTTTAAAAATGATATAATTAAACTATATTTTGACAGAAACAGGATGCTCATGAAATTACTTTATACAGATATTCGCAATCCCTTAACGAAGATTTTGGTGAAAGAAGCAGAACGCTTGGCACAGGAAGGTAAGCGCGTGTTTTATATTGCACCTAATTCTCTTTCATTTGAAAAGGAGAGAGCTGTTTTGGCTCTTTTAGAAAACCATGCTTCCTTTGCTATTACAGTGACACGTTTTGCGCAGATGGCACGTTATTTTGTCCTCAATGATGTGCAAAAGGGAGAAAACATAGATGATATTGGGCTTAGCATGCTCTTTTATAAAGTGCTTTCAGAAATGAATGAGCATGATTTGAGGCTGTATGGTGGCATTCGGACGGATGCACAATTTATTCAGCAATTGGTTGAGCTCTATCATGAACTGCAAGTCGCTCAGATGAGTTATACAGACCTAGACTATTTGGAAGAAGCAGAGAAAAAAGCAGATTTAATCAAGATTTTTCAAGTAGTGATGTATCAGCTTAATCAGAGTGAATTTACTTCTGATTCAAATATCATGGCCTTTACCCATCATATTATAGCAGGTGATGTGGATGAGGAGCTGCAGGATTTAGTCTTGGTTATTGATGGGTTTACGCGCTTTTCGGCTGAGGAAGCTTATTTGATCGAGCTTTTGCATAATAAGGGTGTGGAAATTATCATCGGTGCTTATGCAAGTGAAAAAGCGTATCGTGCAAGTTTTCGAGAGGGCAATCTTTATCAGGCGAGTGTTGATTTCTTGCGACAGTTAGCAGGTAAATTTGAAGTGAAACCTGAATATATACCAGCAAGCCAGCCAGATGATGCTTTTGGAAAGATTTCAAAACTGTTAGAAAGTCGGTATGATTTCTCAGATGTTGACCTAAAGTTAACGGAGCAGGATCGATCGCATGTGCAGATTTGGTCAACAGTCAATCAAAAAGAAGAATTAGAATATGTGGCAAAAAGCATTCGTCAGTTAGTTCATGATGGAGTTCGTTATAAGGATATTCGCGTTCTTTTGGGAGATGTGGAAACGTATCATTTACAGTTAAAGACGATTTTTGATCAGTATCAAATCCCTTTTTATCTGGGACGAAGTGAGGCTATGGCCCATCACCCTTTGGTGCAATTTATTGAAGCTTTAGTGCGCCTAAAACACTACAATTTTCGAACGGAAGATTTGCTCAATCTCTTAAAAACAGGTCTTTATGGTCATTTAAAGCAAGAAGAACTAGACTTGTTTGAGCAATATATCCGTTTTGCAGACGTGAGAGGAATGAGTAAGTTTTCTAAAGAATTTACTCATAATCAACAACGAAAATTTAATCTAGTTCATATCAATCAATTAAGAAAAAATATAGTCACTCCTCTCTTGGAATTTTTTAAATCTCGCAGTCAAACAGCGACAGGCCTGCTTCAAAAATTTCATCAATTTTTAACAACAATTTCTTTTTCTCAGAATTTTGCTGGTTTAGTAGATTTTACGAATCCGCAAGATCAAGAACGGCAAGAAGAAGTTTGGAAAGCTTTTTGTCATGTTTTGGAACAATTTGCCAGTGTCTTTTCAGCCAGCAAAGTCAAGCTAGATGATTTTCTGACTCTGGTGCAGTCAGGAATGCTGTTATCCAACTATCGGACTATTCCAGCAACAGTAGATGTCGTGACCATTCAGTCTTATGACTTAATCGAGCCTTTGTCAAGTCCTTTTGTCTATGCTGTTGGTTTGACCCAAGACTATTTTCCAAAAATTGCGCAAAACAAGAGCCTCTTGTCAGATGAAGACCGATTACGATTAAATGAAGCGACTGATGAGCATTCGGAGTTGCGAATTGCTGCTCAGGAAAATCTCCAGAAAAATCGTTTTGTCGCTTTGTCACTTCTGAATGCTGCAACGGAGAGGTTGGTGCTCTCCACTCCTCAGATTGTCAATGAAATAGAGAACAACATTTCTCCATATTTGTTAGAATTGCATGAACAACCAATTGGGCTGCCGATTGAAGTGAAGCGTTCGCAGGCAACGAGTGATGATATTGGAACTTATCGAGCTCTGCTGGCGAGGGTTATTGAGTTGAATCAAGGTGATATTGATAAAGAGCGCTCTTTGACGGAGAAAGAACAGACTTTTTGGTCAGTAGCTGTGCGGGTTCTGCGCAAAAAATTGGAAAGCGAAGGTATTTCGATTCCTAATGTAACGTCAAGCCTTGAAACAGAAACCTTGTCAACACAGACATTGCAAGCTCTTTATCCGCCTCATCAGGCATTTCTACTGTCGACTTCAGCTTTGACAGAATTCTACCGCAATCAATATGCTTATTTTTTGAAGTATGTCTTGGCTTTGCAGGAAGAAATGACGATTCACCCAGATGCGCGTAGCCATGGAAATTTTCTGCATCGTGTGTTTGAAAAAGTCATGCAAGAGCAGTCTAGTGAGCCATTTGATAATCGCCTAGAAAAAGCCATTCAAGAAACCAGTCAGGAGGCAGAATTTAAAACTCTTTATACAGAAAATGCAGAAGCCTTGTTTGCTCACGAAGTCTTGCTGGACACAGCGCGTGCGACAGGACAGGTTTTAGAGAGAAATGAATTGGTAGAAACCATTCAAGAAGAAGCTGTTTTCGGTCAAGAAGAAACAAATGTTCTAATCTTGTCAGACGGACGCAACCTTCAAATTCGAGGGAAAGTTGACCGGATTGACCGTTTGAAGATAGATGGCAGTCTAGGCGTTGTTGACTATAAATCAAGCGATACGAATTTTGATTTTCAGAAATTTTTCAATGGCTTAAATTCTCAATTACCTACCTATCTAGCAGCTTTGAAACAAGAGTCGTGGATGAATGAAGAAGCGCATGCTTTTGGTGCTATGTATCTGCAGATGACCAATCCACTTGTGCCTTTAGCCAAGACGAAGTCGCAAGGCGACGCTGTCAAAGAAGCAATGAAGAACCTAGAATACAAAGGTCTGTTCTTGTTTGAGCAGGCTCGTCAGCTGAATGGTTTGTATGATAAAAAGAAAGTGAATCTGTTGAGTCAAGAGGAATTGGAGACATTGTTGGCTTATAATGCACTCTTGTATCGCCGTGCTGCTGAGCAGATTTTGGCAGGGCATTTTTACATCAATCCTTATACGGAAAATGGTAGAAGTATTGCGCCTTTTGTGGAACAATACAAATCCATTACGGGTTTTGAAGCGAATCTTCACCTCTCTAGCGCCCGCCATTTGGTTAAGTTAGATAGTCACCCGATAGGTGAAAAGAAGCGTCAAGCATGGATAGAAAAGATGAAGGAGGAGTTAGAGAAATGAGACAGATTCCATTTTTGAGTCAGGAAGAAATCTATACTTTGCAGGAACGAGAAGCTCAGTCTGACAAAGCTCAAAAACGTACACCAGAGCAAATCGAAGCCATTTACTCCTCCGGTCAAAATATCCTTGTATCTGCTTCTGCAGGCTCAGGAAAAACCTTTGTTATGGTGCAGCGGATTATTGACCAAATTCTGCGGGGAGTTCGCATTGACCAGCTCTTCATTTCGACTTTTACCGTTAAAGCAGCCAGTGAATTAAAAGAGCGCTTGGAGAAAGAGTTATCCAAGGCTTTGAAGGCAACAGGCGATGAGGAGCTCAAACAGCATTTGGCACAGCAATTAGCTGATATTCCAAATGCTGACATTGGTACCATGGACTCTTTCACTCAAAAAGTCCTAAATAAATATGGTTATCTCCTAGAATTGGCGCCGAATTTTCGCATTTTACAAAGCGCAAGTGAGCAGTTATTGCTGCAAAATGAAGTTTTCGAGCAAGTTTTTGAAGAATTCTATCAATCTGATCAGGCTGCTTTATTTAAAAAATTAGTCAAAAACTTTACCGGTCAAAGAAAAGATTTGCTTGGTTTTCGAGAGCAGATTTATAAGATTTATGCTTTTTTGCAATCCACTAGTAGTCCAATAGCATGGTTGGAAAAAGATTTTTTGAAAGGCTATGAACGTGCAGATTTCCAAGAAGAAAAAGCGCAACTTTTGGCACAAACAAAAGAAGCCCTTTTTGACCTAGAAGAATTTTTCCATTATCATTTGGCGAATGAAGCCAAGGAATTTCCCAAAGCAAAATACCTTGAGAATGTGCAGAGCGTGCTTGATTGTCTGGTAAGCTTACAAGAGCAGTCCTCTGAGGAAGCTTATCTCACAGCACTTGATAGAATTGTAGAGATTTCACGTGCAAGCAATGGGAAAGCTTTGACAAACAGCGGACGCAAAGAAGAATTAAAAGAAATTATCAGCACTTATAATGAAAAACGTAAGGAAAAAATTCAAGTTTTACGTAATTTAGCGGATCGATTTTATCGCTTTGAATTTCAAGTAACTTATCATGAGGAAGCAAGAGAAATCCTGCTTGTCTTGCAACGGTTTATGAAAGCATTTGTTGAAAGTTATTTGAATCGGAAAAAGAAGAAAATGCGTTTGAATTTGCAGACATCAGTCATTTTGCCATTCAGATTTTAGAAGAATTTCCTGATGTGCGCCACTTTTATCGGACAAAATATCATGAAGTCATGGTGGACGAGTATCAGGATACCAACCATACGCAGGAGCGTATGCTGGAGCTGTTATCAAATGGGCATAATCGCTTTATGGTGGGGGATATTAAGCAATCTATTTACCGTTTTCGTCAGGCTGATCCACAGATTTTTAATGAGAAATTTAAAACCTATCAAGACGATAGCCAGCAAGGGAAATTGATTGTTTTGAAAGAGAATTTCCGCAGTCATGTAGAAGTCTTGGAAGCCACGAATGACGTTTTCAAACGTCTCATGGATGAGGAAGTGGGAGAAATTGATTACAATGAAACGCATTATCTAGTAGCTGGAAATCCTGATAAGAAAGAGCCAAATCCACAATATCAGACGGAGTTTCTCATTTATGACGGAATGCTTGAGACGAATAATGAGGAGAATGACAAGGATGTTTCTTCTATTTCTGCGGGAGAAGTGGCGCTGGTTATCAAAGAGATTATCCGTCTGAACAATGAGGAAAATGTCCCATTTGAAGATATGACATTGCTAACGGCTTCGCGGACGCGCAACGATGTGATTTTATCTGAGTTTGCCAAATACGGTATCCCAGTCGTTTCCGACGGTGGCGAGGACAATTACCTTCAGTCTGTAGAAGTCATGGTGATGTTGGATACTCTGCGTACGATTAACAATCCGCTCAATGATTATGCTTTGGTGGCACTTCTAAAGTCACCAATGTTCACCTTTACTGAGGATGAATTGGCTCGTTTGGCCTTGCAAAAAAGGTGACTGAAGCTAATTATATTATTCATCAAGAAAATCTTTATGAGAAGTTGAAAAATGCTTTGAGTGGACACGGTCAACATCCCGAACTCATCACACCTCCTCTTTTAAAGAAAATCCAGCAGTTTCAAGAAATACTACTGGATTGGCGAGAGTTTGCAAAAATAAATTCGCTCTATGATTTGCTTTGGAAAATTTATCAAGACCGCTTTTATTATGACTATGTAGGAGCCCTACCAAATGGCGCAGGGCGTCAAGCGAATCTCTACGCTCTTACTTTGCGAGCAAATGACTACGAAAAGATGAGTTTTAAGGGGGTGTCGCGTTTTATCGGGATGATTGACAAAATCTTGGAAACACAGAACGACTTGGCGAGTGTCGTCGTTGCGGCTCCGAAGCATGCAGTCCGCTTGGTGACAGTTCATAAGAGCAAAGGTTTGGAATTTAAATATGTCTTTTTGCTTAATATGGATAAAGTCTTCAATCGTAAGGATAGTAGTTCTGCTTTGATTCTCAGTCGTCAAAATGGCGTCGGCATCAAGTATGTCGCGGACGTAGTGGTAGACGCTGCTGATGAGTTAGCGCCTAATCATGTTCGCTTGTCTATTGATACTCTTCCTTATGTGCAAAATGAGCGTGAGATTCATTTGGCAAGTATTTCTGAGCAAATGCGTCTGCTCTATGTTGCTATGACGCGGGCAGAAAGAAAGCTGTATCTGGTTGGCAAAGGTCGTCAAGAAAGCCTAGAGAAAAAGACCTTCCCTGCTCCTGAAAATGGTCGTTTAGCAGCCTCCATTAGGCAAACTATGACAAGTTTTCAAGACTGGATTTGGGCTTTACAGACAGTCTTTGAGAAAGACGATTTAGCTTTTTCAACACAATTTGTGACGGATAGCGATTTAACAAGTGAGAAAATAGGTCAGTTAAAGCTGAAGGAACGGATTGTCGAGGAGAACTTAGCGCACAATCGCCAGTCTGAGGATATTCGCAGGGCTTTGGATATTTTGGAAAATGTGGACAGGCTAAATACTCAGTATCGAGCAGCCATCCATTTGCCAAGTGTTCGGACACCGAGCCAAATCAAGAAATTTTATGAACCGATCATGGATACAGACGGTGTTGAGATTATGGAGAAAAAAACTCCAGATTTTATTGGAAAAACTTCTTTTGAACTACCTGACTTTGCTAAAAAAGCCCCTGTTACAGGAGCGCAAATCGGTAGTGCTGTCCATGAACTGATGCAGCGTATTCCTTTAAATCAACTGCCTACAATAGCTATTTTAAAGGAAACATTAGCTCAGGTTCAGGCAGAAGAAACTGTCAAAAAGAAGATTGATTTGCAAAAGATAGCTAGTTTCTTTGAGACAGAGCTTGGTCAACTACTCTTAAAGCAGGCAGATAAAGTTTATCGTGAAGCTCCTTTTGCTATGTTAAAGCAAGATCAAGCGAGCGGACAGGATTTTGTGGTCCGTGGAATTTTGGACGGTTATCTCCTACTGGCTGATCGTATCGTTCTCTTTGATTATAAGACAGATCAATATACAAATCCAAGTGAATTAGTGGGGCGCTACCAGGCACAATTAGCATTTTACGCTGAAGCCCTTCGTCGTTCGTATGGTATTGAAAAAATAGAAAAATATCTAGTGTTGTTGGGCGGAGTTCAACTTCAAGTAGTAAAAGTAGACTAGATAAGATTTTTAGAGAATTGGGCTGATGAATGCTCCCAATTCTTTTTTACAAAAATAGAATCCTCTATTTCCGAATATTTGAGTTGTAAAAAAATAAAAAAGTTCACAAATCAGCTGATTTTTTAGAAAAAGTTATTGAAAATTTCAGAAAAATACGGTAAACTAGTATGTAACCAGACGATGGAGGAATGATATTTGAAATTATATCCTGTTGTTGCAATTCAATCTTATAAACTAAATCAAAAGGCGGCTTTGTGCGGCCTTTTTTGTAAAGCTGTCTAGACCTTTATGAAAATTTTCATTTAAAAAAGTTTACTCTTTTATCGACTATTTAGTAGGAATGGAATGAAAAGTTCAAAACTTTAACAAAATCTAGTTATTTTTGCTAATAGTGGGCATTGTTTGAAGAAATGTTCGGTTTTGAGAATTTTTTGTAATAATAATGGAAATTTACTTGAAAAGAAATAGGAAAAATAGTAAAATAGAATCATAGAAAACGCTTACAAATCGAGGTGGAAAAATGGATAGACAAGAAGCATTGAGAACTTTTACCACAGGTGAAAATTTCCATTTGCAGCACTATTTGGGGGCTCATCAAGATGAAGTAGATGGGCAAAGTGGCTATACATTTCGTGTATGGGCACCGAATGCTCAGAGTGTGCATCTGATTGGAGACTTTACCGACTGGTATGAAAATCAAATCCCTATGGCACGTAATGAAGGTGGCGTATGGGAAGTGTTTACGGATTTACCTAAGGAAGGAGACATTTACAAATACAACATCAAACGAAGTAGCGGGCAAGAAATTTTGAAAATTGATCCGCTGGCAGTTTATTTTGAAAAACGCCCTGGAACAGGAGCTGTTGTTCGAACAATTCCTGAAAAGAAATGGAAAGACGGTCTGTGGTTGGCTCGCAGAAAACGTTGGGGATTTTTCTCTAGACCGGTGAATATTTACGAAGCTCATGCAGGATCTTGGAAGAAAAACGAGGATGGGACTCCGTATTCATTTGCCCAATTAAAAGATGAACTCATTCCGTATCTTGTCAAAATGAATTACACACATGTGGAATTCATGCCTCTTATGGCGCATCCGCTTGGATTGAGTTGGGGCTATCAGTTGATGGGATACTTTGCTCTTGAACATACTTACGGTACGCCAGAAGAATTCCGTGATTTTGTTGAAGAATGTCATATCAATAATATCGGAGTAATCGTAGACTGGGTGCCAGGACATTTCACTATCAATGATGATGCTTTGGCTTATTATGACGGTACGCCTACATTTGAGTATCAAGATCATGACCGTGCCCATAATTACGGCTGGGGCGCTCTCAATTTTGACTTAGGAAAGAATGAAGTGCAGTCTTTCTTGATTTCTAGTATCAAGTTTTGGATTGATTTTTATCACTTAGACGGAATCCGTGTGGATGCCGTCAGCAACATGCTCTACCTAGATTATGATAGTGGTCCATGGCAACCAAATATTGATGGTGGCAATCGCAACTACGAGGGCTATTACTTCCTTCAACGCTTGAACACGGTTATCAAACTGGCTCATCCAGATGTCATGATGATTGCAGAGGAAAGCACGAGTGATACAAAGATTACAGGTATGGCAGAAATGGGTGGTCTTGGATTTGACTACAAGTGGAACATGGGCTGGATGAATGATATTCTGCGCTTTTACGAAGAAGACCCAATTTACCGCAAGTATGATTTTAATCTAGTAACCTTTAGTTTCATGTACGCCTTCTCTGAAAATTTCTTACTGCCGTTCTCTCATGATGAAGTGGTACATGGTAAGAAGAGCCTCATGCATAAGATGTGGGGAGACCGCTACAATCAATTTGCTGGTCTGCGAAATCTCTATACATATCAATTGTGTCACCCAGGGAAGAAGCTTCTTTTCATGGGTAGTGAATGGGGACAATTCTTAGAGTGGAAATGCGAAGAATCTTTGGAATGGCGTGATTTGGCTGATGATATGAATGCCAAGATGCAGCATTTCACTTCTCAGCTCAATCAGCTTTATAAAGAAAATCGTGTTTTATGGGAAAATGACTTGAGTTGGGACGGTTTAGAGATTATTGATGCGGATAATACAGATCAAAGTGTGCTTTCCTTTATTCGGAAAAATGACAAGGGAGATATGTTAGTTTGCGTCTTTAATATGGCTCCGGTAGAGCGCAAAGACTTTACCATTGGTGTTCCGGTAGCAGCCATATATGAAGAAATTTGGAATACGGAATTAGAAGAATGGGGAGGTGTGTGGAAAGAGCACAATCAAACGGTTCAGTCTCAAGAAGGCTTGTGGAAGGATTATCCTCAGACGTCGACCTTTACTTTGCCAGCATTAGGGGCAAGTATTTGGAAGATTAAACGTCGTGTGAAATCAGCAAATGTAAGTAAAAAGTCCAAAAAGGAGTAACAAATGAAGAATGAAATGCTAGCTTTGATTCTTGCCGGTGGGCAAGGAACGCGTCTTGGAAAACTCACTCAAAGTATTGCCAAACCAGCAGTACAATTTGGTGGACGTTACCGTATCATTGACTTTGCTTTGTCCAATTGTGCGAATTCAGGGATTCATAATGTTGGTGTCATTACTCAATATCAACCATTAGCTTTGAATAGTCATATTGGGAATGGCTCTAGTTGGGGACTTGACGGCATTAATACAGGAGTATCCATTCTCCAGCCTTACTCAGCAAGTGAAGGAAATCGTTGGTTTGAAGGAACGAGTCATGCGATTTATCAAAACATTGACTATATTGATACTATCAATCCTGAATATGTCTTGATTTTGTCTGGTGATCACATTTACAAAATGGATTATGATGATATGCTTCAGTCCCATAAAGATAACAACGCCAGCCTGACAGTAGCTGTTCTGGATGTTCCTCTGAAAGAAGCAAGTCGTTTTGGTATCATGAATACAGATGCCAATAATCGCATTGTCGAATTTGAAGAAAAACCGGCTGAACCTAAGTCTACAAAAGCTTCTATGGGGATTTATATCTTTGACTGGAAACGCCTGCGTACTATGCTGGTAGCTGCTGAAAAGAGCAATGTAGATATGTCTGACTTCGGTAAGAATGTTATTCCAAATTATCTTGAATCCGGCGAAAGTGTTTATGCTTATGAATTTAAGGGATATTGGAAAGATGTTGGAACGATTGAATCACTTTGGGAAGCCAATATGGAATATATTGATCCAAACAATGCTTTAGATAGCCGGGATCGTCAATGGAAAATTTATTCACGTAACTTGATTTCCCCACCAAACTTCCTTGGAGAAAATGCTCATGTTGAAGATTCTTTGGTTGTGGATGGCTGTCTTGTGGATGGAACAGTTAAACATTCGATTCTTTCTACGGAAGCTCAGGTGCGTAAAGATGCAGTTGTAGAAGATTCTGTTGTTATGAGTGGAGCTATCATTGGTCAAGGAGCAAAAATCAAACGTGCTATTATCGGTGAAGGAGCTATCATTTCTGATGGTGTAGAAATTGATGGAACAGACGAAGTACAAGTTATTGGATACAATGAGAAAGTGGGGGTACCATCAGATGAAGATTGATAAATATTCAGCAATTTTAGGAAATACAGTTGGATTTCATGATATGTCTACTTTGACAAGTCATCGTCCAGTTGCCAGTTTGCCATTTGGTGGGAAATATCGTTTAATTGACTTTCCGTTGTCTAGCCTGGCCAATGCAGGGATTCGGAGCGTCTTTGGCATTTTCCAACGAGATAATATTAGTTCTGTCTTTGACCATATCCGTTCTGGACGTGAATGGGGGCTGGCTACTCTTTTGAGTCACTACTATCTTGGTATTTATAATACGCGCGTAGAAAGTTCTACTGTTGGTAAAGAATACTACGAGCAATTATTGACCTACTTAAAACGTTCGGGCAGCGATCAAACGGTAGCATTGAACTGTGATGTTTTGGTGAACATCGACTTGAACCAAGTCTTCCACTTACATGGTACAACTAATCAACCGATTACAGTTGTCTATAAAAAATTACCAAAAGAAGAAATTTCCGAAGTCAATGCTGTTTTGGAAATTGATGAAACAGATCATGTGAAAAATCACCATCTTTTTGATGATAAAAAAGATCAGGATTTGTACAACATGTCAACGGATATCTTTGTTGTGGATACACCTTGGCTGATTGAAAAATTAGAAATAGAAGCGCAAAAAGAATTTCCTCAAAAATTACGTTATGTTTTACGTGATTTAGCTGCTCAGGAAAAAGCGTTTGCTTATGAATATACGGGTTATTTAGCAAATATTCATTCTGTCACTTCGTACTTCAATGCCAATATTGATATGCTTGATTCACAAAAATTCTATTCCCTTTTCTCTCCAAATCAAAAGATTTATACTAAAGTAAAAAACGAAGAGCCAACTTATTATGCAGTCGGTTCTAAGGTTTCAAATGCTCAATTTGCTTCCGGCAGTATTATTGAAGGAGAAGTGAGTGGTTCTGTCATTTCTCGTAATACTCGTATTAAAAAAGGAAGTCGTGTAAAAAACAGTATTCTTTTCCCACGTGTCCTTATTGGCGAAAATGCTGTTGTAGACTATGCAATCTTAGATAAGGGTGTTGAGATTGCTGAGAATGTGACCGTTCGAGGAACAGTTGATAACCCAGTTGTTCTTAAAAAAGGCGAAAAAGTGACAGAGGATAGAATTCAATGAAAATTTTATTTGTAGCAGCAGAAGGTGCACCTTTTTCTAAAACAGGAGGATTGGGAGACGTCATTGGCGCTCTCCCTAAATCTCTTGTGAAAGCTGGTCATGAAGTGGGTGTCATTCTTCCATACTATGATATGGTGGATAAAAAGTTTGGCGACCAAATGGAAGACTTGTTCCATTTTGAAGTGAAGGTCGGTTGGCGTGGTCAATATGTAGGCGTGAAACGTACAGTTTTAAACGGTGTTACCTTCTACTTTATAGACAATCAATACTATTTCTTCCGCGGACATGTTTATGGCGATTTTGATGACGGCGAACGCTTTGCCTATTTCCAAATGGCAGCTGTTGAGTTGATGGAAAGAGTAGATTTTATTCCAGATGTTCTCCATGTGCATGATTATCATACAGCGATGATTCCATTTTTGGTGAAAGAAAAATACCATTGGATTCAGGCTTATCATGGTATTCGGACTGTTTTAACCATTCACAATTTAGAATTTCAAGGGCAATTTTCTGATGGCATGCTCTGGGATTTGTTTGGAGTGGGTTATGAGCGTTATGCAGATGGTACCTTGCGTTGGAATAACTGCTTGAATTGGATGAAAGCAGGGATTTTGTATGCAGATCGGGTGACAACCGTATCACCAAGCTATGCGCATGAAATCATGACCCCAGAATTTGGATGTGGTTTGGATCAAATTTTACGAATGGAATCTGGTAAAGTATCAGGTATTGTCAATGGAATTGATACAGATATTTATAATCCAGAAACAGATGCGTTATTGGATCATCATTTTAATAAAGACGATTTATCTGGCAAGTTGGCAAATAAGCGTGCGTTGCAAGAAAAAGTTGGTCTGCTTGTGCGTGATGATGTACCTCTAGTAGGGATTGTATCACGTTTGACTCGGCAAAAAGGCTTTGATTTAGTTGTGGATCAATTACACAATTTATTGCAAGATGATGTACAAATTATCCTTTTAGGAACAGGAGACCCATCTTTTGAGCAATCATTTGCTTGGTTTGGTCAAGCTTATCCAGAAAAATTATCTGCCAATATCACTTTTGATGTGAAATTAGCGCAAGAAATTTATGCAGCTTGTGATATGTTCTTAATGCCAAGTCGCTTTGAGCCATGTGGATTGTCCCAAATGATGGCCATGCGTTATGGAACATTGCCACTTGTACATGAAGTTGGTGGTCTTCGTGACACCGTTCAACCCTACAATGCTTATGAAGGAACAGGAACTGGATTTAGCTTTAATAATTTCTCAGGCTACTGGCTGAAATGGACATTTGATATGGCTGTCAGCCTCTATCATAACGATAAAGAAGCATGGTATAACCTTCAAATACAAGCTATGGAACGTGATTTTTCATGGGATACAGCTAGCCAAGCTTACAGTCATTTGTACCAATCTCTTTATTGATAGAAAGGAGTTTGCCGTTAAGAAATGGAACTAACAAAAGAGCAATTTCTTCATGATTTTAAGGACATTTTGCATGAAGAACAATTGATTAAAGTAGAAGATGCCACTTCGGCAGAACTGTTTCAAACCTTAGCACGTACAATTCGTAAATACATCACTCCTATGTGGTTGGAGCGACGAAACAAATTAGTAGAAGACAAGCAAAAAATTGCTTATTACTTTTCTATTGAATTTTTGCCTGGGCGAATGCTGGAAACCAATTTACTAAATCTTGGAATCCTCGATGTTGTCAAAGAAGGATTTGATGAATTAGGTATTGATTTTACAGCTGTCAAACAGGCTGAGTACGATATGGCGCTAGGGAATGGCGGTCTTGGTCGTCTTGCAGCAGCTTTTATGGATTCATTGGCAACCACAGGTTATCCTGGATTTGGTAATGGAATCCGCTATCGCTACGGACTTTTCAAACAAAAAATTGTAAATGGCTATCAAGTCGAATTACCGGATGATTGGTTTGGTAGTCTAGGAAACGTCTGGGAAACGCGGAAAGATCATGATGTTGTAGATGTTAAAATCTTTGGAAATGTTTATCTTCAAGCCAACAAGGAAGGTCGGATCGTTCCTGTTTATGAAAATTCACAAACTCTTCGTGCAGTACCTTACGACGTGCCACAAATTGGTTTTGGAAATGACGTTGTCAACAATCTTCGCCTTTGGGATGTCGAAATTCCTGAAGAATATGAGCTAGAATATCCAACAATTGAAGCACGCCGCAAAGTACAAGATATCACAGCTATTTTGTATCCAGATGATTCAAGCTATGAAGGAAAAGAACTGCGCTTGATTCAAGAATATTTCATGACCAGTGCCGGCTTGCAGACGATTATCAAATCTTATCGGAAGCAAGGGCTGCCTTTAGAGCAAATTCATGAAAAGGTATCGGTTCATATCAACGATACCCACCCAGCGGTTGCACCAGCAGAGTTTATGCGGCTTTTACTTGATGACTGCGGTCTTGAATGGGCAGACGCTTGGAATGCAACAGTAAAGACGATGAGTTATACCAATCACACCATTCTTTCAGAAGCCTTAGAAAAATGGGATGCGGAACTCTTTAAAAATGTTCTTCCTCGTGTTTACCAAATCATTCTTGAAATTGACAATCGCTATGTTTCTGATATGGCTGCACGCGGTATTGATCCGCAAGTGATTGAAAATACTCGGATTGTCAAAGATAATCAAGTCCATATGGCGCATCTTGCGATTATTGGAGGTCATTCGGTCAATGGGGTGGCAAAACTTCACACAGAACTTCTCAAAGAAGATACGCTCCGTGATTTTTATGCCATTTATCCTGAAAAATTCAATAATAAAACAAATGGTATCATTCAACGTCGCTGGTTGCAAATTGCAGATGAACCATTGTCAAATGAGATTGATCGCTTGATTGGTAACGGCTGGCGGACAGACATTCATGAACTTCGCAGGCTTTTAGCTTACAAAGATGACCGACAAGTTTTGAGTGAATTTTATAATGTCAAGCAAGAAGCTAAAGCGCGTTTAGCGGCTTTCATCAAAGAATCTACGGGAGTAGAAGTATCAACGGGAGCTATCTTTGATGTACAAGTGAAGCGGCTTCACGCTTATAAGCGTCAATTGCTCAATTTACTCCATATCCTTAAATTATATTGGGATTTAAAAGACAATCCTGATAAAGATATGGTGCCACGTGTCTTCATTTTTGGTGCGAAAGCAGCGCCAGGTTATCATTTTGCCAAATCTGTTATCAAATTGATCAACGAAGTGGCTAATCTTGTCAATAATGATGAGAGTCTACAAGGCAAGCTAAAGGTTGTTTTCCTTGAAAATTATCGGGTCAGCTTGGCTGAACTCATCATTCCTGCTGCAGATGTGTCAGAGCAAATCTCGCTCGCTTCCAAGGAGGCTTCCGGCACATCTAATATGAAATTCATGATGACAGGCGCCATTACTCTGGCAACCCTTGACGGAGCCAATATTGAAATCAAAGATGAAGTCGGAGATGACAATATTGTAATTTTCGGTATGGACAAAGATGAAGTCTATGACCATTATGCCCGTCATGATTACTACTCACGCGGTGTTTATGAAAGCAATCTTGTGGTTCGCCGTGTGGTGGATAGCTTTGTGGACAGAACTATTCCAAATGTCCGAAATGAAGGTTCTGAGATTTATGAAGCTTTGATTACACACAATGACGAATACTTCCTTCTAGAAGACTTTGCTTCATACGTAGCCGCACAAGAAAAGATTGATCAACTCTATCGCGACAAAGAAAAATGGGCGCGCATGAGTCTTGTTAATATCGCAACGTCTGATAAATTCACATCAGATGATACGATTGAACAATACGCCAAAGAAATTTGGAACCTGAAAAAGGATTAAGTTAGGGGCTGGGACCTATCCAGCCTCTTTGTTGAAAAAGTGAATTGTAGTTTTTGTCTATATTTAATCGATAAAGATTGCCTATAATATACATATATAGGGAAACAAAATTCGATAATTGGAAATAGCTATTTCCACATCAACAAACTGATAGTGGGATCAAGTTCGTTTTACTACTATTTTAAAACCACAATTGTTGCAGGATAGCCTACTTTTTTGGAAATTGAAAGAAATCCGTATAAAACGTTTCCAAAAGACAAAAACATTTGACAAAAAGAATTTTTAGGACTAAACTAAGTAAGTAAATTTTAAACATAAAGGAGAATTCATCATGAATTTAACATTTTTTGGATTATGTCTTGCCTGTATGGGTGTTTCGCTCGCTGAAGGTTTTTTAATGGCAAATCTATTTAAATCAGCATCACGTCAACCAGAAATCATTGGTCAGTTGAGAACGCTTATGATCATGGGGATTGCCTTTATCGAAGGTACTTTCTTCGTAACACTTGCGATGTCATTCATCATTAAATAAGAAAAGGAAGTTATTCTTTAGAAAAGGGGGTGGAGTTCGTTGGAAGAAAGTGTAAATCCAACTATCACTTTAGGTCCTGTGACCTTTGATTTGACTCTACTTGCTATGTCTCTTCTAACCGTACTTATCGTATTTGCTTTCGTCTATTGGGCTAGTCGGAAAATGACTCTAAAGCCTTCTGGTAAGCAAAACGTCTTAGAATACCTCTATGATTTTGTCATTGGCTTTACAAAGGGCAATATTGGCGATAAGTATATGAAGAATTACTCTCTATTTATCTTTTCCTTATTCCTTTTCGTTGCAGTAGCTAATAACCTTGGCTTGACGGCAAAAGTGCAGACAACCAAGGGATATAACTTGTGGACATCTCCAACAGCTAATCTTGCATTTGACCTAGGATTTTCATTCTTGATTACCTTGATTTGTCACATTGAAGGGATTCGCCGACGTGGGGTGAAAGCGTATCTCAAAGCTTTTGCGACACCTGTTGGAATGACTCCAATGAATATTTTGGAAGAATTCACCAATTTTGCTTCTTTGGCTTTGCGGATTTACGGAAATATTTATGCGGGTGAAGTATTATCTGGCTTACTTGCGACCTTATCTCATCAGGCTGTCTTCTGGTATCCGGTAGCTTTTGTATTGAATCTCATTTGGACTGCTTTTTCAGTCTTTATTTCATGTATTCAAGCATACGTGTTTACCATGTTGACATCTATGTATCTGGGTAAGAAAATTAACGGTGAGGAATAGAAGGGAGAAAAGAGATGAATATTACTTTAGGTAGTCTTATTGGGGATTTTATCCTTGTTGCAGGCTCATTTCTTCTGTTAATCGTTTTAATTAAGAAATTTGCCTGGGATAATATTACAAGTACTTTTGAGCAACGTGCCAAAAAGATTTCAGATGATATTGATGGCGCAGAGTCTGCTCGTCAAAAAGCAGAAGATTTAGCTCAAAAGAGAGAAACAGAATTAGCGGGTAGTCGTCAAGAAGCGACAACAATTATTGAAAATGCCAAAGAAACTGCTGAGAAAAACAAAGCAGGAATCTTGGCAGATGCAGCTGATGAAGCTGGACGTTTAAAAGAAAAGGCTAATCAAGAAATCGCTCAAACCAAAGCAGAAGCCATGAACAGTATCAAAGGTGATGTAGCCGATTTGACTGTAAATCTTGCTAGCAAAATTTTAGGTCAAAAATTGGATCAAGAAGCTCACAAAGAGCTCATTGACCGCTATATTGACAAGCTAGGAGATGCTTAATGGACAAAAAAAGATATGCGGTAATTGAAAAATATACCACACCTTTTGTCCAACTCGTGATTGAAAAAGGTCAGCAAAAAGATGTTTTTGAAAAGCTTCAGCAAATCAAAGACATTTTTGACAATACAAATTTAGCTGCCTTTTTATCAAATATTGGTGTTGATGATACAGAAAAAGAAAGAAGCCTTCGTTATTTTCAAGGATCTGATTCATCCTTGATTGACAATTTCATTGAAGTTATTATTCATAATCATCGTGAAGATCTTTTTTATGATATTTTAGTAGAAAGTCTTCACCAGCTTGAAAAAATTAGTAATGAATTTGAAGTGACAATCAAATCAGTTCAAGGTTTATCGGAGGAGCAAAAATCTAAAATTATTCCGATTATTGAGCGAAAATTTGGATTGCAGGTTCGTTCTTTAAAAGAAGAACTGGATGCAAGCCTCATTGGTGGCTTTATCATCACAGCTAATAATAAGACAATTGATGCAAGTATTAAACGTCAATTACAAACAGTAAAAGAAAATTTGAAATAGAAAGTGGTGTGAATTTTGGCGATTAACGCACAAGAAATCAGCGCTTTAATTAAGCAACAAATTGAAAATTTCCAGCCAAATTTTGACGTCACAGAAACAGGGGTCGTCACATATATTGGTGATGGAATCGCCCGTGCTCATGGTCTTGACAATGCAATGAGTGGTGAGCTGTTGATTTTCGAAAATGGCTCATACGGTATGGCACAAAACTTAGAATCAACAGATGTAGGGATTATCATTTTAGGTGATTTCACAGATATTCGCGAAGGGGATACCATTCGTCGAACTGGTAAAATCATGGAAGTGCCTGTCGGAGATGCTTTGATTGGTCGGGTTGTGGATCCGCTCGGTCGTCCGGTTGATGGGCTTGGCGAGATCAAGACAGATAAGACGCGTCCAGTTGAAACACCTGCTCCAGGGGTTATGCAGCGGAAATCTGTATCAGAACCGCTTCAAACAGGTCTGAAAGCGATTGATGCTTTGGTGCCAATCGGTCGTGGGCAACGGGAATTGATTATCGGAGACCGTCAAACTGGTAAAACAAGCATTGCGATTGATGCGATTTTGAACCAAAAGGGACAAGATATGATTTGTATCTATGTTGCCATTGGTCAGAAAGAATCCACGGTTCGTACGCAAGTAGAAACGCTTCGTCAGTATGGAGCGTTGGATTACACAATCGTTGTCACAGCGTCAGCTTCTCAACCTTCACCATTGCTGTTTTTAGCACCTTATGCAGGTGTAGCAATGGCAGAGGAATTTATGTATAGTGGCAAACACGTTTTGATTGTCTATGATGATTTATCAAAACAAGCGGTTGCTTATCGTGAACTGTCACTCTTGCTTCGTCGTCCACCAGGTCGTGAAGCTTTCCCAGGAGACGTATTCTATCTTCATAGCCGCCTTTTGGAACGTTCTGCTAAAGTTTCGGATGAATTAGGTGGTGGTTCTATTACAGCACTGCCGTTTATCGAAACGCAAGCAGGAGACATCTCCGCTTATATCGCAACCAATGTAATTTCAATTACAGACGGTCAAATCTTCTTAAGCGACAGTCTCTTTAATGCAGGTGTTCGACCTGCTATTGATGCCGGTTCATCTGTATCACGTGTAGGTGGTTCTGCACAGATAAAAGCGATGAAGAAGGTTGCTGGAACCTTGCGTATTGACCTTGCTTCTTATCGTGAACTGGAAGCATTTACCAAGTTTGGTAGTGATTTGGATGCTGCGACACAAGCAAAATTGAATCGTGGTCGTCGGACAGTAGAAGTCTTGAAACAACCTGTTCATGAACCACTACCAGTTGAAAAACAAGTTGTTATTTTGTACGCCTTGACACATGGTTTCTTGGATAGTGTACCGGTTGATGATATTCTTCATTTTCAAGCAGAATTGTTTGATTACTTTGATGCTCATCATGAAGACCTCTATGAAATCATTCGTACAACAAAAGACCTTCCAGAGGAAGCAGTCTTAGATGCTGCAATTACTGAATTTATCAATCAGTCTAGCTTCAAGTAAGAATAGAGGTGTCAGATGGCAGTTTCATTAAATGATATAAAAAATAAAATTGCATCCACAAAAAACACCAGTCAAATCACAAATGCCATGCAAATGGTATCTGCTGCTAAGCTAGGAAAGTCCGAAGAAGCGGCCAAGAATTTCCAAATCTATGCTTCTAAAGTCAGAAAGTTATTGACAGATTTGCTTCATGGGCATGAAGTGCAAAATTCCAAATACCACCCTATGTTGATTAGTCGTCCGGTGAAAAAAACAGCTTATATCGTTATTACATCGGATCGCGGCTTAGTTGGCGGTTACAATGCGACCATTCTCAAATCCATGATGGAACTTTTTGCAGAATACCATGATAAAGATGATTTCGTCATCATTTCAATCGGTGGTATGGGCTCGGACTTCTTTCGGGCACGCGGGCTTCAGCCTATTTATGAACTACGTGGTTTAGCAGATCAACCGAGCTTTGATGAGGTTCGTAAAATCATTGGCAAAACGGTTGAAATGTACCAAAACGAATTGTTTGATGAATTATATGTTTGTTATAATCACCACGTCAATAGTTTGACCAGCCAAATGCGTGTTGAACAAATGCTTCCAATCGTGGATTTGGATCCAAATGAAGCAGACGAAGACTACGTTTTGAATTTGGAATTGGAATCTAGCCGAGATGTTATTTTGGATCAATTGTTGCCTCAGTTTGCTGAAAGTATGATCTACGGGGCGATTATTGATGCGAAAACAGCAGAAAATGCAGCTGGAATGACCGCGATGCAGACAGCAACAGATAACGCGAAAAAAGTTATCAATGATTTGACCATTCAGTATAATCGTGCTAGACAAGCAGCTATCACGCAAGAAATTACTGAAATTGTGGCGGGTGCAAGTGCACTAGAATAGTGTCACAGAAAATAAATATAAAGAGGAGAAAAGAATGAGCTCAGGCAAAATTGCTCAGGTTATCGGACCAGTCGTTGACGTTGCGTTTGCAGCTGGTGATAAATTACCTGAGATAAATAATGCACTTGTAGTCTATAAAAATGACGAAAATAAATCGAAAATCGTCCTTGAAGTAGCTCTTGAGCTTGGTGACGGAGTGGTTCGGACCATTGCTATGGAATCAACTGACGGGTTGACTCGTGGAATGGAAGTCCTAGATACTGGTCGTCCAATTTCTGTCCCCGTTGGGAAAGAAACACTCGGTCGCGTCTTTAACGTTTTAGGAGATACCATTGACTTGGAAGCTCCTTTTGGTGAAGATGCAGAACGTCAACCAATCCACAAAAAAGCTCCAACTTTTGATGAGTTGTCTACTTCATCAGAAATCTTAGAAACAGGAATCAAGGTTATTGACCTCCTTGCACCTTATCTAAAAGGTGGGAAAGTCGGGCTTTTCGGTGGTGCCGGAGTTGGAAAGACAGTCTTGATTCAAGAATTGATTCACAACATTGCCCAAGAACACGGTGGAATTTCTGTCTTTACTGGTGTTGGAGAACGAACACGTGAAGGGAACGACCTTTACTGGGAAATGAAAGAATCTGGCGTTATTGAAAAAACGGCCATGGTCTTCGGTCAAATGAATGAACCACCTGGAGCACGTATGCGTGTGGCTTTGACTGGTTTGACCATTGCCGAATATTTCCGTGATGTCGAAGGTCAAGATGTGTTGTTATTCATTGACAATATCTTCCGTTTCACGCAAACAGGTTCTGAAGTATCTGCCCTTCTTGGACGCATGCCTTCAGCCGTTGGTTACCAACCAACACTTGCGACAGAAATGGGACAATTGCAAGAACGGATTACGTCAACCAAGAAAGGTTCTGTAACCTCTATCCAAGCTATCTATGTGCCAGCCGACGACTACACTGACCCTGCGCCAGCTACAGCGTTTGCTCACTTGGATTCTACAACCAACTTGGAGCGGAAATTGGTGCAATTAGGGATTTACCCAGCAGTTGACCCACTTGCTTCTAGCTCCCGTGCCCTTGCTCCTGAAATTGTCGGAGAAGAGCACTATGCTGTAGCAGCAGAAGTGAAACGTGTCCTTCAACGTTACCATGAATTGCAAGATATTATTGCAATCCTTGGTATGGATGAATTGTCAGACGAAGAAAAGACTTTGGTTGCGCGTGCGCGTCGGATTCAATTCTTCTTGTCACAAAACTTTAATGTTGCTGAACAATTTACTGGGCAACCAGGTTCTTATGTACCAGTTGCTGATACAGTTCGTGGCTTTAAGGAAATCCTTGAAGGAAAATATGATCATCTTCCTGAAGATGCCTTCCGTGGTGTTGGTTCTATCGAAGATGTCGTTGCTAAAGCTGAAAAAATGGGATTTTAAGAGGTGACCTATGGCTCAAATGACAGTACAAATCGTGACACCTGATGGTCTAGTTTTTGACCACCATGCAACGTTTGTTTCCGTTAAAACTCTTGATGGAGAAATGGGGATTTTACCGCATCATGAAAATATGATTGCTGTTTTGGCTGTCGATGAGGTCAAAGTGAAGCGGATTGATGATGAAGATCATGTCAATTGGATTGCTGTGAATGGTGGAATTGTCGAAGTGGCTGATAATGTAATCACCATTGTTGCAGACTCTGCTGAACGTGCTCGCGATATTGACATCAGTCGTGCTGAAAGAGCAAAATTACGTGCTGAACGTGCTATTGAAGAAGCACAGGAAAAGCATTTGATTGACCAAGAACGTCGTGCCAGAATCGCTCTTCAGCGCGCCATTAACCGAATTAACGTTGGAACAAGATTATAAAAAAGGCCAATTGGCCTTTTTATAATGGCTTTTTTGTTATCAGTACCTGATTTGTGTCTGATAGTTTGCTCTCATCTATTTTTTTGGTATAATGGGGATATGATTCAGTTAATTTTTACGCTTAGTAGCCACATGATTTTTATTTTTCTTTCATTTCACTTACTTTCTATTGTTGTGAATTGGGAAAAACTATTGAAAGTGAATGCTGATAATGCTTTTAAAATTCGATTTTTAATTTTACTGCTTAGTATTGCATTAGGCTTTTTGCTCAGCTCTTTCTTCCTCAGTCTCTATACATTGGGACGTGATGTATTTAATAGCAATTTATAAGATGAGAAAAGTAATAAAATAAGTGTTTTGGAGAAAATATGGATAAAATTATTATACAAGGTGGTTCAAATCCATTAGTTGGTTCGGTTAAAATTGAAGGTGCTAAAAATGCTGTTTTGCCATTGCTTGCAGCCACTATTTTAGCAAAAACAGGAAAAACAACTCTTACAAATGTTCCTGTGCTATCCGATGTGTTTACAATGAACAATGTAGTCCGTGGGTTGAATACAAAAGTGACCTTTGAGCAAGAAGAAAACAGAATTACGGTGGATGCTACACAGCCATTGAGTGAAGAAGCGCCTTATAAATATGTCAGTAAAATGCGTGCTTCAATTGTTGTATTAGGACCTATTTTGGTGCGTAATGGTCACGCAAAAGTTTCCATGCCGGGTGGCTGTACGATTGGAAGCCGTCCTATTGACCTTCATTTGAAAGGTTTAGAGGCAATGGGAGCAGAAATTAAGCAGACGGCTGGATTTATCGAAGCAAAAGCTGATCGATTGCATGGAGCTCATATCTATATGGACTTTCCAAGTGTAGGGGCAACACAAAACATTATGATGGCAGCAACGTTAGCGGATGGTGTGACTGTTATTGAAAATGCAGCTCGGGAGCCTGAAATTGTGGATCTAGCTGTTTTGCTAAACAAAATGGGTGCTAAAGTCCGTGGAGCAGGTACGGAAACATTAACCATTACTGGGGTTAAGGAATTGTCTGGGACAAGCCACAGCGTGGTGCAAGATCGTATTGAAGCTGGAACTTTTATGGTAGCAGCTGCTATGACAGGTGGCAATGTTCTTGTGCAAGATGCTATCTGGGAGCATAATCGTCCGCTCATCGCGAAATTGATGGAAATGGGTGTGTCTGTTACCGAAGAGGACAAAGGGATTCGGATTCGTTCCGATTTGTCTAAACTAAAAGCTGTCAATGTAAAAACTCTTCCTCATCCAGGTTTCCCAACAGATATGCAGGCGCAATTTACAGCCTTGATGACGGTTGCCAAGGGTGAGTCTACTATGATTGAGACTGTTTTTGAGAATCGTTTCCAACATCTGGAAGAAATGCGTCGGATGGGCTTGCACTCAGAAATTATGCGGGACACAGCTCGTATCGTTGGTGGTCAAGCCTTGCAGGGAGCAGAGGTGATGTCAACAGACTTGCGTGCGAGTGCAGCGCTGATTTTGACGGGCTTGGTTGCAGAAGGTGAAACAAAAGTAGGACAGCTAACTCACTTGGACAGAGGCTATTACCAGTTCCATAAAAAGTTGTCTAACTTAGGTGCTTCTATTAAGCGAGTGAAGGAAGAAGACGATGAATAATGATTTGAAATACGTTGGAAAACAAGTTGGAATTGTTCTAGCAGTCTTGTTGCTTGGTTTGATTTTGTTTGCACTTGGCTTAGTTGTTGGCTACGGTGGAAAAAATCCATGGGCTATTTTATCGCCAGATAAGTGGCAGGAGATTATTAGCAAATTCACAGGACAATAGACAATAATATTGATAGGAAAAAGGGAGTGAGACAGAGGTCGTGATTTCGTAGAAGTTGGCTTTGAGTCCCGCTTCCTATTTATTTAAAAGGGGGGAGAAATGGCGAGAAAGAAGTCCAACCAGAAAGTAGCGCAAAGTGTAGTAGGCGTATTTCTTGCACTCGTTCTTGCGCTGGGAGGTTATTCTTTTAGCAATCATCGCACTAGTACGAGTCATTCTGATAGCTCTGCTATTAATCGAAGTATTCGGATGAATCATGCAGCACCCAGTCAAGAATTAGCACAGAGTGTTGTGACAGAATCCGTTAAACGACAGCTCGAAGGAAAGATCGAATGGAATGGATCGGGAGCCTTTATAATCAACGAAAATAAAACAACATTGGATGCCAAAATTGCAAGCGTTCCTTACGCGGATAATAAGACCAAGCTTGTTCGAGGTCAGACTGTTCCGACTGTAGCTAATGCTCTTTTATCCAAAGCTACTCGTCAGTATAGGAATCGTGAAGAAACAGGTAATGGTTCAACAACTTGGACACCTGCTGGCTGGCATCAGGTGAAGCATTTATCGGGTGAATATCATCATGCAGTTGACCGTGGACATCTGCTAGGTTATGCCTTGATTGGTAACTTGAAAGGCTTTGATGCTTCGACCAGCAACCCGAAAAACATCGCTGTGCAAACAGCTTGGGCTAATCAAGCCAATACTAGTTATTCTACGGGTCAAAATTTTTATGAAACAAAGATACGTAAGGCACTAGACAAAAATAAACGAGTTCGGTATCGGGTGACTTTGATTTATGCCAATGAACAGGATTTGGTGCCGGTTGGTTCGCATATTGAAGGCAAATCTAATGACGACAATCTGGAAATAAATGTCTTTGTCCCCAACGTACAGACAGGAATTCGATTAAATTATCAGACAGGAGAAGTGACCGTTACCAACTAGATTATTGCTAACGTTGCATTTATATCATCTTTTTGTTATACTATTTTTACATGAGGTCGGACAAAAAGTATCTCAGCCTCTATCTAATTTAGTGATAAGCGAATGACGCAGTAGGTGATTGGAATCTTTATTCGCTTTTCAAGCTCGAAAGAGCACCTAATCACCCTTGCGGGGGTGGGACT
>NZ_KV811142.1:100301-112244 GCF_001813035.1 Streptococcus sp. HMSC071H03 | reverse complement strand
CCTAATCACCCTTGCGGGGGTGGGACTACGAACTTAAATTTTTCAAGATAAGTTCTGTCCCACTCCCATTTTGTCTAAAAAGTACGTTGGTGCTTTTTTATTGTGGATTTATTTTATGAGGAGAAAGGAGAAATATGAAGTATATTTGGTCTTATTTGAAAAAATATCCCAAATGGTTGATGTTGGATTTCTTTGGTGCTATCTTCTTTGTTGTGGTAAATCTCGGTTTGCCGACTGTTTTGGCACGAATGATTGATGAAGGGATTAATCGAGGAGATAGCAATCGTTTATATTATTGGGCGATTGTGATGCTCATTGTCATTTTGCTAGGAGTCTTTGGACGGATTGTCCTTGCCTATGCTGCTGGGAAATTAACGACGAGCATGGTACGGGACATGCGCAATGATGTGTATGATAAATTGCAAGAGTATTCGCATCATGAATATGAGCAAATCGGCGTTTCGTCTTTGGTGACACGGATTACCAGTGATGCTTTTGTTTTGATGCAGTTTGCAGAACAATCCCTAAAAATGGGTGTCATCACACCAATGATGATGATGTCTAGTGTGATGATGATTTTTTTCACTAGTCCTTCCTTAGCTTGGATTGTCGCAATTTCCGTTCCTTTTCTTGGCATTGTCGTTTGGTATGTGGCGACAAAAACACGTCCTCTATCAGAAAAGCAACAAAAAACGTTAGATAAAATCAATCAATACGCGCGTGAAAATTTAACGGGTCTGCGTGTCATTCGGGCTTTTGCACGAGAAGAATTTCAAGAAGAGCGCTTTGCTTCACAAAATGAAATTTATGCGGATAATTCCAATCGCTTATTTAAATTAACTGGTTTGACAGAACCGCTCTTTGTTCAAATCATCATTGCAATGATTGTTGCTATTGTCTGGTTTGCTTTAAAACCACTTGGTACAGGAGACTTGCAAATTGGGGATTTGGTTGCTTTTATCGAATACAGTTTCCATGCTTTGCTGTCTTTCTTGTTGCTATCTAGCTTGTTTACCATGTATCCTCGTACAGCTGTTTCAAGTGAACGCTTGAAAGAAGTAATGGAAATGCCGATTTCGATCAATCCAAACGAAGACGGTGTTACGGAGACAGACAGTCACGGTTATTTAGAGTTTGACAATGTTACTTTTGCTTATCCTGGTGAGACTGAAAGCCCAGTGCTACATGATATTTCGTTCAAAGCGAGACCTGGTGAAACGATTGCTTTTATCGGATCAACTGGTTCAGGAAAGTCTTCATTGGTGCAATTGATTCCGCGCTTCTATGACGTGACACTTGGAAAGATTTTAGTGGACGGAGTGGACGTGCGTTCTTATAACCTAAAAGCGCTTCGGCAGAAGATAGGTTTCATTCCACAAAAGGCTTTGCTATTTACGGGAACAATCGCAGAAAATCTGCGGTATGGGAAAGAACATGCCAGTTATGAAGAATTGACACAAGCGGCAGATGTAGCACAAGCTAGAGATTTTATCGAAAGTAAGGAAGAACGCTTTGAAACCCATTTAGCTGAAGGGGGAAGCAATCTTTCTGGTGGTCAAAAGCAACGTCTCTCCATTGCGCGGGCAGTCGTAAAAGAGCCAGATATTTATATTTTTGATGATTCATTTTCTGCATTGGACTATAAGACCGATGCCATTCTTCGAAGTCGACTCAAAGAAGTTACGCAAAATGCTACTGTATTGATTGTAGCACAACGTGTGGGAACCATTATGGATGCAGATCAGATTATTGTTCTGGATAAGGGAGAAGTTGTCGGGCGCGGAACACATGAAGAATTGTTGCAACAAAACGATATCTATCGCGAAATTGCTAATTCTCAGCTTAATAGTCAATCACTAACAGAAGAATAGGAGGGAAAGATGAAACAACATAGTTTTATGCGCTTGTGGAGTTATTTAAAAGTTTATAAACTCTCAGTAATCCTTGCTATCTTTTTGAAGGTGGTGAGTATTGTGATGAGCGTGCTAGAGCCTTTTGTACTTGGTCTTGCTATTACAGAATTGACACGAAATGTGCTGGATATAGCAAAAGGAGTCGAAGGCGCCAGTATAAACACAACATATGTCTTTTGGGTAATGGCACTTTACCTTTTGCGTGGTTTGTTCTATGAAATTGGGGCTTACTATTCGAATTATTTTATGACCAATGCAGTGCAAAATACAGTACGTGACATGCGCAATGAGTTGAGTTCTAAAATCAATCAAATTCCAGTTTCTTATTTTGATAAACATCAATTTGGAGATTTGCTAGGACGTTTTACCAGCGACGTAGAAACTGTTTCTAATGCGCTTCAGCAATCTTTTCTGCAAGTGATTAATGGTGTTCTGACGCTCACTTTAGTTATTTGCATGATGTTATACCTCAATTTCCAATTAGCTCTGATTGTCATTGTCAGCATTCCTTTGACCTACTTTGGGGCGAATTTTATCTTAAAGAAATCGCAGCCGTATTTTAAAAAGCAAGCAGATGCGCTGGGTGCTATGAACGGATTTGTGCAGGAAAATCTGAGCGGTTTTAATGTGCTGAAACTCTATGGCCGTGAAGAAACATCTTCAGAAGATTTTCGCGAAATCACGCAAAATCTCCAAGAAGTTGGCTTCAAAGCTAGCTTTATTTCGGGTTTGATGATGCCAATTTTGAACGCCGTTTCAGATTTGACCTATTTGATTGTAGCGGTTGTTGGCGGTCTGCAAGTCATTTCTGGACAATTAACGATTGGGAACATGCAAGCATTTGTACAATATGTGTGGCAAGTGAACCAACCAATCCAAAACTTAACGCAACTGGCTGGGCAATTGCAGAGTGCTAAGTCTTCGCTGGATCGTATCTTCCAAGTTTTGGATGAACCAGACGAAGTAACAGATGTGAAAGAGTGGCTGGAGCATGATTTGACAGGTCAGGTTAGCTTCAAGCATGTTGACTTTCAATACGTGGAAAACAAACCGCTCATTCGAGACTTTAACTTAGAAGTTAAGCCGGGCGAAATGGTAGCGATTGTCGGTCCAACGGGTGCCGGAAAGACCACCCTCATCAATCTGCTCATGCGTTTTTACGATGTAACTGCTGGTTCGATTTCTATCGATGGTCACGATATTCGTAACTTATCACGACAAGAATACCACAAACAATTTGGAATGGTCTTGCAAGATGCTTGGCTTTATGAAGGAACAGTCAAAGAAAACTTGCGTTTTGGAAATCTGAATGCGACAGATGAAGAGATTGTGGAAGCTGCCAAAGCGGCTAATGTCGATCATTTCATTCGGACGCTTCCAGGTGGTTATAATATGGAAATGAATCAGGAATCCAGCAATATTTCGCTAGGACAAAAACAATTGCTGACCATTGCGCGAGCATTATTAGCCGATCCAAAAATCTTGATTTTGGATGAAGCAACCTCGTCCGTTGATACACGCCTAGAGCTCTTGATTCAAAAAGCGATGAAGAACCTCATGCAAGGACGAACAAGCTTTGTCATTGCTCACCGCTTATCGACGATTCAAGAGGCGGACAAGATTTTGGTTCTCAAAGACGGGCAAATCATTGAGCAAGGAACTCACGAATCGCTTTTAGCTGATAAAGGTTTCTATTACGACTTATATACAAGTCAGTTTGCTAAGAAAGAAGCCTAACGAATAAAGGAGCAAAAGAAAACTCCAATTAAACAATAAAACACGAACTCTGTCTTTGACTAGTTGCTAGCTAATCTGGACGAGTTCGTGTTTTTTTATCTTTGATGACATAAAGCTAAAATGCAATTGCTCTGTCTCACAACTATTTTTTGCTAAATCTTCAAAACTGCATGACATTTCTTCCGTCCGCCCAGCGGACGAAATGAACTAGTTTTGATTTATACTGTCAGCCCGGCGGACGAAGTAAACTAGTTTTGGTTTATAGTGTCAGCCGAGCGGACGAGGCGAATGAGTTTTGGTTTACTTCATCGTCCTGGTCGACGGTCTGAACCAGTTTCAGTTTACTTTGTCGCCTCGGTCGACAGCTTCAATCGTTTTCTACGAATTGTTCATTCCGTTAAGTAAAATTACGCCTTATCGAAAGAGGTTAGTAAGCCAAACAATGAAATACAATCCAAGAAAAACGGCATGCCATTTCCAATAAAGCATGATTAGTCCAAGCGTTTCACGTATCCAAGCCGACGGGAGAAAATAAAGTGCTGTTCTAGAGCCGATACTTCGTCCCTTTATGCCGAGCTTTCGCATGTAAATACCTGCTCGCAAAGAGTGGAAAGAGTTGGTGACGACCAAGCAATAGTAATTTTCCTTACTTTTTTGGTCTAAAATAGTTTTGCTAAACTGCAAATTTTCTAAGGTATTGGTTGACTGCTGTTCAATTATAATATCTTCTTGTGGAATACCTACTTGCCTTAAATATTGCGCCATTGCTTCTGCTTCGGTTATTGGTTCATCGACACCTTGTCCTCCAGAAACGACAATTTTGGGATGGTTATGAAATTTTTCATACATCATCTTCCCCTTTTCAAGTCGTTGAGCGAGAAGAGGCGGAACCTTGTCTCCTATCAAACCAGACCCTAAGATGATGATGTAGTCTGGATGTTTTATGACGGGAAAAGTATTATAAACAAAACCGTAAAGGATATAGGTCACATAAAGATAGCTACCATAAATTAGAAGTCCATTTGTAAGAGATAGGATTTTATGAAGAAAGATAAAATGAGGAAAGAAAAAAGTAAGCGCTAGGGAAAGAGCAATAGCGAGTCCATAAAAGAGGGAGAGAAGGTTTGCTAAACGCCTACCTTCAAAGGTCATCATCTGTCTACCATTAAAAATGAGATAAATGGTTGAAATTATAACACTCAAAGGAATGAAAAGTGCTAAGATGAGCAAAGAAAGCATTGCCAGATTTCTATTGACAAGTTGTTCCATATGCATCACAAACAAACCAGAAACGATAGCGGAAAATAAAATTAAAACGATACTAAGCAGATAAGCATTGAAAAGTCGCCTTGGCTCTATATAAAACAAGACAAGAAAAAGAAGAGCAGGAAGAAGCCAAATAAGATGCAATACCATAATGTGATAACAATCCTTTCAAACAGATTCCTTTTTAGTATAGCATAAAAGTTCCTGTAAAAAATAATAGATTCAAAAAGAATAGACTTAAAAATTGAAATATTATTAAAAAATATGGTATAATACTTTTATGTCTTGGGGTCGTTACGGATTCGACAGGCATTATGAGGCACATTTTGCGACTCATCGAGCGGATGTAAAGCGCCAGTTAAATATAACTGCAAAAAATAATAATTCTTACGCTTTAGCTGCCTAAAAAACAGCCAGCGTGACCAGATTCGGATCGCTCGTGTTCGATGACCGGTCTTAATAATAGCGAGATACGATTAAGCCTTGTCTAGGGGCTTGATAAGAGACTGATAGACTCGCTTGGCTTGGGCTTGAGTTATGTGTCAAAGCGAAGTTAAATCCAATACATAACCTATGGTTGTAGACAAATGTGTTGGCAGGTGTTTGGACGTGGGTTCAATTCCCACCGGCTCCATTGTTAAATATGGAAGATTACTCAAGAGGCTTAAGAGGCTGTGTTGGAAACGCAGTAGGCGTGTGAAAGCGTGCGTGGGTTCGAATCCCATGTCTTCCGTTTTACTACAAAACGCACGTTAGTGGCGTTTTTTTTTACTAGAAGATAAAATGAGTGAAGAGAACGGATTCACTCATTTATTTTTTTGAAAAATATTGAAATTTTTCTGAAAAGTAGTAGACTGTTACTAGAAAGTTTGGAGGTTTCTTGTGAAATTATACGTACAATTGATGATTATTTTTTCAATTTCTTTGATAGGAGAAGGGATTTCCTATCTTTTTCATTTGCCTATTCCGGGGAGTATTATTGGGCTTCTTCTTCTTTTTTTGGCTTTGCAATTTAAAATTTTCAGATTGCGGCATGTGAGTATGGTGGGAAATTTTTTATTAGCCAATATGACCATTTTATTTTTGCCGCCAGCAGTCGGAATTATGGATAAATTTCATGTCATTGCGCCTTATTTGCTGCCGATTGTTTTGATTATTGTTGGAGCGATTGTGATCAATGTAGTTGTCATTGCCGTGGTTGTTCATTTTATCAAAAATCGCTTTGAAGGAGACTACGGAGAAGGAGAAACAAGAAATGTCTAATTTGTGGGGCAATCCTTTATTTGGTTTGGCTTTATCAATCTTTGCTTATCTGGTAGGAATGTTGATTTTTCGCAGATTTCCGCATCCTTTGACAACCCCTTTACTTCTAGCCACCATATTTGTCATTGTATTTTTAAAATTGACAGGAATTTCTTACAAGAATTACTACGTAGGCGGGGCGTATTTGAATAATCTCATTGTGCCGTCAACGGTTGCACTGGGAATTCCTTTGTATAAAACATTTCATCTCATGAAACACCATGCCAGAAGCATTTTGATTGGTACTTTTGTAGCAGTGGTAGTGAATACTAGTTTTACGGCCCTGGTCGCCAAGGCTTTTGGAATGGATTTTTTCTTAGCAATTTCACTCTTTCCCAAATCAGTAACAACAGCTATGGCGGTTGGAATTACAGATAAAATGCAAGGGCTGACGACGGTGACGTTGGTAGTTGTAGTTGCAACGGGAATCTTGACAAGTGTGATCGGTCCGACTGTTTTAAAAATCTTAAAAATCAAAGATCCTGTTGCAGTAGGCTTAGCTCTTGGCGGAACGGGACATGCTGTTGGGACAGGGACAGCTTTTAAATATGGACAAGTCGCAGGAGCTATGGCTGGTCTAGCTATTGGCGTGACAGGGATTATGTATGTGATTGTCAGTCCAATTGTTGCAAGTATTATTTTAAAATAGCAAAAGACGAGAATGACTGTGCTGTGACTATTTTTTGAAAGCAAGTATGTTTTCTGCCCATTTCCTAAAAAACATGATATAATAGAGAGTAAAAACTTTTTGATAGAAAGACAGTTATGGATTTAAAAGATTATATTGCAACCATTGAAAATTACCCGCAAGAAGGGATTTTATTTCGTGACATTAGCCCATTGATGGCAGATGGAAATGCCTATAGCTATGCTATTCGTGAAATTGTCCAATATGCTACGGACAAGAAAATTGATATGATTGTCGGTCCAGAAGCGCGTGGATTTATTGTTGGATGTCCGGTAGCTTATGAGCTTGGGGTTGGTTTTGCTCCAGTACGTAAGCCTGGGAAATTGCCTCGTGAGGTTATCTCAGCTAGTTATGAAAAAGAGTATGGTGTAGATACCTTAACAATGCACGCAGACTCTATCAAGCCTGGACAGCGTGTACTGATTGTTGATGACCTTCTTGCAACGGGAGGAACGGTTAAAGCAACAATTGAAATGGTTGAACGTTTAGGTGGTATCGTTGCAGGTTGCGCTTTCCTTATTGAATTGGATGAATTGAAGGGACGCGAAGCTATTGGTAACTACGATTACAAAGTTCTCATGCATTATTAAGGTATAACTAAAAGCTATATCTTGTTGTAGAAAAAGTATAATTGAAAACTATATCTCCTTTCAGTATAATAAAAGCAGAAAGCAAAAGGAGATATTTTCATGCCTATTAAAATTGATAAGAAATTACCAGCTGTTGACATTTTAAGATCTGAGAATATCTTTGTCATGGATGATGAGCGTGCAGAACACCAAGATATTCGTCCTCTGAATATCTTGATTTTGAATTTAATGCCGCAAAAAACAGTGACGGAAACGCAGTTGTTGCGCCATTTAGCAAATACGCCATTGCAACTTCGGATTGAATTTCTTTATATGACTTCTCATACCTTCAAAACGACACATGCGGACTATATGGAGACGTTTTATAAGACTTTTGATGAGATCAAGGGTCGTTATTTTGACGGTTTGATTGTCACCGGAGCGCCAGTCGAGCATTTGCCTTTTGAAGCAGTAGATTATTGGGAAGAATTCCGACAAGTTATTGACTGGTCCAAATCGCATGTTTACTCAACGTTGCATATTTGTTGGGGAGCGCAAGCAGCTCTTTATGTTCGTTATGGCATTGCCAAACACCAGATGAAGCGCAAGTTGTCCGGTATTTATAGCCAATCCACACCAGAAAAACCCAATTTGCTGTTCCGCGGCTTTGATGATGAATATGCAGCTCCTCATTCGCGTTATACAGAAGTTCGCAAAGAGGATATTTTAAATAAGAGTAATTTGGAAATTTTAGCTTGTGGAGAAGAGGTTGGTGTCTCCGTTGCGGCAAGTCGTGATCTTCGCGAAGTATATAGTTTTGGACATTTAGAATATGATCGCGAGGCCTTGGCAAAAGAATATTTGCGTGATGTAGACGAAGGGCTGAATCCGCATATTCCAGAAAATTATTTCAAAAATGATGACGTTACTTCAGTCCCCTGTTTACGATGGAATCTGGCTGCGGCGCTGTTTTTCAACAATTGGATTAATTATGCTGTTTATCAAGAAACGCCATTTGATTGGGAAAATGCAGCAAATGACGCTTCCTTGTTTGCTTATTTATAAGAGGTGCTATGACTTATTTATCAGCGTATAAGACGGGCAATTTAGTATTGCCAACTGAGCTTCTTTTTCATTTTCATGAGATATTTGATAATAGTGATGACTTTTTGGTCTGGCAATTTTTCTATTTGCAAAATACAACGTCGCTAGAAGAGATTTCTCCTGTTCAGATTGCGGAAAGTATTGGGAAATCCGTTGCAGAGGTCAATCGCTCTATGTCAAATTTGACAGAAAAAGGATTGTTGCAATATAAAACAATTGCCCTCAATGGTGAAATTGAGGCAGTTTTTGATGCACTGCCAGCGCTTGAACGATTGGATGAAATTGTAGAGAATCACTCAAGCGTTGCGCAAGCTATTTCTCAGAATGTTTTAAAAGACTTGGTCGAGACTTTCCAGCAAGAATTAGGTCGTCTCTTGACACCGTTTGAAATCGAGGATTTGACAAAAACGATTCAAGATGACAAGACCAGTCCGGAACTTGTTACTGCTGCTCTTCGTGAAGCTGTTTTTAATGGAAAGGCAAACTGGAAATACATCCAAGCTATTTTGCGGAATTGGCGCCGTGAAGGCATTACAACAGTAGCACAGGTAGAAGCGAAGCGAGAAGAGCGTGAGGCGACAAATCCACAAAATATCACTGTCTCGGATGATTTTTTGAAGGCTATGGATTTGTGGCGAGATTAAGAAATCGGAGTTTATTCCCTTGGAATAGACTCTTTTTTTAGTTCCTTAAAAATGATATACTAAGTGAAACGATTATTTTAGAAATGAGTTATCATGCAAGTAAAGAATATCTCAAAACGTTTGAGAAAAGTAGCTGGTTTTGTACCACGGGATGCCAAAATCTTGGATGTAGGAAGTGACCACGCTTATTTACCGATTTATCTAATTCAGCAGGGTAAAATTTCCTCAGCCATTGCTGGTGAAGTTGTTGAGGGACCTTATCAGTCTGCGGTGACAAATGTAGCAGATAATCAGATGTCTGATAAAATTTCTGTTCGTTTGGCAAATGGTTTAGCAGCTTTTGAAGTAGAAGATCAGATTGATGTTATCGTTATTGCAGGAATGGGAGGAGGATTGATAGCAGATATTTTAGACAATGGCAGTGCGAAATTGGCATCTGTTAAGCGTCTGATTCTTCAGCCTAACAATCGGGAAGATGAACTTCGCAGGTGGTTGTGTGGTCATGATTTTCAAATTACAGAAGAAGCTATTGTGGAAGAAAATGGGAAATTTTACGAGATAATGATAGCTGAACAGGGGTATCAAGTGTTGAATGCTGAACAAGAACGCTTCGGACCTTATCTAATGAGAGAGCAATCAGCTGTTTTTCTAGATAAATGGCAGCGAGAAGTAGACAAGCTGGAAAAAGCTTTGGCTAAAATCCCTGAGAAAAATCTAACGGAACGCTCTGCTATGTCCCAAAGAATCAAGCAAATCAAGGAGGTACTGCATGCTAGCAAGTGAATTTATTAACCGTTATGAAGCATACTGTCCTAAGGAGCTGTCCATGACGGGAGATGTCTGTGGACTGCAAATTGGAACTCTGAATAAAGAAGTTAAGCGAGTACTGGTAGCTTTGGATATTCGCGAGCAGACAGTTGCAGAGGCGATTGAAAAAGATGTAGATTTGATTTTGGTTAAGCACGCACCGATCTTTCGGCCTATTAAGGATTTAGTGGTAGACCGACCTCAGAATCAGATTTACATCGATCTGATTAAGCACGATATTGCAGTCTATGTCAGCCATACCAATATTGATATTGTGGATGACGGTCTCAATGACTGGTTCTGTGATCTACTAGAAATCACTGATACGGATTATCTTAGCGAAACGGTTCCTGAACACGGCATTGGTCGTATTGGCAAGATTGCACCTCAGACTTTTGGAGACTTTGCAGGCAAGGTTAAGGAAACTTTTGGTCTGGATAGTTTGCGTTTGGTGACTTATTCGGCTGTGGATCTGGATCGAATGATTGAGAAAGTAGCAATCTGTGGTGGCAGTGGTCAGTCCTTTTACAAGGAGGCTTTAGCACAGGGCGCTCAGCTTTATATTACAGGTGATATTTACTACCATACAGCGCAGGATATGCTGAGCGAGGGGCTTCTAGCTTTGGATCCGGGTCATCATATAGAAGTGCTCTTTGTGGAAAAATTAGTTGAAAAGTTTCAAGACTGGAAAGTAGAAGAGGGCTGGGAAGTTGAATTTTTAGCCAGTCAGGTTTCTACAAATCCGTTTAAACATATCTAAGTAGGAAATTGTATGAAAAAAGTAGCGATTATCGGAGCAGGGATTGTCGGATCGACTGCTGCTTATTATCTATCGAAAAATTCTATCTTTCAGGTGACCATTTTTGATCATGGAATAGGTCAGGCAACCAAGGCAGCAGCTGGTATTATCAGCCCATGGTTTTCCAAACGGCGTAATAAAGCGTGGTATCGTATGGCACGACTGGGAGCAGATTTTTATCTGGATTTGATAGCTGATTTACAGAAGGACGGTTTTGCAACGAAGTTTTATCAGCAAACTGGCGTCTTTTTGTTGAAGAAAAAAGAGAAAAGTCTGGAGACGCTCTATGAGTTAGCAAACCAACGGCGGCATGAGTCGCAACTAATTGGTAACTTGCAGTTATTTTCACGAGCGGAAGCAATGGAGTACTTTCCGGGGCTTCAAGGTTTTGACCGGCTGCTCTATGCTTCTGGAGGAGCACGCGTGGACGGTTCTTTATTGACTCAGATTCTGCTTGCGGCTAGTGGTGCAAACCTAATCCAAAAGAAAGTAAATTTGGATATTCGAGATGATGCTTGCTGGATTAATCGTTCTTGTTTTGATCAAGTTATATTAGCAACAGGAGCGTGGTTGCCTGAGCTGTTGAAACCACTAGGTTATCAAGTGGATGTTTGTCCACAAAAAGGTCAATTACGAGATTATCAGACTGGTCTGGTGACAAATGATTATCCAGTGGTCATGCCAGAAGGAGAGCTAGATATTATTCCTTTTCAAAATGGCAAAATCAGTATGGGCGCTACTCACGAAAATGAAATGGGCTATGATTTAAGAGTGGATAAAGACTTGCTGGATAAAATGGAACAGGAAGCTTTTTACTATTTTCCTAGCTTGTCTCAAGCAAACAGAATGAGCGAACGGGTCGGAATTCGAGCCTATACTAGTGACTTTTCTCCCTTTTTTGGTCAGGTACCAGATCTTCAGAAGGTATTTGCAGCTAGTGGCTTAGGCTCTTCTGGCTTGACGACGGGTCCTCTCATCGGATATCATTTAGCTCAGATGGTTCAGGGAAAAAGTGGCAGTTTAAATCCAGCGGATTATCCTATTGAAAGATATATTAAGAAAGAGAAATAGATGACAGAAAAAAATTTAAATTGGGTCAATATTTGTGTGAAAA
>NZ_KV811142.1:63279-100201 GCF_001813035.1 Streptococcus sp. HMSC071H03 | reverse complement strand
AAAAGGGGAATCAAGTTCTCTTGCTCAATCGGCAGCATGACGATTTTAAAGGTTGGATTCAGCCAGGTGGGAAAGTTGAGTTTCCAGAATCTTTTTTTGAAGCAGCAGCTCGTGAGTTGAAAGAGGAAACGGGGCTGACAGCTTTGAATTTACAGCTTAAAGGCATTTCGGGTTTTACCAATCAAACAAAAGCAGAGCGCTATGTCTATTATGATTTTCTCTGCGAGGAATTTGATGGGGAACTATTAACGGAATCACGGGAAGGTCAGCCAAAATGGTGGTCAATTGATGAACTGGACCAGCTCGACATGCAGGACGACATCAGAGATAGGCTTCCTTTGTACTGGCGAAAAGGCTCCTTTGAGCGGATTCACTATTGGGATGAAGAGAACCATTGCATCAAAGAAACCAAGACGATATTGTATGATGAAAGATAATGAGGATATGAAGTTGTTATGAACTGGTTGCAGGAGCAGCCTGTGGTGCTGTAGGCTTTTTTGGCGGGACTCTTTACATGGAGCTGCACCATTGTAGGCTCTGCGGTTGTCTTTTTCTTTAAAACAGTCAGTCGTAAGCTGCTGGATATCATGATGGGATTTGCAGCTGGTGTCATGATTGCAGCTTCATTTTGGTCGCTCTTGCAGCCTTCAATTGAGTATGCAAAAGGTAACTATGGAGTGTGGTCCTGGATGCCAGCCGCCCTTGGTTTTCTGTTGGGTGGTTTCTTCTTGCGCTTTATTGATGCGGTAGTACCTCATTTACACCTTAGCAAGAAGGATGTATCTGAGGCAGAAAGTCTGCCGGAGCACAGCCGGAATAAACTGTCCAAAACGGCCCTGCTTTTTCTGGCTATTACCATACACAATTTTCCAGAAGGCTTGGCAGTAGGAGTGGCCTTTGGTGCCTTATCCAGCAATTCCAGTCCAGAAGTCTTTATCGGAGCTGTAGGTCTGGCTCTGGGAATCGGTCTCCAAAATGTGCCGGAAGGGGCAGCCTTGTCCATTCCTATACGGACAGACGGGGAATCGCGTCTTAAGGCTTTTTACTGGGGCTCGATGTCAGCTATTGTTGAGCCTATCGGAGCGGTTCTTGGTGCTTATGCGGTTATGGCAATGACGGCTATTCTACCCTATGCCCTGTCTTTTGCGGCGGGAGCCATGATTTTCGTCGTCGTGGAGGAGCTGATACCAGATTCTCAGACAAATGGCAATACAGATGTTGCGACTTTAGGTCTCATGGTGGGCTTTGTATTGATGATGGTATTGGATGTGGCTTTGAGATAGCAGATACTTTTTTTAATTAGGCGTCTATTTTATCAGTTGCCTAGATAACAACAGTTCTATCTTGGCAGATTTTTGGTTTCGTTTTTGATTTTCATTAAGTATGAAAAGCTTTGAATGAAAGTACTCTCTTTCTTGAAGGATGACATCCGCTTTCAAAAATGGTAAAATAAGGAGAATACATTTAAGAGAGGAAACTCATTATGAAAGGTATTATCCTTGCAGGTGGTTCTGGTACACGTTTATATCCTTTGACTAGAGCTGCGTCTAAACAACTCATGCCGGTTTATGACAAACCCATGATTTATTATCCATTGTCAACCCTCATGCTGGCTGGTATCAAGGACATCTTGATTATCTCAACACCGACAGATCTCCCTCGCTTTGAGGATTTGTTGGGTGATGGCTCGGAGTTTGGCATCAAACTTTCTTACGCTGAGCAACCAAGTCCAGATGGTTTGGCGCAAGCCTTTATCATAGGTGCTGATTTTATCGGAGATGACCATGTGGCTTTGATTTTAGGTGATAATATTTATCATGGCCCAGGTCTTAGTAAAATGCTGCAAAAAGCTGCTTCAAAGGAAAATGGAGCGACTGTCTTTGGTTATCAAGTAAAAGACCCAGAGCGTTTCGGTGTGGTTGAATTTGATGACAATATGAATGCCATTTCTATCGAAGAAAAACCAGAACAGCCACGTTCTAACTATGCAGTTACAGGACTTTATTTCTATGACAATGACGTAGTAGAAATTGCTAAAAATATCAAGCCTAGTCCACGTGGAGAGCTGGAAATCACTGATGTCAATAAGGCTTACTTAGACCGCGGTGATTTGTCTGTTGAGCTGATGGGACGTGGTTTTGCTTGGTTGGACACCGGTACACACGAGAGCTTATTAGAAGCTGCTCAATACATCGAAACCGTCCAACGTATGCAAAATGTTCAAGTAGCAAACTTAGAGGAAATTGCTTACCGTATGGGTTATATTACCAAAGAACAAGTGCATGATTTGGCACAATCACTTAAAAAGAACGAATACGGTCACTACTTATTACGTTTGATTGGAGAAGAATAAGACATGTCTGAACAATTTTTTGAAAAAAAATTAGCAGTTCGTAAGATTGAAGCCATTCCTGGCATGCTGGAATTTGATATTCCAGTTCATGGGGACAATCGTGGCTGGTTCAAGGAAAACTTTCAAAAAGAAAAAATGGTACCCCTTGGTTTTCCAGAAAGCTTTTTTGCTGAAGGTAAGCTTCAAAACAATGTCAGCTTTTCCCGCAAAAATGTGCTCCGTGGTCTTCATGCAGAACCTTGGGATAAGTACATTTCTGTCGCAGATGGCGGAAAAGTTCTCGGTTCTTGGGTTGATTTGCGTGAAGGGGAAACATTCGGAAATACCTACCAAACGGTCATTGATGCCAGCAAAGGGATTTTCGTTCCTCGCGGTGTAGCAAATGGCTTTCAAGTATTGTCAGATACGGTTTCTTATAGCTATTTGGTCAATGACTACTGGGCATTGGAATTGAAACCTAAGTATGCCTTTGTCAACTATGCTGACCCCGCTCTTGGCATTGAATGGGAAAATCTTGACCAAGCAGAAGTATCTGAAGCAGATAAGAATCATCCAATGCTTAAGGATGTTGAACCTTTGACCAAAGATATGTTATAATACCCTCAGAAAATAGGAGAAAATTTTTTCATGACTGAATATAAAAATATTGTAGTGACAGGTGGTGCTGGTTTTATCGGCTCTAACTTTGTCCATTATGTGTACAATAACTTTCCAGATGTGCATATTACCGTTCTAGATAAACTAACTTATGCTGGTAACCGTGCCAACATTGAAGAAATTCTAGGCGACCGCGTGGAGTTGGTCGTTGGAGATATTGCTGATGCAGCGATTGTTGACCAAGTGGCTAAGGATGCAGATGCTATTGTTCACTATGCGGCTGAAAGCCATAATGACAATTCGCTGAATGATCCACGGCCATTTATTGATACGAACTTTGTCGGAACTTATACGCTTCTTGAAGCGGCTCGTAAATACGATCTTCGTTTCCACCATGTATCTACTGATGAAGTTTATGGTGACCTTCCTCTTCGTGAAGATCTTCCGGGGCATGGTGAAGGACCAGGTGAAAAATTCACCCCAGAAACCAAATACAATCCAAGCTCACCTTATTCTTCAACTAAGGCAGCTTCTGATTTGATTGTCAAGGCTTGGGTGCGCTCTTTCGGTGTTAAGGCAACCATTTCTAACTGTTCAAACAACTACGGACCATATCAACACATCGAAAAATTTATTCCGCGTCAGATTACCAACATCCTTTCAGGTATTCGTCCAAAACTTTATGGGGAAGGAAAGAATGTTCGTGACTGGATTCATACCAATGACCATTCATCAGGGGTTTGGACCATTCTCACAAAAGGGAAGATTGGTGAAACCTACCTAATTGGTGCAGACGGTGAGAAGAATAACAAAGAAGTGCTAGAGCTCATTCTCAAAGAAATGGGACAACCAGCTGACGCTTACGACCATGTAACAGACCGTGCGGGTCACGATTTGCGCTATGCTATTGATGCTAGCAAGTTGCGTGATGAACTAGGTTGGAAACCAGAATTTACCAACTTTGAGGCTGGATTGAAAGAAACAATCAAGTGGTACACGGATCACCAAGATTGGTGGAAAGCTGAAAAGGAAGCTGTCGAAGCCAACTATGCCAAGACTCAAAAAGTATTAAAATAAAAAGTAACTATTGAAGTTTTGTCTTAAAAGGAGAATCATGAAACATAAAATTTTAGTAACAGGTGGAGCCGGATTTATCGGAACGCATACCGTTATTGAGTTAATCAATGCTGGACACGAAGTTGTTATTGTTGATAATTTAGTGAACAGCAGCAAAAAAAGTGTAGAAGTTGTAGAACGAATTGTTGGTCAAAAAATTCCATTTTATCAAGTGGACATTCGTGATAAGAAAGCCTTACTTGAAATCTTTAAAGCAGAACAACCAACAGGTGTGATTCATTTTGCAGCGTTGAAAGCAGTTGGTGAATCAACACAAATTCCATTGACTTATTACGAAAACAACATTACAGGAACATTGACATTGCTACGTGTTATGGAAGAAGTCAATTGCAAAAATATCATTTTCAGCTCTTCTGCAACTGTCTATGGAGATCCTCATACCGTTCCAATTTTAGAAGATTTTCCTCTGTCAGTCACCAATCCTTACGGACGTACAAAACTGATGATTGAAGAAATGCTGACGGATATTTACAAATCTGATGCAAACTGGAATGTTGTCTTGCTTCGGTATTTTAATCCAATTGGTGCTCATGAAAGTGGTGATTTGGGTGAAAATCCAAATGGCATTCCAAATAATCTCTTGCCATATGTGACGCAGGTTGCTGTTGGAAAATTAAAAGAAGTGCAAGTATTTGGCAATGACTATCCAACAGTTGATGGTACCGGCGTTCGTGACTATATTCACGTGGTGGATTTGGCAAAAGGACATGTGGCTGCTCTGCAAAAAATTGAAGGAACTGCTGGTCTAAATATCTATAACCTTGGTACCGGTAAAGGATACTCTGTTTTAGAAATTATCCAAAATATGGAAAAAGCAGTCGGCAAACCAATTCCTTACAAGATTGTTGACCGCCGCCCTGGTGATATTGCAACTTGCTATGCCGACTCTACAAAAGCAAAAGAAGAGCTTGGTTGGGAAGCACAATTTGATATTACGCGTATGTGTCAAGATGCTTGGCATTGGCAAAGCAAACACCCAAATGGATTTGATGACTAAATAAAAAATATGTCAAATAGTAGACGAGGCTGGGATATAGTTTCTCAGCCTCGCTTATTAAATAGAAATAAGCTTGATGCACAGTAGTTGATTGTTCAAAACATTGCGTTGAAGTTGCGAATAATGCTTGCGAGGTAAGGTTAATTTTGTTTCCTAGTCAAACTCGTAAGAAGTACCTAATCAGCCTTGTGGAAGTTGACCAGAATTCACTGTTCTGAGGTTTTTGCGTGATGACTTGAAAGTAAGCTTACTAAAAAAGTAGAAAACCAGTTAAGCATTTTTCTGGAAGAATGATTTACTTTCTGTTAAACTAAAAATATGGAACATCATTTTAATCATAAGGCAGAATCATTCGATTCTCCAAAAAATATATTTATTGCCGATCTCATTTGCAAAGAAGTGGAGAAACAAATAGTAGATTTTTCTGACAAGCGCATTTTGGATTTTGGCGGTGGTACAGGCTTGGTGACTCTGCCATTAGCGGCACAATCCAAGTCAGTCACGCTTGTTGATATTTCAGATAAAATGCTTGAGCAAGCTCGCCTAAAAGTGGAAAAGCAAGCCATTGATAATGTTTATTTGTTGCAGCAGGATTTGTTGACAAACCCATTAAACCAATTATTTGATATCATCGTGGTTAGTCGTGTTCTTCATCATATGCCAAATGTTGAGAAGACTCTAGCAATGTTTAGAAATCATCTTGTAGAGGACGGACAGCTTTTTATTGCAGATTTTGTTAAAACAGACGTAAATCATCATGGCTTTCATCTTGCTGATTTGGAAGGAAAACTGTCTCAAAGTGGCTTCTCATCCGTCAAATCTCAGATAATTTATAGTGCAGAGGAACTCTTTTTAGAGAATTATGCAGAGCTTTTCTTGACATTAGCACAAAATCACTCGTTTGCATGATGAGTGATTTTGGTTTGTCTTTATAGTAAATTTCTTGATTCTTTTATGGAAATAGTAGAAAATGCCGTGTGGATATAGTATAATGGGGTTATATAATTTTTAAGGAGAATGAGATTAAGTGAAATCTTCGGATTTATTGATTATTATCCCTGCCTACAATGAAGAAGGCTCTATCGAAAATGTTGTAAAAAATATTATCTTGAATTATTCACAATATGATTATGTGATTATCAATGACGGATCAAAGGATAGAACATCAGCTATTTGCCATGTAAACGGTTATAATATTGTGGATTTGCCGGTCAATTTAGGATTGGCAGGCGCATTTCAAACAGGACTTCAATATGCTTATGAGCAAGGATATAAAAAGGCAGTGCAGTTTGACGCAGATGGTCAACATTTGCCTGAGTATATCTCAGTTTTAGAAGCAAAAAATGAATGAAGGCTATGAAATGGTTATCGGATCTCGTTTTGTGACGGAAAAGCGCGAAACGTCTTTGCGGATGATGGGGAATATTCTCATTAGTGCAGCCATTAAATTAACCACAGGAAAGACAATCAACGATCCAACCTCTGGTATGCGGATGTTTTCTGAAGGACTTATCAAAGAATTTGCTCTCAATATCAATTATGGACCTGAGCCAGATACCGTCTCATATCTAATTCGCCATGGTGTGAAAGTGGCAGAAGCCCAAGTACGAATGGAAGAGAGGCAAGCTGGTGAGAGTTATCTGACACTTTCTCGCTCTATTCAATATATGACGCACATGTTTGTATCTATCTTGATTATTCAGAATTTCAGAAAGAGAGGGTAGACATTAAATGACTATTTGGTTTCAAATTGTATTGATTTTTGTCTCTATTATGACTTGTGCCTTTATTTTACGTAGCATTCGAAAATCACAAGTTCAAATCAACGATGCTATATTTTGGGTGTTTTTCTCTTTAATTCTATTAGTATTTAGCATCTTCCCAAGTTTAGCGGAAGCAATTGCAAGTGCATTAGGAATTGTATCAGCAGTCAATTTTATCTTTTTATTTGTCATTTTTTTATTACTCATCAATCAATTCCAACTCACTATTAAATTATCAAAATTAGATACGAAATTTAAAAATTTAGTTCAAACAATCGCACTGAGGGAGAAAGATGAAAATAAAAACTAATCCTTCTGCTAAAGAGATTTATTTTTGGAATTTATTGGGGAATTTAGCGGCTTCAGGAGTTTCTGTCCTTTATCTACTGATTGTAACAAGATTAACTTCTGCCAAAGTAGCAGACCAATTTAGCTTGGCGAATTCCATTGGGACTCTTTGGATTGTTATCGGACTTTTCCAAGTCAGAAATTATCAAGGAACGGATGTGAATCAAAAGCATTCTTTCATAGGATATTTTCAAACTAGGTTGATAACAATTTTAGCGATGTTGGTTACATTGTATCCCTATTTATATATTGTCGGAGAAGGCCGTTATTCTTTTGAAACGATTTTACTGACATTTTTAATGATTTTGTATCGTATGTGGGATGCGGTATCTGATTTATTTCAAGGCTTATTTCAACAAAGAGAACGTATGGATATAGCTGGGAAAACAATGTTTATTCGATATTCTACGAGTGTTTTAGTATTGCTAATAACATTGCTATTATCAGAGTCTGTTCTGCTTGCTTTGCTTTCTTTAGTTCTGTGGAATGGGCTACTCATTTTTTCCTACGAGATGCGTTTTGTAGCATATTTCGAAAAAATTCAGATCCGAGAATTGTTGTCTACTCGGTATAAAAAAGATATAAAGAATATATTACTAGCTTGTTGGCCGCTATTTGTAAATGGTTTCATTTTGTTGTATATTTTAAATGAGCCTAAAATAATCATTGAAAAAGGTCTTAATCAGGGCTTTTTACAAACTGGCATGCAACGTGATTTTAATATTCTGTTTATGCCTGTGTTCTTTATGAGTCTTATTATTTTAATTGTTAGACCCCTTATTACAAAATTAGCCATTTTATGGAATAAAAAAGAATATAAAGAATTCTCATTAATTATAAAAAGATTATTAGGATTTCTATCTTTAGGCGGTTTGTTCGTCACATTTATAACCTATTTATTTGGTGTGCCAGTACTTAGTCTAATATTTGGCGTGGATTTAAACAAATATGTATTTTCTTTTACTATTCTGATATTCTCAGGAGTTTTATATGCTTTAGCAATTGTTTTTGAGAATATTTTAACGATTATACGTAAACAGCATCTTTTAGTTGGCTTGTATATTATTCTTTTGATACTTACTAAATTGATCACAGAACCATTTATTTATCAAAAAGGTATGCTTGGTGCCGCGATTAGTTTTTTTATTGTTATGTTAGTTTATGTTATAGGAAACGGGGCAATGTATCTGATTGCTTTACATAGAAAGAGAATGAAAAATGAATAGAGATATTATTTTTGTCACTCATCATCTTGGAGGCCTTGGTGGTGTACAAAGAGTTGTAGATCAACTGGCTGAAAGTTTTGCAACTGACGGAAATAGAGTAACTGTATTTGGTTGTGGTGTACAAGCAGGCGAAAGTTATCAGAAAACATCAAAAAACTATGAAGAAGTATTGTTATATTCTCAAGATATCTTCTTTCAAAAACCTTGGATTTTTTTTCAAGAAAAATTTTTTAATAAAAAATTAGAAAAAAATTTGATTCAAGTCTTAGATAGGGCTAAAGACCCTATTGTTATTCTTGCTAATCCAATTGTTTATTTATTGATGGAGAAAGTGATAAAATCCTACTCAAATAAGGCTATATTCATTGGACAAATGCATAGTTCTGCTGATTTTGTTTTTGATTCAAAAGGGCTTTACTGTGTATACCCTTATATAATTAAAAATAAATATCCCAAACTTGATAAGATACTTTTTCTATCAACTGCCTATTCTAAACAGATTAGCGAAGCATATCAGATTCCTACTTACAAAATGGGGGCAATTGCAAATCCTTTACCTCGCTATATTAATGTCTCTAACAGTGAAACTAGTTTTAATAAATCGATTATTTCATTTGTTGGGCGCCTGGATCCAGTTAAGCAAATTGATCATTCTATTTTAGCTTTTTCTAAAATCCAAGAATATTTCCCTGATATCACTTTAGAAATCTACGGTGAGGGGATTGAGAAACAAAAGTTAGAAGCTTTAATCCAATCACTTTCTTTAGAAGAGTTTGTTAAACTGAAAGGGAGAACGAGTAAAGTTCTAGAGGTTTATCAAAAATCATTCTTTACTCTATTAACATCAAAATCTGAAGCTTTTCCAATGTCTGTTGTTGAATCTATCGTAGCTGGAACTCCGGCAATAACCTATAATTGTAGTCAAGGTGTTGAGGAGATTCAATCGGCAACTTCAGAACTATTAGTAAACAATTCTATTGAAGATTTAGCTGATAAAATGAAATTTTATCTACAAAATCCTCATCAATTGGAAGAACTTGCCCTTAAGGGAAGGGAACATATTATCGATTCTTATTCAGAGGATATAATTTTAAATCAATGGTATCAGCTGTTTGAAGAACTAGACAAGGAAAAATAGAAAGAGATGAAAAAAAGATTATCTAAATTTTCGCATTCTTTTCTTAAAGAACTATATGAAAAAAAATATTATTTAATTGCTATTTGGGTAACATTGATTATAACTTATGTATACTTAGATGGACATTTAGCATTTCTTCCAAAGAAAACTTTTCTATTACTGGGGCTTTCTTTAAGCGCTCTATTATTTATAAAGGGGAAAGTGTATAACAAGGTTTTCTCGATTATAATGCTGACAGGATCTTTCTTTTGTTTTTTTACTCCTGTAATGGATTCGCCAGACGAGAATTTTCATTATTCAAGAGCCTTGTACATTAGTGAGGGGCATCTTTATTTACCTAGCAATAAACAGGATTTATTAGTTTCGTCAGATATTTCTGATGTTGAAAAATTTTTCAAAAAACCTTTAGTGAACACTGATTTAGGAAGAAAAGAAGTGTCTTCAAAAAAAGTTCAGTACAATAATTTAGCTAATACAAATGGTTATTCCTTTGTCAGTTATATACCACAAACTTTTGGGATATTGATAGCCAAGGTATTCCATTTAAGTATTTCCGCGTCCATTTTACTTGGTAGGTTTTTTAATCTATTAGCCTTTGCTCTCCTATGTAGATTAGCTGTTAAAAAATCAGGTCCACGAGAGCAAATCTTTGGTATATTAGCAATTGTTCCAATCAATATTTATATTGCTGCTTCCTTTAACCAGGATGCAGTGGCCAATGGCCTTATATTTTTAGCAATTGGCCTGTTTTATTCCTTCTTAGATAAGGATAAGGTTAGTTATAAAGATTTATTTATTTATTTCCTATTATCTGTATTAATAGCCTTGTCTAAATTACCGTATGTGTTATTAATTGGCTTACTTTTATTCATTCCTAAAGAGAAGATGTCTCGGAAGAAGTATTTAATGGTAGTATTATTGATAGGAACGGCAGCCTTGTGTAGTTTACTTTGGTTAAAAATAACTAGCGGCCTAAACTTAAATGTTATTAATGTAAATCCTAAGATAAATCCAATAGAGAAAATAAAATATACAATTGAGAATATGCCTGAGTTTGTTCGAATGATGGTAAAAGAAGGTGTAAACTTTATTCCTTTTAAACTCCAGTCTCTCTTTACTTTTGGTTGGCTTGCGTATGATGTAAAAGCTTTTATTTGGCTCTATTTAGTTTTCATAAGTATTGTGATTTTAGTTTCTCCGAAGGCACCTAAAATGAATAAAATTAGTAAACTGGGTGTTTGGTTGGTTTCATTAGGTATTATCTTTGGAATTCTAATGACTGCGTATTTAATGTGGGGAGAAATAACGGATATGTCGATTAAGGGAATCCAAGGACGGTACTTCTCAGGAGTTGTTATTTTACTTGCCTTGACTGCAAGTATCTCTGCTAGGTTAAGCATTCAAGATAGCGGTCTCGTCGTAAAAGAATGTAAAAAAGAAAAGGTTGAAGAGTTATTATTCTTTGTAGCAACATTATTCATAATTGTAAGCCTGTTGACGACAATTATTCAATATTATCTCTGATATGAGAATACAATTATTTACAAAAACTTTTGCTTAAGGGCAAAAGTTTTTTAGCTAAATTATTTCTTGTATCTTATAAAGTTTCGATTACATTATTAAGAAGAGTAAGTAATTTTTAATCATTTGACTTTTTAATAGTGAGACTATACAATAGAACAATAAAGGAGTGACTATGACCATTTCAGTAATTGTTCCTTGTTACAATGAGGAAGAAAGCCTTCCGCTTTTCTATGCGGAAATGGAAAAAATAAAGCCAAGACTTCATGATAACTTAGAGTATATTTTCGTCAATGACGGGTCTCAAGACAGAACCTTGGAAGTTTTGCACGAGCTTAATATGATGGATCCCAATGCCCACTTTATTTCTTTTTCTAGAAATTTTGGGAAGGAGGCGGCTTTATATGCTGGTCTTCAGCATGCCACTGGAAAGCTTGTGACGGTCATGGATGCGGATTTGCAAGACCCACCTGCATTATTGATTCAAATGAAAAATATGCTAGATGAAAATGCTGAATTGGATTGCGTAGGAACGCGTCGTATAACACGCGAGGGAGAACCTCTGATTCGTAGTTTTTTTGCGAAGATGTTTTATAAATTGATTAATAAAATTAGCCAAGTTGAGATGGTAGATGGAGCGCGTGATTTCCGTCTCATGCGTCGACAGATGGTAGATGCTGTTTTAGAGGTTTCTGAGTATAATCGTTTTTCCAAAGGGATTTTTGCTTGGGTTGGATTTAAAACAAAATATTTGGAATATAAGAACGTGGAGCGAGTTGCAGGAAAAACCAGTTGGAATTTCTGGCAATTATTGAATTATTCTCTAGAAGGGATTATAAACTTTTCAGATGCTTCTTTGACAATAGCTTTTTGGGGAGGTATTGTTGCCTGCTTATTGGCATTTTTCCTTATCATTATTGTCATTATTCGTACCTTGATTTTTGGGGATCCTACAGCTGGCTGGCCTTCTATGGTATCGATTATTCTTTTTCTAGGTGGTTTTCAGTTGTTGACTATTGGTATTTTAGGAAAATACATTGGGAAAATTTTCATGGAAACCAAAAAAAGACCAATTTACGTGGTTAAAGAGAAGAGCGAGTAGAAAGCAGATTTTTTCTGCTTTTTTGATATAATGGATTTGTTGAATGTTTATTGTTCAGAAAGGAATTTCAAATGATTTTAATTACAGGTGCTAATGGACAACTTGGGACAGAACTTCGTTATCTTTTAGATGAACGCAATGAAGAGTATGTGGCAGTTGATGTAGCAGAAATGGATATTACCAATGCCGAAATGGTAGAGAAGGTTTTTGCAGAAGTGAAGCCAAGTCTTGTCTACCACTGTGCTGCCTATACAGCTGTGGACGCAGCAGAAGATGAAGGTAAAGAACTGGATTATGCAATCAATGTCACAGGAACTGAAAATGTTGCTAAAGCAGCCGAAAAGCATGGTGCAACACTTGTTTACATTTCTACAGACTATGTTTTTGCTGGAGATAAGCCAGTTGGGCAGGAATGGGAGGTAGACGATCAACCAGACCCTCAGACAGAATATGGTCGCACGAAGCGCATGGGAGAGGAATTGGTTGAGAAATATTCTAGCCGTTTCTACATTATCCGCACAGCTTGGGTCTTTGGAAATTATGGAAAGAACTTTGTTTTCACTATGCAAAATTTAGCGAAAACACATAAAACTCTGACTGTTGTCAATGATCAACACGGTCGTCCGACTTGGACGCGTACGTTGGCTGAATTTATGACGTACTTAGCAGAAAACCAAAAAGAATTTGGCTATTATCACTTGTCGAATGATGCCACAGAAGATACGACTTGGTATGACTTTGCAGTAGAAATCTTAAAAGATACAGATGTCGAAGTTTTGCCAGTAGACTCTAGTAAGTTTCCAGCGAAAGCGAAGCGGCCACTCAATTCTACCATGAGCCTAGCTAAAGCTAAGGCAACCGGCTTTGTCATCCCAACTTGGCAAGATGCCCTCAAGGAATTTTATAAACAAGGAAAGAAATAAGGTAGAAGCAGCCGAAAGGTTGCTTTTCTTTTCTATTTTATGTTACACAAACGATTTATAAAGTGATATAATAGATTAGATTGCAAAATCTTGAAATGAGGAAAATCATGCAACATGTATTCATCATAGGAAGTCGTGGCCTTCCTGCTAAATATGGTGGATTTGAAACCTTTGTTGAGAAATTAGTGGAGAACCGCATATCTCCTCAAATCCAATACCATGTAGCTTGTTTATCAGATGATGAAGCTTATCATCATTTTGATTACAAAGGCGTAGATTGTTTTACGATTAGAGCGCCAAAACTTGGTCCAGCTCGCGTTATTGCCTATGATATGATAGCAATCAACTACGCACTTACATTAGTCAAGCAACAACAGATTGAGCGTCCTATTTTCTATATCCTAGGAAATACAATCGGAGCTTTTATCGCACCTTTTGCTCGAAAAATTCACCATGCTGGTGGTATCTTTTATATCAATCCTGATGGACTTGAGTGGAAACGTGCCAAGTGGTCTAAGCCCGTTCAAAAGTACCTCAAATATTCTGAGAAAGTGATGACCAAGCATGCCGATTTGGTGATTTCGGACAATCAAGGAATTGAAAGCTATATCCAGAAAGCTTATCCGTGGGCTAAAACCACCTTTATTGCCTATGGGACCGATTTGCGCTTGTCGTCTTTAACTGCTCAGGATGAAAAAGTTCGACACTTTTTTGACACGTGGGCAAGTAAGGAAAAAGATTATTATTTGATTGTTGGGCGTTTTGTTCCAGAAAATAACTATGAAATCATCATTCACGAGTTTATGAAGTCACAGACGCAGCGAGACTTGCTGATTGTCTGCAATCATCAAGGTAATGCTTATTTTGAAGAACTACGACAAAAAACAAATTTTGACCGAGATGAGCGGATTAAGTTTGTCGATACTGTTTATGATCAAGATTTATTGAAGTATATTCGCAATCAAGCGTTTGCTTATATTCATGGTCATGAGGTCGGCGGCACCAATCCTGGTCTCTTAGAAGCCTTAGCTCAGACAGATTTGAATTTGGTCTTGGGTGTGGACTTTAACCGACAAGTGGCAAAAGAAACAGCTCTTTACTGGGATAAGAAAGAAAACAGCCTAGTTGATTGCATTCATCAGGTAGATAAACAGTCCGACTTTTCAGATCTAGGTCAAGCTGCGAAAGAAAACATGAAAGAACACTACACTTGGGAAAAAATTGTGGGTGAATACGAGGAATTATTTTTATCATGAAAGTGACTATTCTCATGTCCACCTACAATGGTGAACGGTTTTTAGCAGAACAAATTGAAAGTATTCGGCAGCAGACCCATACAGACTGGCAGCTGTTAATCCGAGATGATGGTTCTAAAGACAGAACGCGTGAGATTATTCAAGATTTTTGTCAAAAAGATAATCGCATTCATTTTGTGAATCCTGATAGCGTTGAAAATCTTGGTGTTATCAAAAGTTTCTTTTATCTTTTGAAATATCAAGAGTCAGATATTTACTTTTTTAGCGATCAAGATGATGTCTGGCTACCTGAGAAAGTAGAAATGCAGCTAGAAGAAGTGATTAAACACGATACCAGTCAGCCTTTGCTGGTTTACACGGATTTAAAAGTTGTAGATCAAGAGTTAAATGTCGTACATGGAAGTATGATTCGTACACAGTCTGACCATGCAAACACGGAACTGCTCCAAGAATTAACAGAAAATACTGTTACAGGCGGCGTTTCGATGATTAACCAATCTCTGGCTGACTTATGGACAGGCCAAGAAGCTCATGATCTTCTCATGCATGACTGGTATTTGGCTTTGTTGGCAGCAGCTTTTGGTCATTTAGTCTATATAGACCAACCAAGTGAATTATATCGGCAACATTCCAATAATGTTTTAGGTGCAAGAACCCTCAGAAAAAGAATGCAGAATTGGATTCGCCCGCATATTCTCTTCGCAAAATATTGGAAATTGATTCAAGATAGCCAAGAACAAGCAAGGAATTTATTGGCCTTGCCTCTGACTGCTCAAAATAAAGAACTGATAGAAAATTTTGTGACAATTATGGAAGTCCCGTTTATGGAGCGCTTGCATCGTCTTCAAAAATATGGCTATCGAAAGAATCGCGCCTTCCACACTTTTGTCTTTACAACCCTAATTCTTACAAAATTTGCTTATAAGGAGTAATGATGGACTTATTTAGTCGAAAAAATATGATTCTCTTACGCGAGATGATTAAAACAGATTTTAAATTACGGTATCAAGGGAGCTTGATTGGCTATCTTTGGTCAATTTTAAAGCCCCTTCTAATGTTTACAATTATGTATTTTGTTTTTATTAGATTTCTTCGTTTAGGTGGGAATGTACCTCATTTTGCAGTAGCTCTTCTTTTAGCTAATGTTATCTGGTCTTTTTTTTCAGAAGCGACTTCAATGGGCATGGTTTCAATTGTTACCCGTGGAGATTTACTTCGTAAGTTGAACTTTTCTAAACATATTGTTGTCATTTCAGCAGTAGCAGGGGCAGCCATCAATTTTTCAATTAACCTTATAGTTGTTTTGATTTTTGCGCTTGCTAACGGGGTTTGCTTTACCATTTCTGCTTTATGGCTTCTTCCATTATTTGTAGAATTATTTCTCATTGCAAGTGGTTTAGCCTTTATCTTAGCGACTCTTTTTGTTCGTTTTCGTGATTTATCTCAAATTTGGGAAGTCATGTTACAAGCTGGATTATATGCAACCCCCATTATTTATCCAATTAGTTTTATTGCAGATAAAAATCCTACGGCTGCAAAGCTTGTCATGATGAATCCATTAGCTCAAATTATTCAGGATATGCGTTATTTCCTGATTGATAAGGCAAACACTCCTATTTGGCAAATGATAAATAATAAGTTTATTGTAGCTATTCCATATTTATTGCCATTTCTTATCTTTATAGTTGGCTTTTTGATATTTAATAAAAATGCTAAAAAATTTGCGGAGATTTTATAATGTCAGATAAAAAAATTGCAGTAAAAGTTGATCATGTTAGCAAATATTTTAAACTACCTACAGAAGCAACCAATAGTCTTCGTACAACCTTAGTGAATCGCTTCAGGGGCATTAAGGGGTATAAAGAGCAGCATGTTTTAAAAGATATCAACTTTGAAGTTGAAGAAGGTGACTTCTTTGGGATTGTTGGTCGTAACGGTTCTGGGAAATCAACACTTTTGAAAATTATTTCTCAGATTTATGTTCCTGAAAAGGGCAAAGTCACGGTAAACGGGAAAATGGTTTCCTTTATTGAACTTGGTGTCGGCTTTAACCCAGAATTAACTGGACGTGAAAATGTTTATATGAATGGTGCACTTCTTGGTTTTAGTACTAATGAAATTGATAATATGTATGACGGTATTGTTGAATTTGCAGAACTCGAAGAATTCATGAACCAAAAATTAAAAAACTACTCCAGCGGTATGCAGGTCCGCTTAGCTTTTTCTGTTGCTATCAAGGCACAAGGTGATGTCCTGATTTTGGATGAGGTCTTGGCAGTGGGTGATGAAGCTTTCCAACGCAAGTGTAATGATTACTTCATGGAACGCAAAAAATCAGGCAAGACGACCATTCTGGTCACTCATGATATGGGTGCAGTTAAGAAATATTGTAATAAAGCTGTGTTGATTGAGGATGGTTTAATAAAGGCTTACGGAGAACCGTTTAATGTTGCTAATCAATATAGTTATGACAATACTGAGCAAATTATTGAAAAAGATGAAGTCGAGAATATCAAGGATGAAGTTATCCAAGTTGAAAATGTTAGTGTTAGTCTTCATTCTCCTACTTGTATAACGCCTAACGAAAAGGTATCTTTTACAATTTCTTATGATGTCCTTGAAGATATTCCAACTTATATTGCTTTGTCTTTGACGGATATTGACCGCAATATTTGGATTTATAACGATAATTCAATGGATTTGCCAACATCGGGAACAGGTCATAAGCAAGTAACTTATGAGTGTTCGTTGCCAAATGTTAATAATTTGAAAATGAAATTAGAGGTTACTGTGCGTGATAAAGCAGGACAAATGCTTGGTTTTGCTGATAGTATACAAACACCGATTATTTGGATTAACCGTGATGATATTGCGCCAGATGACAAATCTGCCTTGGATTCTGCTAGTGGTTTAATTCAGCGAAATGGAAATTGGATCTTTAATGATTAAAAGTTGAGGATATAAGCATGCCAAAAGTATCTGTTATTTGTACAAATTACAATAAGGGAAAGTGGATAGCAGATGCTATTGATAGTTTTTTGCGCCAAAAAACCAATTTTGAATTTGAAATTATTCTGGTTGACGATTGTTCTACAGATGAGTCAGTTGATATTATCCGCAATTATGGACAGCGCTATCCTGATAAAATTCGTACTTTTTTCAATTCTGAAAATCAAGGGATTGCCAAAACTTGGGTTGCTATTTGTAAGGAAGCTCGCGGTCAGTATATTGCCCGTTGTGATGGGGATGATTACTGGATAGATGATGAGAAGTTGCAAAAACAGGTTGACTTGTTGGAAACTACACCAAATTCTAAATGGTCTAATACAGAGTTTGATATGGTGGATTCCTTTGGTAGAACAACACAGGCAGATGTCTTTAAAAACCAAGTTATTCCACTATTGACTTCTTACGAAGAGATGCTTGTCTTGAAGGGAATGACCATGGCTTCAACTTGGCTGGTTGATACTGATCTGATGCGAGAAGTTAATGACCTCATTGATGTTAACACTGCGGACGATACTTTTAACATCCAACTAGAATTATTTCGACGAACGACCCTGAGTTTTTTGCCAGACTCGACCACGGTTTATCGAATGAATCCAGAGTCGGATTCACGCACTCAGGATGATGCCAAGCTTCAACGGCGTTTTGAGCGTTTATTACAAACACAGTTGGAATATTTAGAAAAATATCCTTGCGACTACCAGCGTGCGCTTGAGCTATTACTTAAACAAGATAATCGTTTTGAAATTGCTCTGTCTCAGAAAAGTAATCTGGTATCACAGGTTGATAAGCAGTATGTGACGATTTATTTTTCAGGTGATGATGAAGAGTTTAGCCAAGAGCGAGTGCTGGAAATCCCTATGAAGTATCAGGATAGTTTTTCATTTGATTTGCCAGAAGATACAGTGCGGTTGCGAATTGACCTTTCTGAAATTGAAAGCTTTTATAAACGTGTTTCCTTGGTTGCTAATGATTATCAAACAGAAATCCTTCCAAGTTTAACTAATGGCAAGTTAGTTGGTGACTATGTCTTTTTCAATCATCCGGATCCACAATTGATTTATGATATTTCGAAAATTGAAAAGAAAGATTTTACATTAAACTATTCAATGTTTAATGTAGATAATATCACTTCAAATGACTTTGTGGCAAAACTCCTAGCTAAGGATCTTTTTAAAGTATCGCAAGAACTAAAAGAACTTAGTTCTTATAAAGTTCAGTTTGAAATAGCTAGCCAAGAGCGTCTGCACTACAAGCAAGCTCTGGAAGAAATGGTCGTTCGTTACAATTTGGTTACCCATTCACGTCGTTGGATGATTCCAACAAAAATTATCAACTTTTTTAGGAGAAGAAAATGAAGCGTCTGCTTTTATACGTGCATTTTAATAAATATAATCGTGTGAGTTCGCATGTTTATTTTCAACTGACACAGATGCGACCACTGTTTTCAAAGGTTGTTTTTATCTCAAATAGCCAAGTTAGCGAGCATGATTATCAGAAATTAGTTGATTTACATTTGATGGATAATTTTATTCAACGTGAAAATGTCGGGTTTGATTTTGCAGCTTGGCGTGATGGCATGACTCATGTCGGCTTTGATGATATTACAACCTATGATGTTGTTACTATCATGAATGATACTTGTTTTGGTCCTCTTTGGGATATCAAAGATTATTATCTCAATTATGAAGCCAACGACCAAGTTGATTTCTGGGGCTTGACCAATAATCGTAGGACAAAAAAATCTCGTCAGACGCAGGGCTTTCCTGAGCATATCCAAAGTTACTTTATTACTTTTAAAAAGCCGGTTATTGCATCTTCGGCTTTTAGAAATTTTTGGGAAAATGTGAAAAATCATACAGATGTCCAAGAAGTTATCAATGATTATGAAACCAAGGTAACAACGACCTTTTTGGCTGCTGGTTTCCGCTACCAGACGGTCTTTGATACAGTTAATGAAGATACAACAGGCATGCTTCATCCTGACTTTTCTTACTATAATCCAACGGCTATTTTAAATCACAAAGTTCCCTTCATAAAGGTTAAAGCGATTGATAATAATCAGCACATAGCCCCCTATCTCTTGGAAGAAATTGCTAAAAAGTCAGATTATCCAGTGGATTTGATTGTTTCACATATGTCTGAAATTAATTTCCCTGATTTTAAGTACCTTTTAGCACGCAAATATATTCAGACAACGGCACCTACTTCTTTGTCAAACAAGAAAATTGGGGTGCATCTGCATGTCTTTTATGTTGATTTGTTAGAAGATTTCCTAAAAGCATTTGAAAACTTCCATTTTGCTTATGATTTATTCATTACAACTGATAATGATACTAAGAAATTAGAAATTGAAGCAATTTTAAATCAGAATCATAAAAATGCTCATACTTTTGTGACAGGTAACATTGGTCGTGACGTTTTACCAATGTTGAAATTGAAAAAATATCTGTCAACTTATGATTATATTGGACATTTTCATACAAAGAAATCTAAGGAAGCTGATTTCTGGGCAGGCGAATCTTGGCGTAATGAATTAATTGATATGTTAATCAAACCTGCTGATAATATCCTTGCTAATTTTGAAAATGATAAGCTAGGCCTTGTTATTTCAGATATTCCAACCTTTTTCAGGTATAATAAAATTGTAGATGCATGGAATGAACACTTAATCGCTCCTGAAATGAATGATTTATGGTACAAAATGAAGATGACTAAGCCAATTGATTTTAATACTTTTCATACTTTTGTTATGAGTTATGGAACTTTTATTTGGTTTAAGTATGATGCATTGAAACCATTATTTGATTTAGATTTGACAGATAAAGATGTTCCTATTGAACCATTACCTCAAAATTCAATTTTACATGCTATCGAAAGATTAATAGTTTATGTGGCATGGAATGAACATTATGATTTTAGAATTTCTAAAAATAAAATTGAAATAACACCTTTTGTCGATAATAAATTATACAATGAACGTGGCGATAGGGCACCACACACTTATGTGGATTTTACATACATGGGTGGCATAAAAGGAGCCTTCAAATATATCTTTATTGGACCAGCCAGAGCGATTAAATATATTATTAAAAGGATTCTAAATAAAAAGAATTGAGAGTGCTATGAAAAAAATTAAAATTGATTATATCTATTTGGCAGTTATATTTTTTCTTTTTTATATTTTAGGAAATTATAGTTTGATAAGAAGTGATCAAGGAAGTTTAATTACTCGAAAAGTAGAATTTTTTTCTGGGATATTACCTGAAAGTTTATACTATTTTTCCATTTTGATATTGGGTCTTTGTGTATTCTTTTGTAAATTTCGTAAAAAATTTTATTTCAAATTAGTACTTATTCATATTATCTATTGTATATTCTCTTATCTTGTTACCATATCAATGAATATTAATAATCCAAACTTTAATATTTTGAGCTTTAACAAAAATCATTTACTGCAATATAAAAGTTTGCTTCCAGTTCTTTTAATTTTAAGTATTTCTATTTTAAGTACATTTATTTATAGGATGATAAGTCCAGGGAAGAGAGGCAAGAAAATAATTGATGTTGATAAACTTACATTTTTATTTTCTACTAATTCACTCTATGAGAATTTTTTCCTTTCTCAATTTTTCCTTTTATTTTGTATTAATGATAGTAAAATAACTTGGGTTATTTCAAATGATGGAATCTTTAATCAGTTTGGAACGGTTTCTTATTTTTTTGAAACATCGTTAGCTATGGTTTTTGTTCTTTTTATCATATATTTGAGTATTCGTGGTATTGAAGATATTGTAAACAATAGAGGGACAGTTTATTCATCAATTGTGGTTAGTATTTTCTTTGGCTTGTTTTTTAATGTACTTATACAAATGAGTATGGGATTGGGTGTTGGTGATTATTGGGGACTTTATACGTTACCAGGTTCGACTAGTTTCCAAATTATAACAATAGCATTACTATCTTTATTTATTTTGTACTCAATAGATTTTTACTAGCTAGCATATTATTAGTTACTATACTTTCAATTTTTACTTATGCTAATTTTTTGAAATTTCGTATGCGAAGTGAACCAATTTTACCGAGTGATTTAGCTTGGTTGTTATCGCCCAAAGTGCTTTTATCTTTTGTTAGCCCAAATAACATAAAATATCTTGTGATTTTATTATTAGTAGGATCAGTTCTTTATATTGGCTTAAGAAAATTTCTTTTTAAACAAAATATTTTTTCATCAAAAAGATATCAAATAACATCATTGACTATGATTATTTTAGCATGCTTGTTTGTTCATTTAATATTCTCAAATAAAAAAGATAATAAAATTGTAAATGGTATTCCAATTTTATCTAAAATTAATAATAATCAAGATATTACATGGATGGGAAATACGACTCATGCTCATTTTAAATCTCTAAGTTTTGTTTGGCTTAATCAGCTTACAACCCAAAATATGCAATATCCCAAAGGATATAATCAAGAAAAAATTAAAAGTATTGAAAAAAATACAAATCTTTGACTAATATCATGAATCAATCTCGTAGTGAGGTTATTGAAAAGCAAACAGTAATTTATGTTTTAAGTGAAAGTTTTGCCGACCCTAGGCGCATAGATGGTGTATCTGTTAGTGAAAATCCGATTCCAAATACTGAAGGAATTAAAAATAACGTAACTAGTGGTCTCATGAAATCGGATGGCTATGGTGGTGAAACAGCAAATATGGAGTTTCAGACATTAACAGGTTTGCCTTTTTATAATCTCTCTCAAAGTGTATCTGTAATCTATACTGAAGTTGTTCCAAAAATGAATAAATTTCCTTCGATTAGTGATCAATATAATAAAAGTAATAAAATTGCTATCCATTTAGAAAGCTCAACAAATTATGCACGTAATGTTATTTATGAAAAATTAGGTTTTAAAGATTTTATTACACAAGATACTAAAAATATTAAATATGAAAATGAAGGTTATCATCCAAGTGATGCATCAACTTATCAGTTTGTTTTAAATAATATGAATGATAACGGACAATTCTTTTCTGTTATTTCAATGCAAAATCATTCGCCATGGGCTGAGCAAGAACCGAGTGAATTAAAAACAAGCAACGATAGATTCTCTAGCGAGGAAAACGACCAATTAAGTAACTATACTTGCTTATTGTATCATACGGACGTAGCCACAAAAGATTTTCTTGATCAACTTTCAAAAGTCAATAAGAAAGTTACAGTTGTTTTTTATGGAGATCATTTACCAGGGCTTTATCCACAGTCAGCTTTCAAAAATAATCCAGAGAGTCAATATTTAACAGACTATTTTGTGTGGAGTAATTATGAGACACCTAAATTGGACTATCCGATTGTAAATTCAAGTGACTTCACAGCTCTATTATTAGAACAAACCAATTCAAAAGTGTCACCTTATTATGCTTTATTAACAGAAGTTTTACACAAAGCAAGTGTTGATAAAAAAGATTTGGATGAGGAAGGGCGGCAAATTGCAGAAGACCTGAAACTTGTTCAATATGATATGGTGGCGGGTAAAGGCTATTTGTCAAAAGATTTTTTTATAGTACATAGTGAGTAAAAAGCTATAATAAGTAGCTCTACAAATCTCTATAGTTGGCTAAAAATTCAACTATGGAGTTTTTTCTTATGAAATGAGTTATGAATAGAATATAACAATATTTAAAATTGATTTTGTCATTATTTTTTGTCGAAAAGAATTCTTCATCTTTTTATGACATGAAAAGAAATTGGCATCAAGAACAATAAAATTTTCTTTGGTGTGTTAAAAGTTAAGATGCTTTATAGATTTGAAAACAGATTTAATTACTAAACGAGTTAATTAGTTAATGCGATGATTACAACAAAGTTAGAGTTCAAAATAAAAAGAACCAAAACCAATACAGGCTTCAGTCCTTAAATCAACTATTTTAGCTTCTTTTTCAGTATTTTAATCAAAATAGAGCAGATCTTTACTTGTACTTGTAAAGACTTCAAAACCATCTTTGGTGACATGACCGCAGTCTTCAATACGAACGCCAACTTTTCCTGGAATATAAATTCCAGGCTCAACAGAGAAGCACATACCTTCTTCGATAACCATATCGTTTCCTTCCATGATAGATGGAAACTCATGTACGCTCATACCGATACCATGTCCCAGACGATGATTGAAATATTCACCATAACCGGCTTTTTCGATGACTTCGCGTGCTGCGCGGTCTACTTCATGAGCTGTTACTCCGGGCTTGATGAAGTCAAGAGCTGCCCGTTGAGCTTCAAGCGTTAGATTGTAAATGTCTTTTTTAAACTGATCTGGTTTTCCAACAGCAACTGTCCGTGTCATATCGCTGGCATAACCATTGACCATACAGCCAAGGTCAAATAGAAGCAGGGCATTGTTTTCGACTTTGTTTGCACCCGGAATGCCATGCGGATTAGCAGCATTATCACCTGTCAAAACCATGGTTTCAAAGCTCATCTCATATCCGAGTTGCTTGATACCGAAGTCGATTTGAGCAATAATATCTGTTTCTGTTTTATCGAGAGAAATAGTCTCAAAACCAATCTTAACAGCCTTATCTGCATATTCTCCAGCAACAAACATTTTCTTAATTTCATCGGATGATTTGATGAGACGCATACGATTGATACAAGGTGTTAAGTTTGTAAATTCAGCTTGTTCAAAAACAGTACGCAATCCATTGTATTTTGTCAAAATCAAGTTATCAAACTCAACAGCAACTTTGTGGAAACTGCTAGCTGGCAAGGCTGCTCTGATTTTTTTCCATGGATTTTCAGAATCAACATAACCCACAACCTTGAAATCAACAATCGCACTAGCGCGATCTACTTCAAGAGCTGGGACAAAGAGCAGTGGTTCATGATTTGTGAAAATAAAAAGAAACATCTGGCGTTCATGAGGGTCGCTATAAAATCCTGTTAAATAATTAATCGTGACAGGATCAGAAACCACGGCGACATATGTCTTCTCTGTTTCTAAATAAGAAATAATTTGATTTATTTTGGTCATTCTGTTACCTTCTTTCTACTCCTCTATTTTTGCAAAAAAACAAGTAAAAATCAAGAGGACAGTAAGAACTTTTTTGTCGCTTCAAAAATTTCACAGATTGGGTAGATTTTTCTTGTAAAATCATTGATAAAATTGCTAGAAATTTGCCTAAAGAACAAGATTTTTCAAAAAGTTATCAAAATGCTTGAAAGTGTTTCCAATAAGTGATAAAATGATTTTGGTAGGAATGTGAAAACGATATTTTCAACATAGAAAGGAAGAAACATGAACACAGACGATACAGTAACCATTTATGATGTCGCGCGTGAAGCGGGAGTTTCGATGGCAACCGTTAGCCGTGTGGTAAATGGAAACAAAAATGTAAAAGAAAATACAAGAAAAAAAGTCTTGGAAGTGATTGACCGCTTGGATTACCGACCAAATGCGGTAGCGCGTGGCTTAGCTAGCAAAAAGACGACAACTGTCGGGGTTGTCATTCCAAATATCACAAGCAGTTATTTTGCAACGCTTGCAAAAGGAATTGATGATATCGCAGAGATGTACAAATATAATATTGTCTTAGCCAATAGTGATGAAGATGATGACAAAGAAGTTTCTGTTGTCAATACGCTGTTCTCAAAACAAGTAGATGGTATCATTTTTATGGGCTATCATTTAACAGAAAAGATTCGCTCCGAGTTTTCTCGTTCGCGGACGCCAGTTGTGCTTGCAGGCACAGTTGATGTGGAGCATCAATTACCAAGTGTGAATATTGACTATAAGCAAGCAACCATGGATGCAGTTGAATGTCTTACGAAAAATAATCAAAAAATTGCTTTTGTAAGCGGACCTTTGGTGGATGATATCAATGGTAAGATTCGTTTAGCTGGTTACAAAGAAGCTTTGAAGAAAGCTAAACTTACCTATAGTGAAGGATTGGTTTTTGAGTCAAAATACAGCTATGATGATGGTTATCAATTAGCAGAACGGGTCATTGCTTCTAAAGCTACAGCAGCCTTTGTGACTGGTGATGAACTGGCAGCTGGATTGTTAAATGGATTATCAGACAAAGGTGTAAATATACCAGAAGATTTTGAAATCATTACTAGTGATGATTCGCAGGTAGCACGTTTTACCCGTCCAAATTTGACGACTATTGGTCAGCCTTTGTATGACCTCGGTGCGATTAGTATGCGCATGTTGACTAAGATTATGCACAAGGAAGAGCTAGAAGAACGCGAAGTGGTATTAGCTCATGGTCTTATTGAGCGCCGTTCAACAAGAAAGTAAGTAGAGTTAGACAGAACTTGAAATTTTCAATTTTAAGTTCGTTGTCCAATCGTTTTGCTACTCGTTTATTATAAGAGTAGTTTATGTCTGAGATGTTATTGTCCCAGACATTTTTGTTTTCAAGAGGCTTTATATCTTTGTGGTTTTATTTTTTCTATCTTTTGGGTATAATAGAAGACATGAAAGTATTACTGTATTTAGAAGGTAAAGCGGTTTTGGAAAAATCAGGCATTGGACGAGCTTTGCAACATCAGATGAAAGCTCTAGACCTGGCTGGGATTCCCTACACGACAGATCCTTCAGGAGATTATGATGTAGTGCATATCAATACCTATGGACCTAGGAGTTTGCGACTTTTGCACAAAGCAAAAAAGCAAGGAAAAAAAGTGATTATGCATGGGCATTCAACGAAGGAAGATTTTCGCAATTCGTTTATTGGGTCAAATCTTTTTGCCTCTGCTTTTGGGAAATATCTAGCTCACATGTATCAAATGGCGGATTTTATCATTACACCGTCTGAATACTCCAAAAAGTTGATTCAGGGCTATGGTGTGACAACACCAATTGTGGCTGTTTCTAATGGGATTGACCTTCATAAATATCAAAAAGATCCACATAAAGAAGAAGTGTTTAGAAAACATTTTCATATCCAAGAAGGAGACAAGGTTGTTGTCTGTGCGGGACTTTATTTTAGACGCAAGGGAATAGAAGACTTTGTAGAAGTAGCACGCAGAATGCCAGATGTTCGCTTTATTTGGCTGGGCAGTATTAACAAATGGATCATTCCACGGAAAATCAGAAATCTTGTGCTTTTTAATCATCCTAAAAATGTTGAATTCCCGGGTTATTTTAAAGGTGCCGTTTTTGAAGGAGCTATGAGTGGTAGCAGTCTTTTCTTTTTCCCAAGTTATGAGGAGACAGAAGGGATTGTAGTGCTAGAGGCGTTGGCTAGTCATCAACATGTCGTTTTACGGGATATTCCTGTATATGAGGGCTGGATTGATGAGCAATCGGCTGAATTGGGGCATAATGTAGATGAATTTGTAGACTCTATCCAAAAGATTTTGGATGGTAAAGTAGATAAGCGAGAAGCTGGCTATAAGGTAGCGCAGAGTCGTTCAATTGATGATGTGGCTTATAAACTTGTGGATGCTTATCAAGAAGTATTGGAGATGTAGCATGCGAATTGGTCTTTTTACGGATACCTATTTTCCTCAAGTTTCTGGAGTGGCAACGAGTATTCGTACTTTAAAAACAGAATTAGAAAAGCTTGGACATACTGTTTTTATTTTTACAACGACAGATAAGGATGTCAATCGTTATGAGGATTGGCAGATTATTCGAATTCCCAGCGTGCCGTTTTTTGCCTTTAAAGATCGGCGAATTGCTTATCGCGGTTTTTCAACAGCTTTAGAGATTGCTCGCCAATATCAATTGGATATTATTCATACCCAGACTGAATTTTCTTTGGGTTTATTAGGTGTTTGGATTGCAAAGGAGCTGCGAATTCCAGTTGTTCATACTTATCATACACAGTATGAGGATTATGTACGTTATATTGCTAAAGGCATGGTCATTCGTCCTAGCATGGTCAAATACATTGTTCGCGGTTTTATGAGTGATTTAGACGGTGTGATTTGTCCGAGCGAGATTGTTTATGACTTGCTCATGAAATACAAAGTAAAAGTAGAAAAACGTGTTATTCCTACTGGAATTGAATTGGCTAAATTTGAACGTCCAGAAATTACTAGTGAGAACATGGCTGATTTACGGGAAAAATTAGGCATTTCAAATCAAGAAACTATGTTGCTTAGCCTATCACGTGTTTCGTATGAAAAAAATATTCAGGCAGTTTTAGCTGCTCTGCCGACTGTTTTGGAAGAAAATCCAGATGTGAAATTAGTAGTGGCAGGAGATGGACCGTATTTATCTGACTTAAAAGCACAAGCCAAACGCTTGGGTATTACAGATGCAGTCGTTTTTACGGGAATGATTGCGCCAAGTGAGACCGCATTGTATTATAAAGCAGCTGACTTCTTTATTTCCGCTTCAACGAGTGAGACGCAGGGCTTGACGTATTTAGAAAGTCTAGCGAGTGGCACTCCGATTATTGCGCATGGAAATCCTTATCTAGACAATGTTATCAATGATAAAATGTTTGGAACGCTTTATTATGAAGAACGTGATTTGGCAGGAGCGATTTTGGAAGCTGTTATTGCAACACCGGATTTGGATGAGAAAAGTCTCGCTGCAAAATTATACGAAATCTCTGCTGAAAACTTTGGACGTCGTGTCTATGAATTTTATTTGGATTTAATCATTTCAAAAGATTTCAACAATGATTTATATCCGGAGGAGTCTGTTAGTAAGCGATTAGCAAAATCTGTCATTTATCTTCCCAAAAAAGCAATTGCCCTTCCTGTAAATGGATCAGCGCGAATGTTTAAAGCATCTAAACGACAAATCAAAAATATACAGAAATACCTGAAATAAAATTCCAAAACTAGCGAGGTGGGAAAATGAAACGCGATATTCCTTTTTTAGCCGTACTACTCTTTTTCTATTTGTTATTTTATGGAATTGTTCAAATGATACCGATGGACGAATTGTTACGAAAGGGCTTGGTGGTAAATAATGTTTTGATATATTCACCGCTGGCAACATTTCTTGTAGCAGTTGTCTATGCTGGGCTATATGGTTTTTCTTGCCGTTTTTTGCTTTTAGCAACGCTCATGTTCTTTGTGACGATTCTGACCTTTGAGGAATGGATTTTACTGTATCATGCAGCCTATTTTATCTGTTTATTGTTGGGGACGCTGTTAGGTTATGGGATATTTTGCTGGAGAAAGACAAGTAAATGAACATCAAGCAGCTCGAACATTTGCTTCTTTAGGAAATTACTACAGTAGCAGTGAAAAGTTAAGACAGGTGTATTGCGTTTCATAGTTTTTCCTAAGAATTCAATGAATGGTCTAAGGCTTTTGTCTGGACTATTTTTTGATATAAAAGACTTAAAAGACTGTCTTTGCTGTCATATTTTTAACATATTTGTTTTAAATTTGTAAAGTAAAGAAATGATGTGTTATGAGTTGAATTGGTAAATTTTAAGAAAAATTTGGTATAATAAAAAGATAGAAAAAGGTGAATAAAATGAAAAAAATATTAGTTGTAGATGATGAGAAACCGATCTCAGATATTATAAAGTTTAACATGGTAAAAGAAGGTTATGAAGTAGTGACTGCCTTCGACGGTCGCGAAGCGTTAGAGATGTTTGAAGCAGAACGTCCAGATATTTTGATTTTGGACTTGATGTTGCCTGAACTGGACGGCTTAGAGGTGGCGCGAACGATTCGGAAAACGAGCAATGTTCCCATCATCGTTCTTTCTGCCAAAGACAGTGAATTTGATAAAGTCATTGGTCTCGAAATTGGAGCAGATGACTATATGACAAAGCCGTTTTCTAATCGTGAGTTACAGGCGCGTGTCAAAGCTATTTTGCGTCGCACAGATTTGACAATTGAAAATCAAGAAGCAGAAGCTGCTCCGACAGAGATTGTGATTGGAGATTTGCAGATTTTGACCGATGCTTTTGTCGTGAAAAAGCATGGCGAAGAATTAGATTTAACACACCGTGAGTTTGAATTGCTACACCATTTGGCCACGCATATCGGGCAAGTGATGACGCGTGAACATCTGCTAGAAACGGTGTGGGGTTATGATTATTTTGGAGATGTGCGGACTGTTGATGTGACAATTCGTCGTTTGAGAGAAAAGATAGAGGATATTCCTAGCCGACCAGAGTACATTTTAACGCGGCGCGGCGTTGGATATTACATGAGAAACAATGATTGATAATATTAGACAATTTATTGTATCAAAAGACTTTGTATTTGTTTTACTTATTTTAGGGTTCATCTTGGTGATTACCTTGCTTTCCTTGGAAAACAGGCGTGACAACGTTCGTATTCGCCAATTGAATCAAAAAGTAAAAGATTTAATTGCAGGCAATTACTCAGAAATTTTAGATGTACAAGGTGGTCCAGAAATTACGGATATTACCAACAGTATCAATGATTTATCTGAGGTAATCCGTCTAACGCATGAAAATTTAGAGCAAGAAACTAAGCGCCTGTCGAGTATTTTATCCTATATGACGGACGGCGTTCTTGCGACCAATCGTCGTGGGCAGATTATCATGATTAATGATATGGCGACCAAGCAGTTGGGGGTCAAAGAATCCGAAGCACGAAAGATGAATATCTTAAAACTGTTGGATATCGAAGACGAATATGACTTACGAGACTTGATTACGAAAGTTCCAGAATTGACCATTGATTCGCAGGATGAAAATGGAGAGTTTTTAAGTTTACGTGTTCGATTTGCCTTGATTCGGCGAGAATCAGGCTTTATTTCAGGGCTGGTTGCAGTGTTACACGATACAACGGAGCAGGAAAAAGAAGAGCGTGAGCGGAGACTGTTTGTTTCGAATGTCAGTCACGAATTACGTACTCCCTTGACCAGTGTCAAGTCTTATCTGGAAGCACTAGATGAAGGTGCCTTATCAGAACCAGTCGCACCGGATTTCATCAAGGTTTCATTAGACGAGACAAATCGGATGATGCGCATGGTTTCGGACTTGCTGAGTTTGTCACGTATTGACAATGCAACCAGTCATTTGGATATTGAATTGACGAATTTTACAGCTTTTATCACCTTTATTTTGAACCGTTTTGATAAAATCAGAAGCCAGAATGATGATAAAAAGTATGAAATTATACGAGATTATCCGATTAACTCTATTTGGGTCGAAATTGATACAGATAAGATGACACAGGTGATTGATAATATTATCAACAATGCCATTAAATATTCTCCTGACGGTGGTAAAATTACGGTCAGTATGAAAACGACGGATACCCAAATGATTTTGTCGATTTCAGATGAAGGCTTAGGAATTCCTAAAAAAGATTTGCCGAAAATTTTTGATAGATTTTATCGTGTAGACAAAGCAAGAAGTCGCGCCCAAGGTGGATCCGGACTGGGCTTAGCCATTGCCAAAGAGATTATCAAGCAACATAACGGCTTTATCTGGGCAAAGAGCGAGTACGGCAAAGGCTCGACGTTTACAATCGTTCTGCCATATGACAAAGAAGCTGTCAAAGATGATGATTGGGAAGAAGATGAATTAGAAGGATAGCCATGAGCGAGAAAGGATTTAAGTATAGTATTTTAGCGTCAGGTTCTACCGGTAACTGTTTTTATTTAGAAACTCCAAAGAAGAAGTTGTTGATTGATGCGGGCTTGTCTGGGAAGAAAATTACTAGCTTATTGAGTGAAATTGACCGTAAACCAGAGGATTTGGATGCCATTTTGGTAACGCATGAGCATAAGGATCATATCCATGGTGTGGGCGTTTTGGCACGGAAATATCATTTAGACATTTATGCCAATCAAGAAACATGGAATGCTATGGAAGTAGCGCTTGGGAAGATTGATGTTAGTCAGAAGCACATTTTTGAAATGGGAAAAACCAAGACATTTGGCGATATTGACATTGAAAGTTTTGGTGTTAGTCATGATGCGGTTGCGCCGCAATTTTACCGACTAATGAAAGATGATAAAAGTTTTGTTCTACTGACGGATACTGGCTATGTTAGCGATCGTATGGCGGGGATTATTGAAAATGCGGACGGGTATTTGATTGAGTCCAACCATGATATTGAAATCCTTCGTAGCGGAGCTTATCCTTGGAGCCTGAAGCAGCGGATTTTATCTGACCAAGGACATTTGTCGAATGATGACGGGGCAGAAACCATGATTCGTACGTTGGGTTATCGCACTAAGAAAATCTATCTAGGTCATCTTAGCAAAGAAAACAATACCAAAGAATTGGCTCATATCACAATGGTCAATCAATTGGCACAGGCTGATTTGGCGGTTGAGCATGATTTTCATATTTGTGATACATCGCCAGATACGGCGACACCTTTAACAAATATTTAGGAGAAAGAATGCGAATTTTTTACTTAATGATTGGTTTTATTTCAGTAGGATTAGCCCTTTTGGGAGTTGCTTTACCGCTATTACCGACACCCCCTCTTTTTACTGTTGGCGATTGCATGCTTTTCACGCTCTTCCAAACGATTTGAAAAATAGCTATACCATACTAAGTTGTATCAAATCTATGTGGCGGACTTTCGCGAAATAGGTGCTATTGCTCGGGAGCGTAAAAGAAAAATTCTTATTTCCATTTATATTCTAATGGGAATTTCTATCTTCTTTGCACCTCTTATCTGGGTGAAGTTTGCTTTAGCTACCTTAACCCTTTTTATGACGTATTATTTATTCAAAGTCATTCTAGATAAAGAATGAAAATTCATTTCATCTCTGGTGAACTTTTCCTATCAAATTCTTGGTATCGTTGGAGTATCAAGGATTTTTTTGATATAATAATAGAGAATTTGTTTTCATTTTATACTCTGTGAAGATCTCTTCAAACTTCGTCGGATTTCACAGTTCGGGTGACTGTGAGAGGTGGCAAAGAAGGAAAGCGAAACTTTTGCCAACCTTGCTGTACTCTTTGTTGCTGACTTCGTTGATTACACCTGCAACTTCAAAAGCTCTACTTGAACTTTTGCTCCCCCGCAGCTTGCTTTCTAGTTCCAATTGTCTGGGAGACAGCTGGAGGTGATTGTTAAATTTTTGATGTTCATTAAGTATTAAAAGAAAAAGTTCTTCTTGAAAGGAGAAAAAATGAGAGATTTACATAAAGTTTTAAGTCAGCAATTTGAAATTGTCTTCCAAGATGAAAAGTTGCTGGAGACAGCTTTTACACACACTAGCTATGCCAATGAGCACCGCCTCTTAAACATTTCACACAATGAGCGCTTGGAATTTTTAGGAGACGCTGTTCTGCAATTATTGATTTCAGAATATCTTTATAAAAAATATCCGAAAAAACCAGAAGGGGACTTGTCAAAACTTCGCTCAACCATTGTACGCGAAGAGAGTTTGGCTGGTTTTAGTCGAGATTGCCAGTTTGATCAATTTATCAAATTAGGTCGTGGCGAAGAAAAGTCAGGTGGGCGTAATCGGGATACCATTCTTGGGGATTTATTTGAAGCCTTTTTAGGAGCTTTGTTGCTAGATAAGGGAGTGGAAGCGGTCAAAAACTTCCTGTATCAAGTCATGATTCCAAAGGTAGAAGTTGGAGACTTTGAGCAGGTGGTTGATTACAAGACCAAGCTACAAGAACTGCTCCAAGTCAATGGTGATGTCGAGATTGTCTATCAAGTCATCTCTGAGTCCGTCCCAGCTCATGCCAAAGAATTTGCTGTATCGGTTTCTGTTGATGGCAGAACGGTTGGACAAGGGCAAGGACGCTCTAAAAAATTAGCAGAACAGGAAGCTGCTAAAAATGCATTTGAAAAGGAAAGTCATTCATGTATTTAAAAGAAATTGAAATTCAAGGTTTCAAATCTTTTGCAGATAAGACCAAGGTAGTATTTGATCAGGGAGTGACAGCAGTCGTTGGACCAAATGGCTCAGGAAAGAGTAACATTACTGAAAGCCTGCGTTGGGCACTGGGGGAGTCCAGTATTAAAAGTCTTCGTGGCGGGAAAATGCCAGATGTCATTTTTGCGGGGACTGAAACTCGCAAACCACTGAATTATGCTTCTGTTGTTGTCGTTTTGGACAATAAAGACCGTTTCATCCAGCAAGCTGCAGATGAGATTCGTGTGGAGCGTCATATTTATCGTAGTGGAGATAGCGAGTATAAAATAGACGGCAAGAAGGTACGTTTGCGAGATATTCATGATTTGTTTATGGATACAGGGCTTGGGCGAGATAGTTTTTCCATTATTTCCCAAGGAAAGGTGGAAGAAATTTTCAATAGCAAGCCAGAGGAGCGCCGTGTCATTTTTGAAGAAGCGGCTGGCGTACTGAAATACAAGACGCGGCGCAAGGAGACTGAAAGTAAGCTCAGCCAAACACAAGATAATCTAGATCGGCTGGAAGACATTATTTATGAGCTCGATAGTCAAGTGAAGCCTCTTGAAAAGCAAGCTACGACAGCTAAGCAGTTTTTGAAATTGGATGAGGAACGCCGTGCTCTTTATTTGGATGTATTGATTGCTCAAATAAAGGGAAATAAAACACAGCTGAATGATACTGAAGAACGGCTTGTGGGGATTCAGCAATCTTTGTCTGCTTATTACAGCAAACGTGACCAGCTAGAGCAAGAAAATACTCTTCTGAAAGAAAAACGCCATGATTTGCAAAAACAAATGGCAGATGACCAAGCGAGTTTGCTTGAACTAACACGCCTCATCAGTGACTTAGAACGCCAAATCGAAGTTTCCAAATTAGAATCTAGTCAAGCTGCCAACAGTCGGAAGGAAAATGAGGAACGCCTGAAAGGATTGACAGAAAAATTAGAGGCGGTTCAAACAGAATGGCAGGGAAAAGACGAGCAGTTGACTGATTTTGCTGTAAAATTGGAACAAAATCAACAAGCGATTCATAAATTAGAAGCTGAAATTGAGGCATTTTCGGACGATCCTGACCAGATGATTGAAAAATTACGTGCTGAATTTGTCCAATTGATGCAAGAAGAAGCGGACTTATCCAATGACTTAACTGCTTTAGAAAGTCGCTTAGCCAACGAATTACAATTATCTGAAAGCAAACAAGCAGAATTTGCTAAGTTAAAAGAAAATTTAAAGAATCTTCAAATCAACGAGCAAAGTCAACTGGAAGATTTAGAAACAGATCGGCAGTCGGTTCAGCAGTTACTGACAGATTATCAGGCACAGCTAAAGCAAGTTCAAGCTGTAAAAACGAATTATCAGCAAAACCAAACGGCAATGTTTGATTTAATGGATGATGTAAAAAATAAAAAGGCGCGTGTTGGTAGTTTAGAAGCTATTCTGAAAAATCACAGTCATTTCTATGCTGGGGTGAAAAGTGTTCTTCAAGAAGCAGAGCTCCTGGGCGGTATTATCGGTGCTGTTAGTGAAAAACTGAGCTTTGATTCGCATTATCAGACAGCACTTGAAATTGCACTTGGAGCAAGTAGCCAGCATATTATCGTAGAGGACGAACAAGCTGCGACACGAGCAATTGAATTTCTGAAACGCAATCGAACAGGACGGGCAACTTTTCTGCCACTGACAACGATTAAAGCGCGGCATTTACCAGATCATCATCAAGGAAGCATTGAAAAAAGCACTGGTTTTCTTGGTTTGGCTTCGTCTTTGGTGAGCTATGATAAGAGTTTAGAGCATATTTTCCAAAATTTGCTAGGTACAACAGCCATTTTTGATACGGTAGAAAATGCGCGAGCAGCTGCTCGCAAAGTTCGGTATCAAGTACGAATTGTCACGCTGGATGGAACAGAATTACGGACAGGCGGTTCTTATGCAGGTGGCGCTAATCGAAATAACAATACAATTTTCATCAAGCCGGAGTTGGATGCTTTGCAAAAGGAACTTTCTGAGAAGAATGTAACATTAGCCGAGCAAGAAAAGCAAGTGGAGGATTTGCACACACAGCTAAGCCAAGCCAACAGTCTGTTAGAAGAAATAAAAGCAAGTGGTGAGGAAGCTCGATTAGCAGAGCAAAAGGCTCAAATGGCTTATGAGCAAACACATAAACAGGTTGAAGATTTATCTGAGCTCTTAGCGCTGCAAGAAAGAGAGCTATCTCGTGAAGTTCTTCCTGACATGGCGGAACAAAAGGAACGATTGGTTAATCGCCTTGCAGAAATTGAGCAAGAGAAATCTGAAACAGAAGCCGAGATTGAGCAGATTAAGTCAGATAAAGATGCTGTTCAAGCCCGTTTAGACAAGCTAACAGCCCACTTATCTGAGCTTCGTTTGGCTCGTACCGAGCTGACGGGGCATCAGCGTTACGTTCAGACGGATCTCACACGTTTGTCCAATGAAAAATCTGAATTGGAAAAAGAGATTTCTACTTTACAATTTCTAATGGAGCAAAAGGAAGAGACCGCTTTAAAAGTGGATATTGCTGTTTTAGAAGAGCAATTAACACAGGCTATACAAGAAAAGACAGCTTTGAACCAAGCCAATATTCGGTGTCGGTTTGAACTGGACGATTTGGAAGGGCAAGCAGAGGATCTTACTAGTCATCTGGAACAAGCCCGCCAGCAAAATGAGGATCTGATTCGCAGTCAAGCCAAGGCAGAAGCTGAAAAAGATAAGATTGCAGATGTCCTTCGACGCCTTTTGACGAATTTGACAGATGACTATCAAATATCTTTTGATGAAGCTAGTAAACAGGCTCGTCCACTAGAAAATCTTGCGGTTTCTGAAACTAAGGTCAAGGACTTAGAAAAAACTATCCGAGCTTTAGGACCAGTCAATCTTGATGCGGTAGAGCAATTTGAAGAAGTCAGTCAACGACTGCATTTCCTCAATACTCAAAGAGATGACGTACTTTCTGCGAAAAATCTACTTTTGGAAACCATCGAAGAAATGAATGACGAAGTAAAAGACCGCTTCAAATCAACCTTTGAAGCTATTCGTGAGAGCTTCAAAGTGACTTTCAGACAGATGTTTGGCGGTGGTTCAGCGGACTTGATTTTGACCGAAGGTGACCTGCTGACTGCGGGGGTAGAAATTTCAGTACAACCACCTGGTAAGAAAATTCAGTCGCTCAATCTGATGAGCGGAGGAGAAAAAGCTCTGTCAGCTTTGGCATTACTCTTCTCCATTATCCGTGTCAAGACGATACCATTTGTCATTTTGGACGAGGTGGAAGCTGCACTTGACGAAGCTAATGTCAAACGTTTCGGAGACTATCTCAATCGCTTTGACAAGGACAGCCAGTTTATCGTGGTAACACACCGTAAAGGAACGATGTCCGCAGCAGACTCTATCTATGGAGTAACCATGCAAGAGTCCGGTGTGTCAAAGATTGTCTCCGTAAAATTAAAAGATTTAGAAAGTATGTAAAATGAATATAAAATTAGTTGCGACAGATATGGACGGCACCTTTTTAGATGACAAAGGGCAGTTTGATATGGTTCGACTGAAGCAGTTGTTGCTCCGTTTTAAAGAAAAAGGCATCTATTTTGCAGTAGCCAGTGGGCGTGGTTTGCTGTCATTAGAAAAGCTATTTGAGGATGTGCGAGATGAGATAATTTTTATTGCTGAAAATGGCAGTCTGGTAGAATTTCACGGAGAAGATCTCTACGAAGCAACCATGTCTAAAGATTTTTATCTGTCAGCTT
>NZ_KV811142.1:56936-63179 GCF_001813035.1 Streptococcus sp. HMSC071H03 | reverse complement strand
CCAGTGAATTGCTTCTAACAGGTAAAAAAGGCTGTTATGTTTTGGAAACAGTTGATCCAGCTTATTTAGCTTTTAGTGCGCATTATAATGAAAATATCCAAAAAGTAGCTCGCTTGGAGGATATTACAGATGAAATTTTCAAATTTACAACCAATTTTTCTGAAGAAACAGTAGCTGCTGGTGAAGCTTGGGTTAATCAACACGTTCCCGGTGTCAAAGCTATGACAACAGGCTATAAGTCAATTGATATTGTCCTAGACTATGTGGACAAGGGTGTTGCCATTGTCGAATTGGCGAAGAAATTAAATCTTGAGATGGATCAGGTCATGACATTTGGTGACAATTTGAATGATCTACACATGATGCAAGTAGCAGGTTATCCCATTGCCCCTGAAAATGCTCGTCCAGAGATTTTGGAAGTAGCCAAAGAGGTCATTGGGCATCATGCGGCGCATTCAGTTATGACGTATATGGAGGGCTTATAATGGCAGATATAAAATTGATTGCCTTAGATTTAGATGGGACTTTACTAACTTCTGAGAAAAAAATTTCTGCTCGAAATTTAGTGGCGCTTAAAGCCGCTAAAGAGCAGGGAATCAAGATTGTTTTGACGACCGGTCGCCCTCTAAAAGCAATGGAACTTTTCTTAAACGAACTAGGCGTAGCTAATCAAGAGGACGAATACACCATTACTTTTAATGGTGGTTTGGTGCAACGTAACACAGGTGAAATTCTTGATAAAACAGTCTTTGCTTATGACGATGTGGCTCGTATTTTTGAGGAAACAGAAAAGTTAGGCTTGCCACTAGATGCGATTTGCGAAGGAACTGTCTACCAAATCCAGTCAGACCATGAATCGCTTTATCAAACTTGCAATCCTGCTTTAACATTTGAGTCGGTTTCATTTGCAGACTTATCTAGCCAACAGACTTATAATAAGTGTGTAACAGCTTATGCACCAGATCCGCTTGATCGTGGTATTGCTCAACTTTCGTCCGATTTATTTGACAAATATGAAATTTTTAAGTCGCGCGATATGCTGTTAGAATGGTCTCCGAAGAATGTCCATAAAGCAAATGGCTTAGAAAAATTGATTGCTCATTTAGGAATTGAACAAAGTCAAGTCATGACTTGCGGAGATGAAGCAAATGACCTGTCTATGATAAAATGGGCAGGACTTGGTGTAGCTATGCAAAATGCAGTAGCAATAGTCAAAGAAGTTGCCAATGTGGTGACGCCGATGACCAATGATGAAGATGCTGTTGCTTGGGCTATAGAAAAATATGCACTGAAATAAAGGAGGAATTGAATGGGCTTATTTGATCGCCTTTTTGGTCGCCAAAAAGAAGAAAAAACAGTTGAAAATATTCCTGAAGAAGCTGTAGAAACAGTATCAGAGGATGATCAAGGAAAGAATCTAGAAAAAGTAGAAACAGCTCCTGTAGAGAATACGCAATCTGAGAATCTAGGTGAACAAACATTCCAAACAGAATTGAAAGAACGTCTTGCTAATGATGAGACACGTCTTGAAACCATTCAAGAAAAAGTAGAAGAAATGGAGCCGGAAACGGCTACTACAGGATCAAGTCTAGAGTTTGCTGAAAATGATTTCCAAGCTCCAGAAAATCATACATTACAGAATGAAATGGGAACTCCACAACCTGACGAGACAGCAGCCTTTTCGCAACATACGACTCATCCAGCTACCACAGATTTACAGGCACGTTTAGCAGAAGCTAGAAGACAGCAGGCAGAACAAGAAAATATGAGGCAGTTGAACGAAGCGAACGCAGGGTCAAGTTCAGCAGAGTCAACTACGGCAGAGAAGACTATTAGCGAACCAATTGAAGCAAGTTCATCTATTCAAAAAGAAACGGTTCAGGAAAAGTATGACCGTAGTCTTAAAAAGACGCGGACAGGTTTTGGAGCGCGGCTTAATGCTTTCTTTGCCAATTTCCGTTCGGTAGATGAGGAATTTTTTGAAGAGTTAGAAGAACTCTTGATTACGAGTGACGTGGGAGTGCAAGTCGCTTCTAATCTGACAGAAGCCTTACGCCAAGAAGCTCGCCTTGAAAATGCCAAAAAGCCAGATGTCCTTCGTCGGGTCATCATTGAAAAGTTAGTAGACATCTATGAGAAAGATGGCCAATTTAACGAAAAAATCAATTTACAAGACGGTTTGACAGTCATGCTTTTTGTTGGTGTAAACGGAGTTGGGAAAACCACTTCGATAGGGAAATTGGCTTATAAATATAAGCAGGCTGGTAAGACAGTTATGTTAGTTGCAGCAGATACTTTTAGGGCAGGAGCTGTTGCTCAGTTGGTGGAATGGGGACGTCGAGTAGATGTTCCTGTTGTGACAGGTCCAGAAAAGAGTGACCCAGCTAGCGTTGTTTATGACGGTATGGAGCGTGCAAAGGCTGAAAATGTGGATATTCTCATGATTGATACAGCCGGACGCTTGCAAAACAAAGATAATCTAATGGCAGAATTAGAAAAAATTGGACGGATTATCAAACGGGTAGATCCAGCTGCGCCGCATGAAACGTTCTTGGCACTAGATGCCTCAACCGGTCAAAATGCCCTTGTTCAAGCTAAGGAATTTTCAAAAATTACGCCAGTAACAGGAATTGTCTTGACGAAAATTGATGGAACAGCGCGTGGTGGTGTCGTTCTTGCAATCCGTCAAGAGCTGGATATTCCAGTTAAACTGATTGGATTCGGAGAAAAAATTGACGATATTGGAGTATTTAACTCTGAAAACTTTATGAAAGGGCTCTTAGAGGGCTTGGTATAAGAAAAAAGACTTGCAAATGAATGAATTGCAAGTCTTTTGTATATATTTACTTTACCCCAATCGTCCTTCTTTGCGATAGGCTTCATCTGGACGCCAGTTCCAATCAGCTTCAAATTGGTTAAGGAGCTCAAAGCTGGCTTCGGGTCCCATAGTGCCTGATTTGTAATGATGAAGTGGAACTTCGTTATTTGCCCATAAGGCTTCAATACGGTCAATCAATTCCCAACTAGAGCGAACTTCGTCCCAGTGGCTAAAATTGGTTGAGTCATTGTTTAGCACATCGTAGATGAGCTTCTCATAAGGTTCTGGTGACGCACCAGAAGCTGTTGCATCTGTACGATAATCAAGTGTCAATGGAGCTAAGTTAAATTGCTCGCCCACTTCTTTGCCATTCATGCTAAGAGAAAATCCTTCAGTTGGTTGAATGTAAATCGTCAGCACATTTGGTTGAAGCGAGGAGCCGAAAATGGATTCCATTTGCTTGAAGACAATGTTGACATGGGTTCCCTTGGTAGTGAGACGTTTTCCAGTACGGAAGAAAAATGGCACCCCGCGAAATCGGTCACTATCTACAAAGAATGCACCAGAAGCAAAGGTTTCTGTGGTAGATTCTGGGGCAACATTTGGTTCACTACGATAGGAAATGTACTTTTTCCCGTCCACTTTGCCAGAAGTGTATTGACCACGAATGAAGAGCTTTTTCAAATCATTATCGGACGGCTTGTGTAAGTGCTTGAAAGCCTTAATTTTTTCAGCACGAATATCATCTTTGGTAAAAGTTTTGGGTTTGTCCATAGCAAGCAAAGACAGGAGTTGAAGTGTGTGATTTTGCACCATATCGCGCAGTGCACCTGAATGGTCGTAATAACCACCACGTTCTTCCACACCTAACTTTTCAGCAAAGGTAATCTGTACATTGTCAATATAATCACGATTCCAGACATTTTCAAAAAGAAGATTGGCAAAGCGAATGGCAAAAATACTTTGAATCATTTCTTTGCCGAGATAATGGTCAATCCGGAAAATCTGCTCTTCGTCAAATGTTGCCAACAAATCGTTGTTCAGTTTGCTAGCAGAAGCTAGGTCTGTGCCAAAAGGTTTTTCTACAATTAAGCGTTCGAACCCTTTCCCGTCTACAATTTGCTCGGATTTGAGATGTTTGGCAATCGTACCAAAAAACTGAGGAGCCATAGACAGGAAGAAAAGTTTGTTATGTTCTGCTTGATATTGCTCGTCAAGGCTGTTTTGTAGCTTCCTTAATTCAATATAATGCTCAGTATCTTGGACATCGTGACTTTGATAATAGAAATGACTAGCAAATTCTTGCGCTTGTTCAGGGCTGTCTGCAAGTTCTGTGATAGACTCGACCACGACAGATTCAAAATATTCCTTGCTCCAAGGTCGGCGAGCTGTACCGATAACGGCAAAATGCTTAGACAGATTGCCAGATTTATACAATCTAAAAAGAGAAGGATAGAGTTTTCTTTTTGCCAAATCTCCACTGGCACCAAAAATTGTAATAATCACTTTTGAAGACATTTTGAACACCTGTTTTCTAATATTTTATTTATTTTATCATAAATTGATTAAAATTTCCGAGTTTTGATAGCTCGAAATAAAGAGTAAAAGAGATAAAAAATAAGGATAACAAGGAAGAAAAGGAGTAGAAAGACAAGATGCACACCGGTCGTTGTATTAGGAGATTGATTAACGATTATAGCAGCGATAGCTGTTCCCAAAGCACCGGCAAATGTTTGAGCCGTTTGAAAGAGTGCTGTAGCATCTGGTGACTTCTCACGACCAATTTGTGAAACAGACAAAGCCATCGTGTTATTGAACGCCATATTGCGCCCAATCGTAAAGAAAATATAAAAGAGAATAATCAGTGGTAATGTTAGGGACTTCGTAAAGAATGCAAAAACGGAGACGGCTAAGAAAAAGAGAAGATTCCCACCATATAGGGAAAGTTTGGGTCCCTTGGTATCATACAATTTTCCCAAGAAAGGTGCCGAAAAAGCTCCTAACATTGTTCCAGGTAGCAGTGCAAAACCAGCAGCAGAAGTAGCCTCGTGTTTTACTAAAACTAAGAAATTAGGAATCAGAAAATTGGCTGATAAATTTGAAAATTGGTAGAGAAAGAAAGGAATAATTCCTAGTAAAATAACTGGATTTTTCAAAATACGAATATCTAAAAAAGGATGCTCTACCGTTAAACTTCGCCAAACGAAAAGGACAAGTGATAATAAAAAGATGATGACAAAAGTCCAATTAAAGCTACCTTCTTCTAAGCTAGAAATGGTCATAATAGAAAAAGTAAGCGAGAGGGCAAGGAGTAAGAAAGAAATCCATTCAAAAGGGCGTTTCTTTCTATTGGGAGTATTTTCTAAAAAGAAAAATCCTAAAATGAAAGAGATGATCGGAATCGGCATGATGAATGTGTAAATCATATGCCAATCAAACAAACTAATCATAAAGCCGCCATAAGTGGGACCAATCGCAGGAGCTAGGCTTATAACGAGTCCAGACAGTCCCATGTAAAATCCGATTTGATTGCGCGGAATACGTTCTACGATAAGATTAAACATAAGTGGCGTGGCAATTCCAGTTGCAGAACCTTGCAAAATGCGGCCTAGCATGAGTAGGGCGAAATTTGGCGCAAGCATCGCTACACCGTTTCCTACTGTAAAAATAGCTAGGCTGGTAAAGAGAATTCTACGTTCAGACCAATTGTGTGCTAGAGTGGCTCCAAGTGTAATCGTGATGGCGACAGCTAGCAGATAACCTGTCGTAATCCATTGCAATGTGCCAAGGTCTGTATGAAAAACTTTCATAAGGTGCGGAAAGGTGACATTCATACTGGTTTCAGACAGAATTCCAGCAAAAGCAATGAGTGCTGTAGCGAGAATAGAGAGCAAGGTTTTCCTTGAAACGGGTTGGTTTTGATGTGACATAATACCTCCTAAAAATATAAATTTCTCTTATTTTATCATAATTACTTATAAAAGAGCATAATAGGAGACCTAGAGAAATACTTCTCAGGTCTTCTTTTGCTTATTTAATGTTGTTTAAAATACGCGGTAAACATAAGGATTGCTAGGTTTTTCAACTTTCTTGAAACTATCCACTTCAAGCGTTGGCAAGCTTTGTCCTAGTTGCTTATGGTAGCGAATAGTGATTTTTCCACTCGCTCTTATCCAAGTATTATTTTCAAAATGCTCTGTATTACCAGTTGTCAGAAGTCCATAAACCCCTGAATCTGCGATACAGTGGATAATACCGAAACGGAAAAGAAACTGGCTGTTTTTATCACTTGGGTCGTTGTAGACAAAGCCAGTAAATTCTAACCGTTTCCCTGCAAATTCATCTGGATAATCATAGAGGACTTCCATGACTTCCATATAATTTTCCGTCGTAACGGAGATGACATCTTTTTTTAGATATTTTTT
>NZ_KV811142.1:32407-56836 GCF_001813035.1 Streptococcus sp. HMSC071H03 | reverse complement strand
TTTTTTGCAGCTGCCCGCATTTCCTTCTCGTAAGCACTTTTAGTAAAATAGGTACTGGTATCAGGCTTCAGGTATTGATTGGTAGTACCTTCATCAGCCTGAATGCTCTTTGAACTACCATCAGCTAGAGGAAATGGTAGCCCTTAGCAGAAACGGTTGTAGAGTCCAAATTGACCGTTGGAAAGAAGAGAGCAACGATAAGTGGTACAACAAGAAAAGCAATGCTAGCAAATTTTGCTGAGCGGCTCGTCAAATGGCTGTGTACTTTCATTTTTTTCATCCAGACGATGAGCTGCACAATAGCTAGCACGAAAGAAAGTATCATGGAAATATATGCCAAATAAGAAAAATGCATGTTGATGTATTGATTGAGCTTGCCAGAAAGTTGCAAATACATGGTGATTTCAAAGTAACCAGCTAAAATTAGAAAACGAATCATAGCACCACCCCCACAAGCCAAGAGTAAATGACAACAACTAAACTAACAATTCCAATGAATTGCCAGATGAATCGTACTTTGAGGTAATTTTTCATCATGAGGATATTTTTCACATCTAGCATTGGTCCAATGACGAGAAAAGCCAGAACTGGCGCTAAACCAAAGCTAGAAATGAGCGAACTGCCGATAAAGGCATCTGCTTCACTGCAAAGTGAGAGAAGAAATGCAAGCAGCATCAATAGCAAAATAGCCATAAGCGGTGTTGCACTAATGGAAGTCAGAATGCGTGTAGGCACGTAGACTTGCACTAGACTGGCAAAGAGACAACCAAAGACTAAGTAACGACCTGTATCAAAAAATTCGTCAATAGACTGCACAAACACTTGAAATACTTTCTTTGGCTGACTTAAATGGGAGAAGTCGTGTTCATGCTGAATAATTCGATTCTCTTTTTGAATAGTTGCCGTGTTGAGAAAGCCAAAGAAAATTCCTAGAACAATTGCTACAACAATAGAGCCAAGAGCTCTGAGCAAAGCCATTTTAAAGGAATTCCCGAAAGCAGAGTAAGTCGCAAAAAGAACAATGGGATTGATAACCGGCGCTGTCACCATAAAAGGTACAGCTGTGTAACTCGGTACTTTCTTTTCCAAAAAGCGATTGATAATAGGCACAATTCCACATTCGCAAGAAGGGAAAATGAAGCCAATAAAAGTACCAAAGAAAATTCGGCACCATTTATTTTTAGGCAGATAGCGATAAACTTTGTCTGGTGTGATATAAACCTCTATAAAACCTGAAATAATACTCCCAATCAGCACAAAAGGTAGTGCTTCAATAATAATGGAGAGGAAAATCGCACCAGCTTGCAAAACGCTAGGTGGTAGTTGATTAAAAAAACTCATAACTTTTTAGCCTTTTGTTCTTTTTTAATCTTTTTTTCTTTTTCATCAGGAAATTCTATTTTTTCGATTTTAGGTAACGTTGCAAATTCTTCAAACATTTTATCTAAATCATCTGAACGCGTAAATTTAATAGCCATAACAGCCTCCTTTTCCTTTTTAACTATTATACTATCATTTTGAAAATTATGGTGAAATAAAGTCAGCAGAATAAAGATTAGCTTGTGAAAGAAGGAGAGGAATGTGGTATAATGTTCTTTATGGAAACAAATATTATCGAACTATCGCAAAGTTTAAAGATTAGTCAGAAGCAAATTGAAAAAGTATTGGAACTGACAGCAGAGGGCAACACGATTCCGTTTATCGCTCGTTATCGGAAAGAAATGACAGGTAATTTGGATGAGGTAGAGATTAAGGCTATTCTTGATTTGGATAAAAGTCTGACGAACCTCAGAGAGCGTAAGGCAACGGTGCTGGCAAAGATTGAAGAACAAGGAAAGCTGACGGACAAATTGCGTGCGGCCATTGAAGCAGCTGAAAAGTTGGCTGATGTGGAAGAACTTTATCTTCCTTACAAAGAAAAGCGTCGGACAAAAGCTACGATTGCACGTGAAGCAGGACTTTTTCCTTTGGCACGACTCATATTACAAAATGCTGCCACTCTTCAAGAGGAAGCAACTGCCTTAACTAACGAAACATTTCCGACAGCAGAAGCAGCTCTAGCTGGAGCTGTAGATATTTTAGTGGAAGCCATTTCAGAAGATGTACAACTGCGTGCTTGGACTTATCATGAAATGCTGACAAATTCAAGCATTGTTTCAACTTTAAAAGATCAAGATTTGGACGAAAAGCAAGTGTTTCAAATCTATTATGACTTTTCCGAAAAAATCGCGGATATGCAGGGGTATCGCACCTTAGCACTGAATCGTGGTGAAAAGCTAGGTGTTCTCAAAGTTAATTTTGAGAACAATGTAGATAAGATTATCCGCTTCTTTGAAGTGCGCTTTAAGGTCAAAAATGGCTACATTCATGAAGCAATCCAGCAAGCTGTGAAAAAGAAAATCATTCCAGCTATGGAACGTCGGATTAGGGCAGAATTGACCGAAACTGCAGAAGACGGAGCGATTCAGCTTTTTTCAGATAATCTGCGAAATCTGCTCTTGATTGCGCCACTCAAAGGACGCGTGGTACTAGGATTTGACCCAGCTTTTCGGACAGGAGCAAAATTAGCAGTCGTAGATGCAACTGGAAAAATGCTGACAACTCAGGTTATCTATCCTGTTCCACCGGCAAAAGCAGCGCAAATTGAAGCTTCTAAGCAAGATTTGTCAGACTTGATTGACCAATTTGGTGTTGAAATCATTGCTATTGGAAATGGAACAGCCAGTCGAGAAAGTGAAGCGTTTGTTGCTGAAGTATTGAAAACTCATCCAAACGTCAGTTATGTTATTGTCAATGAAAGCGGTGCGTCTGTTTATTCTGCTAGCGAATTGGCGCGGCATGAGTTCCCTGATTTGACCGTTGAGAAACGTTCGGCTATCTCTATCGCACGTCGACTGCAAGACCCTCTTGCAGAGCTAGTTAAAATTGACCCAAAATCAATCGGTGTCGGTCAATACCAACATGATGTGAGCCAGAAGAAATTATCTGAAAGCTTGGATTTTGTCGTAGATACCGTTGTTAACCAAGTCGGCGTTAATATCAATACCGCAAGCCCATCTCTTCTATCGCATGTGGCAGGGTTAAACAAAACGATTTCTGAAAATATTGTCAAATATCGTGAAGAAGAAGGTGTGATTCGCTCGCGTGAGGAGATTAAAAAAGTTCCTCGTCTAGGTGCTAAAGCATTTGAACAGGCGGCAGGGTTCTTACGGATTCCCGAAAGTGATAATGTTTTGGATAATACAGGTGTTCACCCAGAGAGTTATCCAGCTGTTGAGAAATTGTTCCAAACGCTTGCAATTACGGACTTAGATCAAGCCGCTCAAGAAAAATTGCAGTCTTTAGATGTCAAAAAAGTTGCTGCAGATTTGAACTTGGGAGAAGTTACCCTCAAGGATATCATTGCAGACTTGCTCAAGCCAGGACGTGATATGCGTGATTCATTTGATGCACCAGTTCTGCGTCAAGATGTCCTTGATATAAAGGACTTACAAATTGGGCAAAAGTTAGAAGGCGTTGTCCGCAATGTTGTTGATTTTGGTGCTTTTGTCGATATTGGCATTCACGAAGATGGCTTGATTCACATTTCTAAGCTCAGCAACAGCTATGTCAAACATCCAAGCCAAGTAGTTTCTGTTGGTGATTTGGTAACCGTGTGGGTGGATAAGCTGGATATAGAAAGAGAAAAGGTCAATCTTTCCTTGGTGGCACCGCGTGAATCTAACTAACTATGTCAGACAAGTCTCTTTGGAAGATTTTGACAAAGAATTTCGACATACGGCTTCTTGGAATAAGCGTCTTCGCTCAACAGGTGGACGCTTTTTTCCAAAGGATGGTCATCTTGATTTTAATCCTAGAATCTATGAACAGTTTGGTTTAGAAACCTTCCGAAAAATTGTGCGGCATGAGTTGTGTCACTATCATCTTTACTTTGAAAAGAAGGGCTATCGGCATAAGGATCGAGATTTCAAGCAATTATTGAAAGCCGTGGATGGTTTGCGCTATACCCCTACTTTATCAAGCCAATCAACTTCAAAAACGCTTGTTTATCAATGCTTGCATTGTCGTGCACAATATCATAGAAAAAGACGAATCAATACTGAGCGGTATTGCTGCGGACGTTGCCAAGGGAAGCTCATTTTTGTCAGACAATTGCAGTCTTAATGATTATTTTGACGAAACAATCAGAAATCCGCCTAGGGACGGATGGCGTGATGACTAAAATGTGCTACACTAGATTTAGTATCAATGAAAGAGGCTAAATGATGATGAAAACAAAATTTTATAAATTACGCCGAAATAGCGCTGTATCAGGAGTCTTGGCTGGTTTGTCTGACAAATTTGGTTTGGATGTTGGTCTCGTTCGCTTTTTATTCGTTTTATTTACTATCTTTAACTTTGGCTTAGGGATTATCATCTATATCATCTTAGCAGCTGTGATGCCTTACAAGGAAGACGTAGAAGAAGAAATGTATGGAACAGGACCTCGTAAGCGCAAAGAAGCAGAAGCAATCAAAGAAGATGACGGCTGGTTTTGGTGAGTGTGTTGGAGCAAGCGTTTGGTTATATATGCTAGAAAGGAGTTCGGACAATGGACTCCTTTATTTTGGGAGGAGGAGAAATGGAATATTGGGATGCTTATAATGAGCAAAGAGAGCGACAAGGAAAGTTTCTAAAGAGAGGTCAACCAATTGCGGAAGGGCAGTATCACCTCTGTGTCAATGTCTTCGTTCGTCATATAGATGGGGAATTTCTCCTGATGCACCGCAGTCCAAAAAAAGAAATTCATCCTAATTATTATGAGTTTGGTGCAGGAGGGAGTGTGTTGGCTGGTGAAGATAGCATGACCGCAGCCTATCGTGAATTGCAGGAAGAAACTGGGCTGATTCCTAGAAAAATACAACTGATTGAGCAGACGACTTCACCTAAAGATCACTGCCATTTTGATTTTTATGAGGCAATCGTCACAGAGAAAGACGTGAAATATCAAGAAGGTGAAACGGATAGCCACATCTGGCTGAAACCTAGTGAACTCCGTTATTTTATGAATCGTTATCCTTTATTTCAAAATCAAAAACAAATTGTAGAAAAAATGCTCCAGTCAGAGAAGTAGTAAATGCTATATATTATATATGGTTGCATCCATTTTCTTTGCAAAATCAAGGATGAAACTCTCCTTTAATCTCAAAATTTGCTATAATAGAAAAAGAAACTATCAAAGGGGAAGAATATGACTGTAAAGATCAAAGATCTATTAAAAAAAGTCAGGTTAAATGTGGTTTATGGCGACGAGAAAATGTTGGAAAGAGAAATTACGACCTCTGATATTTCCCGCCCAGGACTTGAAATGACAGGTTATTTTGACTATTACACCCCAGAGCGTATTCAGCTAATGGGCATGAAAGAATGGTCTTACTTGATGAAGATGACGTCCCATAATCGCTATCAGGTTTTACGAAAAATGTTTGAACGAGACACTGTTATGATTGTGGCGCGTGATCTGAAAGTACCTGATGAGATGTTGAAGGCTGCAAAGGAAAATAAAATTGTTGTTCTCAGCAGCCGCACACCGACGAGTCGTTTATCAGGTGAAATTTCTAGCTATCTAGATTCACGTTTGGCTGAACGAACCAGTATTCATGGCGTTCTAATGGATATTTATGGCATGGGCGTTTTGATACAAGGTGATAGCGGAATTGGAAAAAGCGAAACTGGACTGGAGCTAGTTAAACGCGGGCATCGTTTAGTCGCAGATGACCGTGTGGATATCTACGCGAAAGATGAAATGACTCTCTGGGGTGAGCCAGCTGAAATTTTGCGCCATTTACTTGAGATTCGTGGCGTCGGGATTATTGATGTTATGAGCCTTTATGGGGCAAGTGCTGTAAAAGATTCATCACAGGTTCAGTTGGCTGTTTATCTGGAAAATTATGATGTCAATAAAACATTTGACCGCTTGGGAAACAATGGTGAGGAGTTTGCAGTATCAGGTGTGGCTATTCCAAGGATTCGCATTCCCGTAAAAACAGGTCGGAATATTTCGGTGGTGATTGAAGCAGCAGCGATGAATTACCGTGCTAAAGAGATGGGCTTTGATGCCACGAAGACTTTTGAGGAACGCTTGGCCAATCTCATTAGTGAGAATGAGGTGTCTCATGATTAATCCAATTGCATTTAAAATAGGACCTCTAAGTATTCGCTGGTATGCGATTTGTATTGTAACTGGTTTAGTTTTAGCTGTTTATCTGGCTATGCGTGAAGCACCGCGAAAGAAAATCATTCCAGATGACATTCTTGACTTTATCCTCATTGCGTTTCCTTTGGCAATAGTTGGAGCTCGCATTTATTATGTCATTTTTGATTGGGGCTATTATGCTAAAAATCCTGCTGAGATTTTTGCCATTTGGCATGGAGGAATTGCTATTTATGGCGGTTTAATCACCGGAGCGATTGTCTTGTATTTTTTCTCACAGAGAAAACTTATCAATACGCTAGACTTTTTAGATATTGCGGTTCCAGGAGTGATGATTGCCCAAAGTCTTGGACGCTGGGGAAATTTCTTCAATCAAGAGGCTTACGGAGCGGTTGTTAAAAGTCTAAATTACTTACCAAGTTTTATGCGCAACCAAATGTACATTGATGGTCATTACCGACAACCAACTTTTCTTTATGAGTCGGTTTGGAATTTGTTAGGATTTGCTTTAGTGATGGTTGCGAGAAGAAAGAAAAATTTCCTCAAACGTGGGGAAATGACTGGATTTTATCTTATTTGGTATGGAATAGGTCGCATGGTGATTGAAGGTATGCGAACAGATAGTCTCATGTTTGCGGGCTTGCGTGTGTCACAATGGTTGTCTGCTGTTCTAGTGGTTGCAGGAATCATTCTCGTCATTTACCAACGCAGAAAAAAAGATACCCCTTATTATTAAAAAGTTAGGAGAAGAAAAATGCTTGAAATTGCTTATAGTCTAGTTGCCCTCGCTTTGATTGCTTTGATTGTTTATACGATTTTTTTGGTTAGGAAAATCTCAAATGTCGTTGATGAAACAGAAAAAACAATTCAGGTGTTGACGACAGATGTCAATGTGACACTTTATCAAACCAATGAATTGTTAACGAAAGTGAATGTTTTAGCAGATGATATTAATGGAAAAATGACAACCATTGACCCGCTTTTCACTGCAGTTGCAGATTTATCTGAGTCCGTTTCGGATTTGAATGATTCTGCTCGTCATTTGAGCAAAAAAGCTGCTGCAGCAGGAAAAAATAGTGTCAAAGCTGGTGCAACTTTATCAGCTTTGCGCATGATTACAAAACTATTTAAAAAATAAGAAAGAAGGCTTATTATGGGTAAATTTTCATCTATCCTTTTAGGAACACTCTCTGGAGCAGCTGCAGCTGTATTTCTTACTAGCAAAAAAGGAAAAGAAGTGACTGCGAAGGTTTCTGATTTTATGAATGGCGTCAAAGAAAATCCAGATGATTTTAAAGAACAAGTAGTACAAAAAGCCAATCATTTCTCTAATCAAGCTGCAGAAGCAGTCAACCAAGCCAAAGAAAAGGTTGAGAGCGGAGAAATTACAGGTGAAACAATTCTTGACTCTGTGAAAGAAGTAACGAAACAAGTAGTTGACTTTTCACAAGAGAAAATGCAAGAATGGAAAGAAAAAATGACACCAGAAGGTATCTCTCCAGAAGATTTCAAAAAAACTGAGCAAGAACCAATTGATAAAGAAACCACATCGGAGGATATTGTCATTGATTTGACAGAAAACCAAGAATTGGAAAATGAAGACAAAAAAATTGAGGACTAGCACCTCAATTTTTTTAACTTTTTAACATCGATTTTACATCACAACGAATCACAACAAAAACAGTGCCTTGCAAATAGGCACTTCAATCCCAAAACTATTTATTTCTTTTTCGACGAATAAATGTTTGCTGCACTTTGATACACGCTAAACTAACAGCGATTGCCAAAGCAAAGGCTAAAAATGTATTTATTTTAATTGACAAAAACAAAAAACTAAACAAAGCTGTCAAGATACAAAATGTAGCAATATTCACGAAAAATAGTAATTCTTTCAGGTTTGGATTCGTTTTTGCTTCAGGAATGTAATCTTGATAAAGAGGATATTGTTCTTGTTCTAATTCTGGATAGGTGTAGTCCTCTTGATAGGACTGATATTTTCTTGCGGTCATGTTCTCTCTCCTTACAGTACTCTCTTATTTTATCATGATTTTAATTAGATAAATATTACATAACGGTTACAAAAAGGCTAAAAATGCTTTTCAAATTAAAAAATAGAAGAGAACTCAAAAATATGTTATAATTTTGCTATGGAAAAGATTATCATTACAGCGACAGCTGAGAGCGTTGAACAAGTAAAAGAGCTTTTAGAAGCAGGTGTGGATCGCATTTATGTAGGTGAAAAAGAGTATGGTCTTCGGTTACCCCATACCTTTTCTTATGACGAATTGCGGCAGATTGCAGCCCTTGTACATGAGGCAGGCAGAAAGTTGACAGTTGCTGTCAATGCTTTGATGCATCAGGAAATGATGAATAAAATCAAGCCATTTCTTGATTTTTTAGTGGATATTCAGGCAGATTATATTACTGTGGGAGATGCTGGTGTGTTTTATGTGTTAAAACGTGACGGTTATCCGTTTAAGACGATTTATGATGCCTCGACTATGGTTGCCAGCAGTCGTCAGGTGAACTTCTGGGGGCAAAAAGCTGGCGCTTCTGAGGCGGTTTTAGCACGGGAAATTCCATCGGCAGAATTGTTTAAAATGCAGGAAGTGTTAGAAATTCCTGTTGAGATACTAGTCTATGGTGCTAGCGTCATTCATCATTCTAAGCGACCGCTTTTGCAGAATTATTATAATTTCACTCATATTGATGACGAAAAGAGTCGTGAGCGTAATTTATTCCTTGCAGAGCCGAGTGACCCAGATAGCCATTATTCTATTTTTGAGGACAATCATGGGACGCATATTTTTGCGAACAATGACTTGGATATGATGACGAAACTTGGAGAATTGGTAGAATATGGCTTCACACATTGGAAGCTTGAAGGGATTTATACGCCAGGACACAATTTTGTTGAAATTGCCAAACTCTTTGTGCAAGCGCGTGAGTTGATTGAGACCAATCAATTTACACATGATCAGGCTTTCCTTTTGGATGATCAGGTTCATCAATTGCATCCAAAGAATCGTTTCTTGGATACTGGATTTTATGAATATGATCCAGATCAGGTGAAATAAGGGACGCAGGTAGTCGCGAGTTGCGACTGCTTGTTTAACTTTCACAATCTGTTTCCTTTAGCTTGATTTCAAGCCCTTTTTGCTATAAAATAAAAAGGCTAAGTATTAGAATTTAGAAAAGAGCGAGAATATGACAAAAACTTTGAAAAGACCAGAAGTTCTGGCGCCTGCTGGAACGTTGGAAAAATTAAAAGTCGCCATTCGTTATGGAGCGGATGCTGTTTACATTGGCGGACAAGCTTATGGTTTGCGCAGTCGTGCTGGAAATTTTACGTTTGAAGAAATGGAAGAGGGCGTTCAATTTGCTCGTGAACATGGCGCAAAAGTCTATGTGGCTGCGAACATGGTAACCCACGAAGGCAATGAAGAAGGAGCTGGGGAATGGTTCCGCACTTTGCGGGATATTGGCATTTCTGCCGTTATCGTATCTGACCCAGCTTTGATTGCCATTGCTTGTACAGAAGCGCCAGGTTTGGAAGTACACTTGTCAACACAAGCTAGCGCAACAAACTATGAAACCTTGGAATTTTGGAAAGATTTGGGGTTGACACGTGTCGTTTTGGCGCGCGAAGTTTCCATGGAAGAATTGGCAGAAATCCGCAAACATACCGATGTTGAGATTGAAGCTTTTGTTCACGGTGCTATGTGTATTTCCTACTCAGGACGTTGTACTTTATCCAATCATATGAGCATGCGGGATGCCAATCGTGGGGGCTGCTCTCAATCTTGCCGCTGGAAATATGATCTCTACGATATGCCCTTTGGACAAGAGCGCAAGAGTTTAAAAGGTGAAATTCCAGAAGAATTTTCCATGTCGGCTGTCGATATGTCCATGATTGATCATATTCCTGATATGATTAAAAATGGTGTGGATAGTCTGAAAATTGAAGGGCGTATGAAGTCTATTCACTATGTATCCACTGTTTCAAATTGTTATAAAGCTGCAGTTGATGCTTATCTTGAAAGTCCAGAAAAGTTTGAAGCAATCAAGCAAGACTTGGTCGATGAGATGTGGAAAGTGGCGCAGCGTGAATTGGCGACAGGATTTTATTATCATACGCCAACTGAAAATGAACAGCTTTTTGGAGCACGCCGCAAAATTCCGCAATATAAATTTGTGGCAGAAGTGGTGGCTTATGACCCTGATACGCAAACAGCGACTATTCGGCAACGAAATGTCATCAATGAGGGCGACCCAGTTGAATTTTATGGTCCTGGTTTCCGTCATTTTGATGCAGTCATTACAGATTTACACGATTCAGATGGAAATAAAATTGATCGGGCTCCTAATCCGATGGAATTGTTGACGATTTCCTTACCACATCCAGTTTATCCAGGTGATATGGTACGTAGTCGTAAAGAAGGTTTGATAAATCTTTATAAAGAAGACGGCACAAGTGTCACAGTACGGGCATAAAAATCTATATTGAGAAGAGGTTTGAATGGTTAATTCTGCCTCTTTTTATTTGTAAAGAATATTTTAAAAAAATGAATGTAAACGCTTGCCTTTTAAAAAAAGAAGGTGTACAATATAATTAAAGAAAGATAAGAAAGGGCTGATTCCAATGGGTGTCGGAACGTTCATATTTTAAATCGTTTATGATGTATTAGTTTCTATTTGCTAATTGTTTTTCTTAATTGGAGGTATTTGATAAATATTTCTGAAGATGTCATGTAGTGGTTTGTAGAATTGCATCGCGTATAAAGAACGCAAAGTAAGAATAAATAAGAATGTTATTTGATGCAATCGGTAGAAGCTTTTTAATGATTTTCACGCTTTGGTATAAAACCGCTATTGTTTTAGATGAAAAAACTTGTTTTTGATATATTGTGGACAAGAAAATCATTCTTTAATAAAATAACGATGGAATCATCATAAGAATCTCTTTTCAGATAATTACTTTCTGAAAGTCTATCTATCACTTATTAGCAAATAGAGACGGCTCCTAGCTTTCTGTAGGTATACAGTAACTAGGAGTTTTTTGTATGCTCTGTTCTTTGAAAAAAATCATGAAAAGTAGTATAATAAATAAAATATGCAAAATACTTGCAAAACTGTAATTCGACTTGGGATTCCAAGGACCGTTAGTAAAAAAATTTGAAAAGGAGAATCAATGAGCAATATTAAATTGATTGCTTTAGGTGGCGTACGTGAGAATGGGAAAAATCTTTACATCGCTGAAGTGGATGAATCTATTTTTGTCTTGGATGTCGGATTAAAGTATCCGGAAAATGAACAGCTTGGTGTGGATTTTGTCATTCCCAATATGGACTATTTGTTTGAAAATAAGGACCGTATTGCAGGGGTCTTTTTGACACACGGGCATGCGGATGCAATTGGTGCCTTGCCTTATTTATTGGTTGAAACGAAAGTCCCTGTATTTGGCTCAGAATTGACGATTGAGTTGGCTAAGTTATTTGTCAAAGGAAATGATACGGTCAAAAAGTTCAATGATTTTCATGTGATTGATGAAGACACAGAGATTGATTTTGGTGGTACGGTTGTATCTTTCTTTAAAACAACGCACTCTATTCCAGAGAGTTTAGGGATTGTTTTGAAAACGTCTGAAGGCAATATTGTTTACACAGGTGATTTCAAGTTTGATCAGACGGCTAGTCAGTCTTATGCAACAGATTTTGCTCGCTTGGCGGAAATTGGTCGTGAAGGCGTTCTAGCTCTTCTTAGTGATTCTGCAAATGCAGATAGTACGATTCAAGTGGCAAGTGAGAGCGAAGTTGCAAAGGAAATTAGCGATACAATTGGAGACTGGGAAGGACGCGTGATTGTTGCGGCGGTTGCAAGCAATCTTTCTCGGATTCAACAAGTCTTTGAAGCTGCTGCTAGGACAGGTCGTCGTGTTGTATTGACTGGATTTGACATTGAAAATATCGTTCGTACTGCTATTCGCTTGAAGAAATTATCACTCGTGGACGAACGTTTGTTGATTAAACCTAAAGAAATGTCCAAGTTTGAAGATCATGAACTGATTATTTTGGAAACTGGGCGTATGGGTGAGCCAATCAATGGCTTGCGCAAGATGTCTATCGGACGTCACCGTTATGTAGAAATCAAAGAAGGCGATTTGGTTTATATTGTTACAACACCGTCTATCGCAAAAGAAGCCTTGGTGGCACGTGTAGAAAACATGATTTACCAAGCAGGTGGTGTTGTTAAATTGATTACGCAAGATTTGCGGGTGTCTGGTCATGGAAATGAGCGCGATTTGCAATTGATGTTAAACCTCTTGCAGCCGAAATTCTTGTTCCCAATTCAAGGAGAATATCGTGAATTGGCAGCACATGCTAAAGCTGCAATGGCAATTGGTATGTTGCCAGAGAACATTTTTATTCCAAAACGTGGTAGCATTATGGAATATGAAAAGGGTGATTTTGTACCTTCTGGTGCGGTATCTTCTGGTGATGTCATGATTGATGGAAATGCGATTGGTGATGTCGGAAATATCGTTCTTCGTGACCGCAAAGTTCTGTCTGAAGACGGTATCTTTATCGTCGCCATTACAGTAAACCGTCGTGACAAGAAGATTATTTCCAAAGCCAAGGTTCATACACGTGGATTTGTTTATGTCAAGAAAAGCCGTGATATTTTGCGTGAAAGTGCTGACTTAATCAATAAAACAGTGGAAGATTATCTTGAAAAAGATAACTTTGACTGGGGTGAGTTGAAAGGCTCGGTGCGTGACAATCTTGCGAAATACCTCTTTGAGCAAACTAAACGTCGTCCAGCAATTTTACCCGTTGTAATGGAAGTACGTTAAGCAAATAAATAAGTACATTTAACCTATAGTAACAAAAATAGTGGGGTCAGGACGTTTGTTCCAACCCCTTTCTTACATTTATATGAAAAGGAGAAAAAATGGCATTTTTCGAAATAGAGTATCATTCAGCAGTGTTGGAAATGGAGCGTCGTGTCAATGTCATCTATCCGGATGCGGATGCAGTAGATCCCAGTCAGGTAGCAGATACGGATATTCCCGTTCTTTACCTTTTGCACGGTATGGGCGGCAATGAAAATTCGTGGCGAAAACGGACGAATATTGAGCGTTTACTGCGCCATACAAATTTAATTGTCATTATGCCGTCAACAGATCTTGCTTGGTACACCAATACTGCTTATGGATTGAATTATTATGATGCCATAGCAAAAGAATTGCCTGAGGTTATGCAGCGCTTCTTTCCTAATATGAGTCGGAAACGAGAGAAAACCTTTATTGCAGGCCTGTCGATGGGAGGTTATGGGGCTTATAAAATAGCCTTGACGACAGATCGATTCTCTTATGCAGGGTCATTTTCAGGCGCTATTGGGCTCGGTCTAGATGATGTGGACATAGAAGAACTTCCTGGCGGTACGCTCAACTATTGGCAAGGTGTGTTTGGTGATTTGAAAGCAGTTGATGTCAAGCGGCATTTTTTGACGACAATGGCAAAGAAGTCAGATAAAAAGACTAAATTTTACGCTTGGTGTGGGGAGCAAGATTTTCTTTATCAAGCAAATGAAGTAGCTGTTAAACAATTGCGCAAATGTGGCTTAGATATCACCTATCATCATAATCCGGGAAAACACGAGTGGTATTACTGGGAAAAACAATTAGAGGAATTTCTGAAATGGCTGCCGATTGATTTTGAAGTAGAAGAGCGCTTATCCTAAAGTTGCTTGAGAGATGCCCTTTTTGACAGAAATTTACATTTTTTTGTCAATATTTTATTCTTTCTTTTACAGTTCTCTATTTTAAGAAATTTTTAAGTGAATCTCATGATATTTACTCTTTACATTTGGGATTAGGAGGGAAGTATGAGGTTTATATTTCGAATATTTTCAGCGCTGTTGCGCTTGATATGGCGTTTAGTTTATAGCATTGCATTAACAGCACTCTTTTTAGTGGGAATCTTGTATATCATGAGTCCTTCTAAAAGCAATTTTTCGACAACACTTCAGCAAGATGTCAGTCAAATTTATCGATATGTAAGTGGTCAAGACAGTCAACTAGGCGTTGGACAAAATGTAAAAGACCTGACCAAACAGCTATCGGACAATCATGTTTACCAAACTTCTGGTGCACGCTGGGATAAAGCGAGTGCTACGGTTTATATTGATGCACAAGATGAGACATTTCGCTCAGCTTATCAGGAAGCCATTCGTACTTGGAATCAGACAGGGGCTTTCATTTTTCAGATTGTAAATGATAAAAATCAAGCCAATATTGTTGCGACAGAGATGAATGATGGTACGGTGAGTGCGACAGGTGAGGCAGAATCACAAACTAATTTATTGACGAAACGTTTCACAAATGTAACGGTTCGACTAAATCGTTATTATCTATTGAATAGTCAATATGGCTACTCTTATGAGCGAATCGTAAACACAGCAGAGCATGAACTGGGACATGCGATTGGATTGGAACACAATGAAGAAAAATCCGTCATGCAGTCCGCTGGCTCGTTTTATGGTATTCAAGCAGTAGATGTTCAAGCAGTAAAGGAGTTGTATCAAGCATAAAATGATAAGAAATATCTTTAAAATCATCAGATGTTTCCCAGAGCAAGTTTTCTTGTTTGTCTTTAATTCCAGCATTTTTGCCTGGCTTTGGCAAAGTGGTTCTGATATTGCCGATCGTATCGGTGTGACAGCTGCATGGCAAGAACATGTTCCGGCACCCATTCAGAATTTCTTTGGTCAAAGCAGTCAAGCTATTCAAGGATTTTTCAATCATTCAGCTGTGATGTGGTTGATTGGTTCTATGATGATTCTTTGGGTCATTCGTTTTGTAAAAGGAATCATCAAATTAGGGCTTTTTGCTTTGATTATTCTATTAGGTGTTTACCTTGTGATGCAAAATCAAGAAATTTTAAATAGTTTTAAATGAAAATGCGGTCAAAATGAACCGTATTTTTGTTTTCTAAGATAGCCGTTGGGATAGGAATCTGCTATAATAGGGTTATGATTATTTTACAAGCAAATAAGATTGAACGCTCTTTTGCAGGGGAGCTTCTTTTTAACAATATTAACCTGCAGGTGGATGAGGCTGACCGGATTGCCCTAGTCGGTAAAAATGGAGCTGGGAAGTCCACTCTTTTGAAGATTTTAGTTGGTGAAGAAGCACCAAGTGCTGGGGAAGTCAATAAAAAGCGGGATATGTCCCTGTCTTATTTGGCGCAGGATAGTCGCTTTGAGTCTGCCAATACCATTTACGATGAAATGCTGTATGTTTTTGATGATTTACGTCAGCAGGAGCAACGATTGAGACAGATGGAGCTGTCTATGGGGGATTTGACTGGGACGGATCTGGAAAAGCTGATGACAGACTATGACCGCTTGTCAGAGAATTTCCGTCAGGCAGGCGGATTTACCTATGAAGCAGATATTCGTGCCATTCTCAATGGTTTCAAGTTTGATGAGTCCATGTGGCAGATGAAGATAGAAGAGCTTTCGGGCGGGCAGAATACTCGGCTGGCTCTAGCGAAAATGTTGTTGGAAAAGCCAGATTTATTGGTACTGGATGAGCCTACTAACCACTTGGATATAGAGACGATTGCTTGGCTAGAGAACTACTTGAGCAACTACAGTGGAGCTCTCATCATCGTCAGTCACGACCGTTATTTCCTAGACAAGGTAGCCACTGTGACGCTGGACTTGACCCAGCATTCGTTGGATCGCTATGTGGGAAATTACTCTAGTTTTGTTCAGCAAAAGGAGCAGAAGCTCTTGACAGAGGCCAAGAATTATGAAAAGCAGCAGAAGGAAATTGCTGCTTTGGAGGATTTTGTCAATCGCAATCTGGTTCGGGCATCTACAACCAAACGCGCTCAATCCAGACGCAAACAGCTGGAAAAAATGGAGCGTCTTGACAAGCCAGACAGAGGCAGTCGTTCTGCTAATATGACCTTTCGCTCAGCTAAACCTTCTGGAAATGTCGTCCTAACGCTGGAAGATGCGGCTATCGGTTATGATCATCAAGTGTTGGCCGAGCCTATCAATCTGGATATTCGTAAATTTAACGCAGTAGCTATTGTCGGACCAAATGGTATTGGCAAAACAACTCTTATCAAGTCCATTGTGGGACAAATTCCTTTTATCCGTGGTCAGGAGCATCTGGGAGCAAATGTGGAGCTGGGCTACTATGACCAGACCCAAAGCCAATTGACACCAAGCAATTCAGTCTTGGACGAGCTTTGGAATGATTTTAAACTAACACCAGAAGTGGAAATCCGCAATCGTCTGGGTGCCTTTCTCTTTTCAGGCGATGATGTCAAAAAGTCTGTTAGCATGCTGTCAGGTGGGGAACGAGCACGGCTTTTACTGGCTAAGCTGTCTATGGAAAACAAGAATTTTCTGGTGCTGGATGAGCCAACCAACCACCTAGATATTGATAGTAAAGAGGTGCTGGAGAATGCCTTGATTGACTTTGACGGCACTCTGCTCTTTGTCAGTCATGACCGCTACTTTATCAACCGAGTTGCCACGCAGATTATCGAGCTTTCTGATACTGGCTCCACTCTTTATCTGGGCGATTATGACTATTATCTGGAGAAAAAAGCAGAGCTGGAAGCTTTGAGAGAGGAGAAAGCTACTGCAGCAGAGCCTACTCAGCCTCAGTCAGTAACCAACTACCAACTCCAGAAAGAAACACAGAAAGAAGCTAGGAAATTAGCTCGCCGTTTGGAGCAGCTGGAAGCTGAAATCGAAGAGCTGGAGATGCAAACGACCGAGTTGACTACAGCTATGCAGGAAACCAATGACGCAAGCGAACTCATGGAGCTTCAGCAAAAGCTAGACCAGCTGACTGAACGGCAGGAAGCAGCCATGACGGAGTGGGAAGAAGTGGCAGAACAGGTGTGAGCGAGCTATTTTTAAGTCAAGAAAGTTCATCCGAAGCGAAGAAATTCTTCCCCGAGACTAAATCCCGAATGTTTCAAACGGGGATGAGAGTTTTTTGAGCAAAAAACCTCGTCCTTCATGAAGGATGAGGCAATTTTTAAGTAATTTGCCATTTTCCACATGTGGACGAGAAGTTTTAGAGGAAAATAGCTTTGTCCAGTTTTCGGAAGGAAGTTTTTGGAACAAATTCCGAACATTCTTGTTTCGGACAAAGCTTTTTTGAAAAAATAATGTCGTCCGATTTTCGGACAAGAGAGTTTTGACAAAAAAAGACATGTCCGAAAGTAAAATCCGAACTTTTTAAGAATGTCTTCAAAAAACTAGGTTGGATTTCCAACCTAGTTTCTATTTTTGAGTTCTTTTTTGGCTTTGGCTAATTCATTTCTGAGAGAAAAATTCTTCGGCATACTGATGAGGATAGTAGTGATAGCTCCAAGTAAGACAGAGAGTAAAATTAAGAGAATCAGTGGAATTTTAAAACGAAAGAGAATAAAGCTAACGGTGACGCTTTGCATATTAGCCAAAGATAGTCCAGCGATTAGGAGGATTGCGAGCAACAGTAAAAGGTAGTGCATTCTTTCTTTCATCATTGGTCTCCTTTTGTATTTTTTATCCCTATTCAAACTCTGCCTTGCTCTTGACGTCGCCGTATTCTTCGGGGACTTCTTGCGCTAGAATGTCCTCATAGTTGGCGAGGGGAATATCTTGGCCATATTTATTCTTTAGGGCAGTTGTTACTAGGCGGTAGGCTAGATTGGCATTGCGGGATAGGATAGGGCCGTGGAAGTAAGAGCCAAAGACATTCTTGTAGTGCACGCCTTCGCTTTGGTCTTCCTTGTTGTTTCCATTCCCATAAATAATTCTGCCGAGCGGTTTTTCGTCTTCAGATAGGAATGTCCGTCCTTGGTGATTTTCAAAACCATAGTAGGTTTCGTCAAATTCATCGTTATGAATCTTAATGTCGCCGATGTAGCGGTTATTTTTTTGATTGAGAGTGTAATGTCCCATAATTCCAAGTCCCTCAATCCGCCGACCAGAAGCTTCAATGTAATATTGACCTAGAAGCTGAAAGCCACCACAAATAGCTAGTACCACGCCGTCATGATTGATAAATTCTTCCAAACTATCTTTTTTTGCAGGCAGATCTCGTGCCACAATGGTCTGCTCGTAGTCTTGCCCTCCGCCGAAAAACGCCAAATCATAGTAATCTTTATCAAACTCATCTTCAAGTGAGACAATATCAATTTGAACGCGAGCGCCTAACTTTTCAGCTACATATTTGAGCATGAGAATATTGCCATTGTCGCCGTAAGTGTTCATGAGATTGCCATAGAGATGGGCAATCTTCAAATCATAAGTATAATCCCGATTTTCAGGAGAAGTTAGTGATGTATAAACCATTAGTTCATCTCCTTTCTGACGACTTGATGAGAAGCCAGCAATTCGCGAAACTCTAGCATGGCGGTGTAAGTAGCTAGGATATAGGCATGCTTGGTTTCTTGGTTTTTAATTTTTTCAAAGACCTGGCTTAAATCAGCTACTTCACTGATTTGTTCAGCATTATAGCCAGTCACCCGCAAGCGTCGGGCAATCTCAGAATGACGAACCCCGCCAGCAATCATATGCGGGATATCCATGTTCAAAACTTGCTCAAAATCCGCGTCCCAGATCCAGCTTGTGTCAATACCGTCCGCATAGTTAGCGTTGAGCAAAACGGACAAGCTAAATGGATAAGGAGCTAGCTTAATCATTTCTAGAGCTTGCGTGGCTCCAACAGGATTTTTAATGAGAACTAGCGTACACTCTTTGTCTCCGATCTTGAAAGTTTCCTGACGTCCGAAAACAGCTCTGCTCTTGTCAAAACCAGTCTTGATAGTAGTTGGCTCAACTCCAAAGAATTGAGCAACGGAAACGGCAGCTAAAGCGTTGTAGATATTGTAGAGGCCACCGATATTGATGTGATAGCTTTGACCATCAATGACAAATTCTGAACTGTTGTGATGAAGACTGGTCAATTGGGTCAGTTTGTAGTCTAATTCAGGACGTTTAAAGTCACAGTACTCACAAATATAATCTCCTAGATTGGCATAAGTGTTGAGCTTGTATTTTAGAATGTGCTGACATTTAGGACAGAGAATACCCTCCGTATTGTAGTGAGCTAGTTTTGGCTCTCCTTTTTCGGTATCAAAACCATAATATTGAACCGGATTTTTGAGAGTAACAGAGTTAAACAGCGGACTGTCTCCATTTAGCAAGACAGTTGCCGTAGGAACTTTTTGAGCAGCATCCAAAATCATTTGGTAGGTCGTGTAAATCTCCCCGTAACGATCCATTTGGTCTCGGAAAATATTGGTAAAGACAAAAAGGCTCGGTTTAATGTAATCGCAAATGCGTGAGAGGCTAGCTTCATCAATTTCCAGTACAGCAATATTCTTGCCAGATTTTCCTTTTTTTGCGGTTAGGAAAGTGGTTGTAATCCCGCTAATCATATTGGCTCCGCTGGGATTGGTCACAACCTCGCCAAAAGCCTCTTTGAGGATTCCAACTGTCAGAGCAGTAGTCAAGGTTTTCCCGTTTGTCCCTGTAATCACCACTACTTCGTAATCACGTGCTAGTGTATTTAAAATATCATTGTCAAATTTCAGGGCAAGTTTTCCAGGCAGAGTTGAACCACGTCCCAGTTTGCTTAAAACAAAATGGGAGGATTTCCCTGCAAGAGTGCCCAACATAGTATTTATCTTCATAAGAAATATTTTATCATAAAAAAGTAAAGAAGGTTACAGAAAAATATCTTGAAAAGTGATATAATAGTCAAGAACGTTTTTAGGTTGAGAAAGAGAGGACACTGAAAATGAATTTTCAGCAATTGTCCAATCTCCAATATTGGTCTAGTTTATTTTCTAGTCCTTGGAGTATTGTCATCAATATTATCGATATTGCACTAGTTGCTTGGATTTTATTTTATTTTACAAAAGCAATCGCTGGCACTAAGATTATGATTCTCGTTCGAGGGGTTTTAATTTTTGTACTGGCTCAGATTCTTGCCAATGCAATTGGTTTAACAACGGTTTCTTGGTTAATCAATCAAGTCATTACCTATGGAGTTATTGCGGCTGTTGTGATTTTTACACCTGAGATTCGTACAGGTCTGGAGAGGCTGGGGCGTGCTACCAATTTGTTTTCGACAGCACCCATTAGCTCAGAAGAAAGAATGGTGCAGGCATTTGTCAAAGCAGTGGATTATATGAGTCCGCGGAAAATTGGGGCTCTCGTTGCTATCCAAGGTAGCCGAACCTTGCAAGAATATATTGCAACAGGGATTCCTTTAGATGCCGATGTATCAGGTGAGTTGTTAATCAATATCTTTATTCCTAATACACCGCTGCATGACGGAGCTGTCATTGTAAGAGACAATAAAATAGCCGTTTCTTGCGCTTATCTTCCGCTCACAGAAAACACAGGTATTTCTAAGGAATTTGGAACGCGCCATCGTGCAGCAATCGGTCTTTCAGAAGTGTCAGACGCTCTTACTTTTGTAGTGTCGGAGGAAACGGGAGGGATTTCAATTACACATAATGGAGTTTTCAAGCATAATTTGACATTAGAGGAATTTGAAGCAGAATTGCGGAAAGTGCTGATCTCAGATGAACAACCAAAATCACCATTTAGAAATCGTGTGCTAGGAGGTTGGAAACATGAAAAATCGTAAACAGATTTGGTACATCATTTCTTCCATCTTTTTTGCGGGTGTTTTATTTATTTACGCCACCACGACAAATTACCAAAATAATTCAAATGCTAGACAAACAACTTCTGAAAACTATACCAACACCTTGCCTAGTGTACCAATTGATATTAAATACAATAGTGAAAAATATTTTATCAGTGGGTTTGCATCTGAAGTGTCAGTAGTGTTGACAGGATCTAATCGTGTGACTCTTGCTAGTGAAATGCAAGAAAGCACACGAAAATTCAAGGTTGTGGCAGATTTGACAAAAGCTACAGAAGGAACGAGAGAAGTACCTTTGGCGATTAAAAATTTACCTAGTGGTTTAACTGCGACTGTCACACCAGCTAAGATTACAGTGAAAGTTGGCAAGAAAGCAAGCAAGACAGTTGAAGTGAAAACAACTATCAGTTCAGCCCAGTTAGCAGATGGGTTGATGGTTGATCGCGTGACGGTTGGTGACAATAAGGTAACTGTTACAAGTGACGAAGATACGCTGGCTAAGGTCGATCATGTAGAAGCGGTAGTGCCAACTAGTGAAAAAATATCCGCTAACTATTCAGGAAATGCCCCACTACAGGCAGTTGATGCAAATGGCACAGTTTTGCCAAGTGTGATTACTCCTTATGAGACAACCATAAAAATTACTGTTAAATCATCAAGTTCGTCTTCGAGTTCGACGAGCTCATCCAAATAAAAGTATTGAAAGGATTTTATAAAAATGGGAAAATATTTCGGAACGGACGGAGTTCGTGGAGAAGCAAATGTGGAGTTAACACCAGAGTTAGCTTTTAAATTAGGGCGTTTTGGTGGTTATGTATTGAGCCAGCATGAGAAAGATGTACCCCGTGTCTTTGTAGGACGTGACACACGTATTTCAGGAGAAATGCTGGAAAGTGCTTTAGTAGCTGGACTTTTGTCTGTTGGGATTCGTGTTTATAAGCTCGGAGTTATTGCCACGCCAGGCGTTGCTTATCTGGTGAAATCTGAGAGAGCAAGTGCTGGTGTCATGATTTCAGCTAGCCACAATCCTGCACTTGACAACGGTATTAAATTCTTTGGTGGCGATGGCTATAAATTGGACGATGAGCGTGAATTGGAAATTGAAGCTCTTCTTGATGCCAAAGAAGACGATTTACCGCGTCCAAGTGCGGAAGGTTTAGGAACTCTTATGGATTATCCAGAAGGATTGCGCAAATATCAACAATATCTCGTATCTACTGGTCTTGATTTAGAGGGAATGAAAGTTGCCCTTGATACAGCAAATGGTGCTGCTTCAACGAGTGCTCGTCAGGTATTTGCGGATTTGGGAGCTAGATTGACGGTCATCGGGGAAAATCCAGATGGGCTAAATATCAACTTGAATGTTGGCTCTACACATCCTGAAAAATTGCAAGAAACAGTCCGTGAATCAGGTTCGGCACTTGGTCTGGCATTTGACGGCGATAGCGATCGCTTGATTGCAGTTGATGAGAACGGTGAGATTGTCGATGGCGATAAAATCATGTATATCATTGGGAAATACCTCTCTGAAAAAGGTTTGCTTGCTCAAAATACAATTGTAACAACTGTTATGTCAAATCTTGGTTTCCATAAAGCTTTGGATCGTGAAGGCATTAACAAGGTGATTACAGCTGTTGGTGACCGCTATGTTGTAGAAGAAATGCGCAAATCTGGTTACAATCTGGGCGGTGAGCAATCCGGTCACGTGATTATCATGGATTATAATACGACGGGTGACGGTCAGCTGACAGCCGTTCAATTGACAAAAGTAATGAGAGAAACAGGTAAAACTTTATCTGAATTAGCTTCAGAAGTGACTATTTATCCGCAAAAATTGGTTAATATCCGTGTTGAAAATACTATGAAGAACAAGGCCATGGAAGTTCCTGCTATTAAAGCTGTGATTGAAAAAATGGAAGAAGAAATGGCTGGCAATGGTCGCATTCTTGTTCGTCCAAGTGGAACAGAGCCTCTTTTACGAGTCATGGCAGAAGCACCAAGTCATGAGGAAGTCGATTATTACGTTAATACAATTGCAGATATTGTACGCGCTGAAATTGGTATTGAATAAAGTAAAAAATCTCTGTTTATTATATAGGCAGAGATTTTTTACTTTATATTGTAGTTTGTTTTGTCAATCAATTTTTTATATAATACAAGCAATATATGAGGTGATGATGTGAAAACAAGAGGGCTATTGGTAGTGGATGTGGACAGTACCTTGATTAGAGAAGAAGGAATTGATTTGCTAGGTGCTGCAGCAGGAGTTGGTGAGCAAGTCGCATCCATTACAGAAAAGGCTATGCAAGGGGACTCTGATTTTGAAGCGGCTCTGATAGAACGTGTGGCCTTGCTCAAAGGACTTCCTGAAACAATTTTTAAACGAGTTTTTAAGCAAATTCATTTTACCAAAGGAGCTCAACAGTTGATAGAAGACATGCACCGGCGTGGATACAAGGTTGGTGTTGTATCAGGAGGATTTCATGAAATGGTAGACGAATTAGCCGCGAAATTGAATGTAGATTACGTAAAAGCTAATCGTTTGGAAGTGAAAGACGGTAAGCTAACAGGTAGAGTTTTAGGAACAATTGTCACAAAAGAAGTCAAAAAAGCAATGCTAAGACAATGGGTGGAGGAAAACAATTTGACTCTTGCTCAAACCATTGCTGTAGGAGACGGTGCCAATGATCTTCCGATGATACTAACGGCAGGGATCGGGATTGCTTTTAACGCCAAGCCTCTTGTGAGAGAGCAAGCACCGTATCAAATCAATCAAATGGACTTGTATCAGGTCATAAAACTTTTGGAAGAAATAGAAAGCGAGGACTAAGCCATGCATGTTTTAATTGCACCGGATTCTTTTAAGGAAAGTTTATCAGCTCAAAGTGTTGCAGAGGCTATAAAAGCAGGCTTTTCCAAGGCACTCCCTGAAGCAACATTTGACTTGCTACCCATTGGAGATGGTGGTGAAGGAACGATGACAGCTTTGATCGCAGCCTTGCAGTTAGACACTTATACTCACATCGTAACTGGGCCTTTCGGAGAACCTGTTTCGGTGAAATATGCTCGCAAAGGCGATATAGCTCTCTTTGAAATGGCTGATTTGGTTGGGTTGGCGAATATCCCGTTAGAAAAAAGAAACCCTTTGACTCTTGATACCAGAGGGTTAGGAGAGTTAATTTTGTATCTCGCCAAAGAAGGTGTGGGGCAAATTTATATTGGCGTAGGTGGTTCGGCTACCAATGATGGTGGAATTGGAATGGCAGCTGGATTGGGCTATGAATTTTTTGATAAGGATAATCACTTGCTCCAAGCAAAGGGTTCGTCTTTAGACCGTGTGGCTCGCATTTCAGCAGATAAAGTTCCTGCAATTTTAGGAAATTTGGATATTCAGATTCTGACAGATGTTATGAATCCTCTCTGTGGTGAAAACGGAGCTACATACGTTTTTGGGGGTCAAAAAGGCTTGCCTGATTTGCTATTTTCTCAAGTAGATCAAGCCATGGCAACGTTTTATAAACAGGCGAATCCAACA
>NZ_KV811142.1:0-32307 GCF_001813035.1 Streptococcus sp. HMSC071H03 | reverse complement strand
GGTATGGCCGCAGGGCTGGTGACATTTGCACATGGAAAAATTGTATCAGGAATTGATACTTGTCTCAACTTGCTCGATTTTGATAATCGTGTCAAAAAGGCTGATTTAGTGATTGTGGGTGAAGGTCGAATGGATCAGCAAAGTCTGTCAGGTAAAGCCCCTATTGGAGTAGCAAGGAGAACACCAAGGAATGTCCCCGTTATCGCTATTTGTGGGAGCCTAAGTGATGACTTACCTGCTTTTCCAGTAGAAAACATTCAAGCTGCTTTCCCAATCATTTCTCAAGTCGAACCTCTAGCTATTATTCTAGCCAAGGCAGAAGAAAATCTCATCCGAACAGCTCAAAATATTGGAAATCTATTAAAAATGAAAATATAAGATTTAACTCTATCGGCTGAATCTTGAGAAAGTGGAATTTGACCTATTTGCATTTTCGTTGAGGCGATTATCTCTATCACATCTGCCATTTTCGACTAATTTAATAAGGGATTAGAGCTAGTATTCTTTCACTTCCTTAATTTTTTCTTTTGTTGTCCAATCTCACTCCCATTTTTCTTTTTTTTATGATAAACTATATAAGAGGGGGTGTAGACATGATAAAGATATTTGGTCAGTTGCGCTATCATTGGCAACCAGATCTTTCTCTTCTAATCATTTATTGGTCTTTATCGGTCATTCCGATTTTTATAGGTTTTGCATTTTTATTTGAGAGTTCAGAAGTTCCGTTTTTAGTTCTTTTCTCTTTCTTTTTGTTCATGGTATTATTGGGGATTGGTGTACATAGATATTTTACGATATACGACAACGGGATTTTAAGAATTACTACGGCAAATCCATTTACACCTTCGAAGATTGAAATTTCAACAATTCGTAAAGTAGAAGTGACAAAAACTTCTATTACTCTTTTATTTGATGGCAAAGAAAAAGGCCGTACGTTTTGTATGCGTAAGTGGCCTAAGAAGTATTTTGTAAATGCTTTGGCTTTGAATGATCATTTTAAAGGTGAAGTTGAACTAATGGACAACTTCACCCACGTAGACTATTTTGAAACCTATTATGCTCATCCTAAAAAAACTACTCTTTCTTAAGAGCTTTTGTAGGACAGTTTTTGATAGCTTCAATAACATCAGGTGTTTCAGGAATTTCTTTTTCCAGAAGTTCATCGTCTTGATGAAATTTAACAATGCCATTGTCATGATAATCAAATAGTTCAGAATAGGTTTGGCAAAGCCCGCAGGCAATGCATCGTTCAGGAATGAGTGTCACTTTCATACTCATATTGTAATCGGAATTTTGAAAAAATACAAGGAGGAAGTCATGGCAAAGGAACCATGGGAAGAAGATATTTACGACAAGGGAGAAAAAGAATTGACGAGAAGTAAAAAAACGAGCGATGTAGCGGCCAATCGTGTGTTGACAATTTTAGCGGTTATTTTTTTCATCATGGTGATTACAATTGTAGGTATGATGATTTATTTATCAACTGGCGGAAGCAGCAAAAAAGCAGCAACACAGGGCTTTTATAATACTAAGGCTACCAGCAAACCAAGTGAAAGTTCTAGCGTTCCAGAGTCTTCTAAGGCAACAAGTGATAGCAGTCAAACGCAATCATCTGAAGGAACGCTTACTGTTCAAGCTGGAGAAGGTGAGGCGGCCATTGCTGCGCGTGCAGGGATTTCGATTGCTGAATTGGAGCGTTTGAATCCTTCTCATATGACAACAGGCGCTTGGTATGCCAATCCAGGTGATGTGGTGAAAATTCGATAGGAGTGTAGAATGAAACAAATTCAAATTGCCATTGATGGTCCGGCTTCAAGCGGAAAGTCAACGGTTGCTAAGATTATTGCGAAAGATTTCGACTACACTTACTTGGATACAGGCGCTATGTATCGTGCGGCGACGTACTTAGCTTTACAAAATGATTTATCTGCAGAAAAGTGGTCTGAAATTGTCGCATTATTAGACACTTATCCAGTTAGTTTTGGGCGTGATAAAAATGGGGAGCAGCTTGTTTTTGTCGGAGATGTAGATGTGACGCATCCGATTCGTGAAAACGAAGTGACCAACAATGTCTCTTGGGTGTCTGCAATTCCAGAAGTACGAGAAAAGTTGGTTGATTTACAACGAGAAATTGCCACTCAAGGCGGTATTGTTATGGATGGGCGTGACATTGGAACAGTTGTTTTGCCTCATGCAGAGTTAAAAATTTTTCTTGTAGCCTCAGTTGAGGAAAGAGCTCAACGCCGCTATAAAGAAAATCTTGAAAAAGGTATTCCAACTGATTTGAAAACCCTCAAAAAAGAAATTTCAGATCGTGATTATAAGGACAGTCACCGTTCAGTTTCTCCTTTAAAACCAGCAGATGATGCTATTCATTTTGATACGACGGGTATCGGAATTGCTGAAGTTGTTGCTTTTATCGAAGAAAAAGCTAAAAAAATTCTTGACAAATAATCTGAAACTTGATATTATATAAAAGTTGAGAAAAGCAGAAGTGAGAGCTTCTCGCCTTGCGACTAACGTTGTCTGGCTCTACGGATTAAGTTTCAGAGATGAAATACTATCATGTAGTGCGGGCTTGCGTTAGCAAGTCCGCTCTTGTTTTTCTCTAAAAATAAAAAAGAGGTGAAAACCATAGCAAAACAAGACTTATTCATCAATGATGAAATTCGTGTGCGTGAAGTTCGTTTGATCGGTCTTGATGGTGAGCAATTAGGCATTAAACCACTTAGCGAAGCACAAGCAATTGCTGACGATGCAAATGTGGACCTTGTTCTGATTCAACCACAAGCTAAACCCCCTGTTGCGAAAATTATGGACTATGGAAAGTTCAAATTTGAGTATCAGAAAAAACAAAAAGAACAACGCAAAAAGCAAAGTGTTGTTACCGTGAAAGAAGTTCGTCTCAGTCCAACGATTGACAAAGGTGACTTTGATACAAAACTTCGCAACGCACGCAAGTTCCTTGAAAAAGGAAATAAAGTGAAGGTTTCTATTCGCTTTAAAGGGCGGATGATTACTCACAAAGAAATCGGAGCTAAAGTATTAGCCGACTTTGCTCAAGCAACGCAAGACATTGCGATTATTGAACAAAGAGCTAAAATGGATGGACGTCAAATGTTCATGCAGTTAGCACCAATCCCTGACAAAAAATAATCTGTCAGAAGTTAGAAAAAGGAGAAAAATATCATGCCAAAACAAAAAACACACCGCGCATCAGCTAAACGTTTCAAACGTACAGGTTCTGGTGGCTTGAAACGTTTCCGTGCTTACACTTCTCACCGTTTCCACGGAAAAACTAAAAAACAACGTCGTCATCTTCGTAAAGCAGCAATGGTGCATTCAGGAGATTTCAAACGTATCAAAGCAATGCTGACAGGTCTTAAATAAGAGATTTTGTAGCAGATTATTCTAGGAAATATTGGAGGAAATATAAATGGCACGTGTTAAAGGTGGCGTTGTATCACGCAAACGTCGTAAACGTATTTTAAAATTAGCTAAAGGTTACTATGGTGCAAAACATATCTTGTTCCGTACTGCAAAAGAACAAGTAATGAATTCTTACTACTATGCATACCGTGACCGTCGTCAAAAGAAACGTGATTTCCGCAAATTGTGGATTACACGTATCAATGCGGCAGCTCGTATGAATGGTTTGTCATACTCACAATTGATGCACGGTTTGAAATTGGCTGAAATTGAAGTAAACCGTAAAATGCTGGCTGACTTGGCTGTCAACGATGCAGCAGCTTTCACAGCTCTTGCAGATGCAGCTAAAGCAAAATTAGGTAAATAATGAAAATAGGCTGGGAGAATGTTTTCAGCCTTAAATCATACAGTGTCATAAAATAACGATGCAGTGGTTGATTGTTCAAAGTATAGCTTTGAAGTTGCAAGATAGAATTTGCGAAACAAGTCTCAAGACTGTTCGTTTTTCAAACTCAGCAACTTTACAGGAGTGGGATGGAACTAAATGCTATCTCACTCCTTATTTTTTTAGCTAAAACTGGAGAAAATTCGTGATTTAGGATATAATGGAAAAAAGCAAAGGAGGATGCTATGGCTTCTAAAATGTTGCATACGTGCTTGCGAGTGGAAGATCTAGAAAAATCTATTGCATTTTATGCAGATGCATTTGAATTTAAAGAATTACGGCGCAAGGACTTCCCAGAACATCAATTTACAATTGTTTATTTGGGACTTGAAGGTGATGATTATGAGTTGGAATTAACTTATAATTATGGACACGGACCTTATGTGATTGGCGATGGTTTTGCTCATGTGGCTTTGAGTACGGCTGATTTGCTACAGCTTCACGCTGAACACACTGCTAAAGGATATGAGGTTACACAGCCAAATGGACTTCCTGGAACAAAGCCGAATTATTACTTTATTAAGGATCCGGATGGTTATAAAGTTGAAGTGATTCAAGAAAAAACTTTATAAGTTTGTAAATAATTGAAAATGAAAGGCTTGAAATTATTTTAGCCTTTTTTAGTAGGTAAAGTCTTTTTTAAACGAAAGAGACGAGGTAGAAAGGTAGTGTAGTGAAAAAAATACTTCTCATTGTCCTAAATGTCGCTTTTTTAATGATTATTATTTTTGGGAGTTTTCGGATTAGAAAATTGCTACAAGAAAGAAAATTAAATCGACAAATTTCACAAGTTCTGAAAAGGACAGATACAAAATATCATTATGGTTCAGTACGAAAGCAGACAGGACGTGTAGGAAGTCAGCTCATTACGTCTTACTATCCATTAACAGAGAGCAAGCAAGATATTGGTGTTATTAAAGAGAAAATCAATGCCGATATTCAGAAATTTTCAGATAAACAAAGTCAAGTATCGCAATACGATAACCTTATTTTTTATGTGAGTCATTTTACAGAGACAAATTTTTCTGGAGTAAAGCAAGTTGACATCAAGCGAATCTCTTATCCAGTGTTAACTACGAAAGTTGGAAAGGCTAGAGAAGAGGTTTTGGACTCGCTTTACATGTCGTCTGACAATAAATTGTTTAGCTTAAATCGACTTTTTAAAAATGTTGAGCAAGCCAAAAAGTTATTGCTAGAAGAAATGCAGCAGAAAATCACCGCTCTTCATAAAACAGAAGGACAGAAGATTCTACAAGCATTTCAAACAAGAGATATCTCCCAATGGACATTCAGTTATGAAAAAGGAAAACTCAATCTATTTTATAAAAACAATGAGCGAGTTTCAAAGGTGGAAATCGCCTTACCAGCCTTATATGAGGTAATTGATGAGCATTATTTAAAGGGAGAGGATTTGGCCGCATATCAGTCTTATCAAGCTAAAAAACAGCAAAAATTAGTAGCTTTGACGTTTGACGATGGTCCCAATGCAGCAACGACACCGCAGGCTTTGGATATTTTAGCCAAATACCATGTCAAAGGAACTTTTTTCATGTTGGGGAAAAATATAGCTGGAAATGAGCAACTTGTCAAACGTGTTCATGATGAGGGGCATGAGATTGGCAATCATAGTTGGAGTCATCCACAATTACCAACTCTTGCTCTTGAGCAAGCAAAAAAACAGATTGAGGATACACAAGCAGCACTTCGGGCTGTTATCGGAGAGAGTCCAAAAATGATGCGTCCGCCCTATGGAGCTATCAACAATACACTCCGAAATGCTGTTGATATGTCTTTCATTATGTGGAATGTGGATAGCTTGGATTGGAAAAATCGCAATACTGGGTCTATCATGGAGCAAGTGAAAAAGCAGACTTATCCAGGATCAATCATTTTAATGCATGATATTCATCAAACCACCATTAATGCTTTGCCGAGTGTAATTGAATATTTGCAAAAGAATGGGTACACTTTGGTTACAGTTAGTGAACTTCTGAATCATCAATTGGAAGGACATCGGCTGTATTACGGTGCAAATTAGATAGAAAAAAGGATAGAAATGATTGCTTCCTATCCTTTTTCTATACTCTTTTTATTTCACATAGAGTTCACGATTTTTTAAGATAATTTCTTGAACGTGGGCATATTTTTTTAGTGTTTTTAATTCTTCTGGGTGGCTGATGAATGTAATGACATAGCCCTCTTTGCCCATACGACCAGTCCGTCCGGCGCGGTGGGTATAGGTTTCAAAATCGCGAGGCAGGTCATAGTTGATGACACATTCGAGAGAATCAATGTCAATTCCTCTAGCTACCAAGTCAGTAGCAAGTAAGAGTGTGAGTTCGTCGTTTTTAAATTGCTCCAAGATGACTTTGCGGAATTTGACATTGACATCACTTGCCAGAGACACAGCTTGAATGTGACGATATTGTAGTTTTTCCTCAGCATTTCCTAAGTCTGAGAGGGCATTGAAAAAGACAAGGGCGCGAAATTCTGAGACATGAGCGAGCTTTCGCAAATATTCAACTTTGTCGCGCTGTTTAACTTGCATATAAAAATGTCGAATATTGTCAAGATGTTGATCTTCCAGTTTGATTTGGAGAGTATTTTCAGCAAGCTTGTCTTGGTCAAACTTAGCAGTCGCACTCATGTAAATCAATTGATGTTCACGTGGTACATAGTGAAGGATCTGCTGCACAAAATGATATTGCGAATCGCTAAGCAGTTGATCAAATTCATCCAGAATGATCGTATCGACAGTCATCATTTTGATTTTTTTTAGTTTAATCAATTCAAAAATGCGTCCTGGCGTCCCGATGAGAATTTCAGGGCCTTTTTTTAACCGTTCAATTTGTCGTTTTGGCTGGAGCCAGATAGAAAGAGCTGAGCTGTTAAGCCAAGTAGTTCAGCCCATGTTTTGGTGACGTCAAAAATCTGTCCAGCTAGCTCAGTATTGGGAGCCAAGATAAGTAATTGCTGGGATTTCTTAGGTTTTAGTTTTAGAAGAGTTGGGAAAAGATAGGCAAGTGTTTTTCCAGTTCCGGTAGGGCTTATCCCAAGGAGATTCTCTCCTTCCGTAATGGGAGAAAAGAGTTGTTCTTGAATGGGAGTTAAATGCTCAAAGCCAAGTTTAGTGAGTTGGTCTTGCCAACTTTTGGGAAATTTAGTTGTTATCATCATCAGCCTCAAATCTAATACCAGCATCTTGTCGCATGCTAAACAGAGTTTTATGCACGGCAGCAGCAGCGTCTAGCCAGTTTTGGTAGGTTTCTTGTTTTATTTCACCACTTAATGCTTTAGCGAATTGTTTGGCTTCTTCAGCCATGGTGTGAGAAGAGCACGCAATTTCAAGAGTTGTTTTCTCCTTGTTTAGATTTTGGAAAACAGCAGAAGTGATGAATTCGATTGAATTCAAGGTTAGTGTACCGTCTGTTGTGTAAATTTCAGCAGGGAAAAAGCTATTGATATTTTTTCCGGTTTGGATAGTCACTTGAAATTCTGGATAGATTAAACTTCCTACTCCATTTAGATCAACAGTATTTGGTAACTGCTGAGCGGTATAATAGGCATTTTCTGGTGCTCCAAAAAGTCGTATGGCTGCATAGACAGGATAAATGCCTAAGTCCATTAGAGCACCGCCTGAAAATTTCGCCGAAAAGACGTTTGGCTTTTGTCCAGCTAACAGAGCTGGCATTTTGGAAGAATACTTCGCATAGGTGAAATGTGCCCCAAGAATCGTTTTGTTTTTGAGAAAATCTGAAATGACATCAAATGATTGCTCATGGTAGTTACGAGCTGCTTCAAAAATGTATACATGCTGTTCTTGAGCTAATGTTACCAATTCAGCCCATTCTTCTGGGCGTGAGACAGCAGGTTTTTCTACAATTACATGTTTGCTTGCTAAAATAGCAGCTTTTGCTTGTGGGAAATGCAGAGAGTTGGGGCTTGCAATATAAATAATGTCTATATCACTAGTTAAAAAATCAGCCATATCTGTGTAGCAATCTACATTTTCATAATGACTGGCAAATGTTTGAGCAGCATGTATCGTCCGTGAATATACCGCAGTCAGTTGATAGTCCTTTGTCGAATGAGCAGCCTTGACAAATTGGTGAACAATGTCTCCTGTTCCAATCGTTCCGAGTTTTAACATCGTTTTCTCCTTATTTTTTGTCTTGTCATTTATTTTAATTTACCTCTTTCATTATATCATGATTTGGTGTAAAATAGATAAGATGATAAAAAATGGAGTGAATAATGCAAAATAGACCGATTATTATTGGCGTAACAGGTGGTTCTGGTGGTGGTAAGACGAGTGTTTCAAGAGCCATTCTGTCAAATTTTCCAAATGAAAAGATTTCTATGATTGAGCATGATTCTTATTATAAGGATCAGTCACATTTGACGTTTGAAGAGCGAATCAAGACCAATTATGACCATCCTTTTGCTTTTGATACAGATTTGATGATTGCGCAAATCAAGGAATTATTGGCAGGACGTTCGGTAGATATTCCGACGTATGACTATACAGCTCATACACGCAGTGATAAAACCTATCGTCAAGACCCACAGGATGTCTTTATTGTAGAAGGAATTCTGGTTTTAGAGGACAAACGCTTACGTGATTTAATGGACATTAAGATTTTTGTTGATACAGATGATGATGTTCGGATCATTCGCAGGATTAAGCGAGATATGGATGAACGCGGTCGTAGTTTAGATAGTGTCATTGAGCAATATTTAGGTGTGGTAAAGCCTATGTATCATCAATTTATCGAGCCTACCAAGCGCTATGCGGATGTGATTATTCCAGAAGGAGCTTCTAATACAGTAGCGATTGATTTAATTACAACAAAAATTGAAAAAATCTTGCAGGAAGCAAGAGAGCAATAGAAAGGAAGTCTAGTGAGGGAGTGCTAGACTTTTTAGGTGATGATAAATAATATAAAAAGAAAAAGAGAATTTCATTCACGTTCGAAATTTTTTGCCTGTTTGCTAACTTTTTGTGCGGGATTCATTGATGCTTATACATTTATTGAAAGAGGCGGGACATTGGTTGCGGGGCAAACAGGAAACGTTGTTTTCTTGTCGGTTGAATTGATTCACCATGAGACAGGAGAAATAGAAGTGAAGTTGGCAACGATGCTGGCTTTTATGCTGGGCATTTTTGTGTTAACCATTTTCAAAAATAACTTTGAAAATTCTTTATGGCGCTTATCCAGCATTCTTCCACTGATTTTGGTTTGTGGGTTTACAGGATTTCTACCAGCAACCGTGTCCAATCTTTTCATTGTTCCACCGATTGGTTTTTGTATGGGGTTGGTGGCAACAGCTTTTGGTGAAGTGAACGGCATTGTCTACAATAATTCTTTTATGACAGGCAATATCAAAAAAAACAATGGTCGCTTTTGGTACTTATGTGCGGGCAAAAGAAAAAACTTGCTTAGCAGAAGGCATTTTCTTCGTTGCTTTATTAGGAAGTTTTGTGACAGGAGCGATTGTTTCCACTTATTTGATACAATTTTATTTGTTGAAAACAATCTGGCTCGTAGCTATTATTTTACTAGTATTTTTAACTTTTAGAATGGTGCAATACATTCGCAGAAGATAAATTAAAACTGCAACTCAGCTTTGATGAGAGTTGCAGTTTTTTGATAGAGTTATGGAATGTTAGTCTTTGTAAGAAACGATACCAATAATAGTATCAACGGCGCGTTCCATCGTTTGCAGACTGACATATTCAAAGCGTCCATGCATATTTTCACCGCCGGCAAAGATATTTGGTGTCGGAATGCCCATAAAGGAAATCTTTGAGCCGTCTGTTCCGCCACGAATAGGTTCGATAATCGGTTTGATGCCCAATTTTTCCATAACAGCCTTTGCAATATTGATAGGTGTCATGTCTTTTTCAATGACTTGACGCATATTGTAGTATTGATCTTTAAGCTCTAACTGAACACGTTCACCTCCAAGCGTTGCATTCATCTTATCGGCAATAGAGCGCATCAGTTCTTTGCGTTGCTCAAAAGTTGCTGTGTCGAAGTCACGAATGATATAACTTGCTTTTGCTTCTTCGACAGTTCCTTCTACATTTATAAGGTGGTAGAAGCCCTCGTAGCCGTCTGTCAGCTCAGGGCGGTCACCATTTGGTAATTGATTATGAAAGTCAATAGCTAATTGCAGAGCATTGATCATTTGTCCTTTTGCTGTCCCTGGATGGACATTGCGTCCTTGGAAAGTGATTTCTGCACTAGCTGCAGAGAAAGTTTCAAATTGAAGTTCTCCGAGAGGCCCACCGTCAACCGTATAAGCAAAATCTACATCGAAATCTATCGCATCAAACTTGTCAGCTCCGACACCTATTTCTTCATCTGGACCAAAGCCAACTCGAATTTCGCAGTGCTTGATGTCAGGATGAGCTGTTAGATACTCAATCGCTGTCATGATTTCAGCAATACCTGATTTATCATCAGAGCCGAGAAGGGTTGTTCCATCAGTTGTAATCAAGGTTTGTCCCTTGTATTTTTTTAAACTAGCAAAATCAACAGGGTCAAGATTAAAACCAGATTGCCCCAGTGGAATCACGCCACCGTCATAATTTTCAATGATTTGCGGATTGACACTTTCTGCATTGAAGTCTGCGGTGTCCATGTGGGAAATGAGACCAATCTTGTGTGTGAAACTTGGGTCATTTGCAGGAAGAGTACCGATAGCGTAGCCATTTGGTAAATAATATACATTTTCCAAACCAACGCGTTTCATCTCAGGAATGAGGATGTTATTGGCGAAATCTACTTGGCTTTGTGTGCTTGGTGTTGTCGTAGAATGTTCATCTGAACGCGTATTTACTTTTACATAAGTCAAAAAACGTTCTAAAAGAGTAGGGTAGTTCATAAGTTCTCCTTTTTGCATAGATGTAATTAGTGTATCATATTTTGAGAGGGAAGGCTATTTACAAATAGTGAAAGAATGACAATATTCTCAATAAAAATCATGAACTTGAAAAGAAGCTCATGATTCATCCTATTAGTTATTTAAAATGAGTTTTTCAATAGCTGTAGCGACACCGTTCTCATCATTGCTATCTGTAACGTAATCAGCGAGTTTTTTAACATAGTCACTAGAATTCCCCATAGCCACACCGAGACCTGCAAACTCTAGCATTTCGATGTCATTATTGGCATCACCGATTGCCATAATTTCTTGGGGGTTGATATCTAATCGTTGAGCTAATTCCTTAAGAGCAGTCGCTTTAGTAGTGCCTTTGGGCATAGCTTCGTAAATGACTGGTTGGGAACGAACACCGCTGAAATGCTGGCAAATCTGGCTTGCAAATTGCTTTTCAAAGGTGTCTAATTCATCAGGCTGTGCTAGAAACATAGCTTGGAACATGATATTCTTGCCGCTGATAGCTTCTTCGAGACTGATTTCTGTTGGGGTTGTAAAGACAAGGCTAGCGTCATAGGTGACTAGGTCGCTTGGTTTTTCGTCAACTACTAAATAGCGTTCTTCGTCAAAAAGAGTTAGTTGGGCAGGAGTCTGCTTGGCGATTCTATCCAGATAAAGCATATCCTCCGCACTTAGCTCTTTCCAATCAACAAGCTTCCAATCCTTTGTTTGATGAGTAGAGCAACCGTTGTTAATGATGACATATTCGTTTTCTCCGCTCAGTCCTAATTGTTCATAGTAAGGTTTCACTCCGACCAAGGGACGACCTGTACAAAGAACGAGCTTCACTCCGTTTTCGATAGCTTGATGAATAGCCTGAATATGTGTTTGGGGAATTTCTTTTTGACTATTTAAAAGCGTACCATCCATATCTAATGCGATTAATTTAATCATAGCCCCCTCATTTCTGTAAATGTATTTACTTTTATTATAGCACAAATGAAACGAGATATGGAATGCTTTTTCAAGACTGGTAAAAGTCACCTGCCTTATGTTATAATAAATAGAATACCCGAAAAGGATGAGAAAAATGAACTTAGATGAATTAAAAAAGCGGCAGGAGAAGATTCGAAATTTCTCCATTATCGCGCATATTGATCACGGTAAATCAACTTTGGCAGATAGAATTTTGGAAGCAACGGATACTGTATCCAGCCGAGAAATGCAAGCTCAACTTTTAGATAGTATGGATTTGGAAAGGGAGCGGGGTATTACTATTAAGCTCAATGCGATTGAACTCAATTATAGAGCTAAGAACGGTGAAACTTATATTTTTCATTTGATTGATACACCAGGGCATGTGGACTTTACTTATGAAGTATCGCGATCATTGGCAGCCTGTGAAGGGGCTGTTTTGGTGGTTGATGCTGCTCAAGGTATTGAGGCACAAACTTTAGCCAATGTCTATCTGGCTTTGGATAATGATCTAGAAATCCTACCTGTTATCAATAAAATTGATCTGCCTGCTGCTGACCCAGAGCGAGTTCGGACTGAGATTGAAGATGTCATTGGTTTGGACGCAAGTGAAGCTGTGTTGGCTTCGGCTAAAGCTGGTATCGGGATTGAAGAGATCCTAGAGCAAATCGTGGAGAAAGTTCCTGCGCCGACAGGAGATGTGACTGCACCACTCAAGGCTCTTATTTTTGACTCAGTTTATGATGCTTATCGTGGGGTTATCTTGCAAGTGCGCGTGATGGACGGAGTTGTGAAGCCAGGTGATACCATTCAGCTCATGAGTAATGGCAAGACTTTTGATGTAACTGAAGTGGGTATTTTTACTCCAAAAGCTGTTGGACGAGATTTTCTTGCAACAGGGGATGTTGGCTATATCGCAGCCTCTATCAAGACGGTGCAGGATACTCGGGTTGGAGATACGGTGACCTTAGCGGACAATCCAGCAGATGAACCACTTCATGGCTACAAGCAGATGAACCCGATGGTTTTTGCTGGACTTTATCCGATTGAGTCCAATAAATATAATGATTTGCGGGAAGCTTTGGAAAAACTTCAGCTTAATGATGCTAGTCTTCAATTTGAGCCCGAAACTTCTCAAGCTTTAGGTTTTGGCTTCCGTTGTGGTTTCCTCGGTTTGCTCCACATGGATGTGATTCAGGAACGTTTGGAGAGAGAGTTTAATATTGACTTGATTATGACGGCACCGTCGGTTATCTACAAGGTTAATATGACAGACGGCGAATCCCTTGATGTTTCCAATCCGAGCGAATTTCCAGAACCGACCAAGATTGATTCCATTGAAGAGCCTTATGTCAAAGCACAGATTATGGTGCCGCAGGAATTTGTCGGAGCAGTCATGGAATTGGCTCAGCGTAAACGCGGTGACTTTGTGACTATGGACTATATCGATGAAAATCGAGTCAATGTCATCTACCAAATCCCGTTGGCAGAAATTGTCTTTGATTTCTTTGACAAACTAAAATCCTCAACTCGTGGTTATGCTAGCTTTGACTATGAAATCTCAGAATACCGAAAGTCGAGTCTCGTTAAAATGGATATTCTCCTTAATGGTGACAAAGTAGATGCTCTTAGCTTCATTGTTCACAAGGAATTTGCCTATGAACGCGGAAAATTGATTGTTGAAAAATTAAAGAAAATTATTCCGCGTCAGCAATTTGAAGTGCCAATTCAGGCAGCAATTGGTCAGAAAATTGTGGCACGGACAGATATCAAAGCTTTGCGCAAGAATGTCTTGGCAAAATGTTATGGTGGAGATGTTTCCCGTAAACGTAAGCTCTTGGAAAAACAAAAGGCTGGTAAGAAGCGGATGAAAGCCATCGGATCTGTTGAAGTGCCACAAGAAGCGTTCCTCAGCGTCCTCAGCATGGATGATGAGTGATATGTACAAAAGTTATAAAGAGAGTGGAATGCTCTCTTTTCTTGTGTCGTGAAATAATTGTGAACTCTAAATAAATATGCTAAAATAAAAAGATAGGAGGAATTGGTTATGAAGAAGAAAAAGAGCTGGCTGATTTTATTTTTAGCAGTACTCCTTATCTTTACACTAGAGGCATGTAGTTCAAGCGGAGGGAATAAACCAAAATCATCACAACAGTCATCTTCGTCAAGTAAAGTATCTGCAAAAGAAAGCAGTAGCTCAAGTTCATCAAATGTTACGAAAAAAGATGTGAAGACGGAAGAAATGCAACGTGTAGGCTCAGATGATTATGGCTATATTGACATTCCAAAAAATTGGTTGAAATTTAGGGATGTTGATGGTGGCGACAGTATTCAATATACGGATGGTTCTGGCTACAATATTGTAACTATGAATGCTTACACGAAAGAAAAAGCTAAGATTCAAGAAAGAGAAGAGTTTACAGCTCAGACAATTGCCAATCGTATTTATTATAATTGGCAAAACAATAAAAATGTAAATAGAGTTTGGGGCTCAAAAGGAGCGGTTGCAGGTAACGAAGCCTATCAAGTCAATGTTATAATGAAATCAGGTCAATACTTGATTAGTTGGATTTTCAAAAAGGACGAGAAAGTTTATCTTATTGCACTTGAAGGCAATCGAGAAACCCTAATAAAGCTTCCTCCTTATATTGAAAAGACATGGAGTTTGAGTAAAGAAAAAACAAAAATTTAAAAGGAAAGTGGAGTTCAAATTGTGATTTTACAAGCATCGCGATTTCAATCCACTTTTTAAATAGTCTGGAAAGCTATAAGAAAGTGTTCTGTCATTATTTGGGGCTTTTTTGAAAGAATATTTTTCTTCAATTTATCGTAAATATTTGCTAAATTTGGTATAATAGATTGAGTTTTGTTTAAGAGAGAGAGAAAATGTCAACTTTAGAAATGTTAAAATCAGAATTAAACGGAATTGATATCCGTTTTGATGAACCTTTGAAACAATACACTTATACCAAAGTAGGTGGAGCTGCAGATTATTTGGTTTTTCCGCGAAATCGTTATGAATTGGCACGAGTGGTAAAATTTGCTAATCGGGAGCAGATTCCTTGGATGGTACTAGGAAATGCTAGCAATATCATCGTTCGCGACGGTGGTATTCGCGGTTTTGTGATTATGTTTGACAAATTAAACGGAGTGGCAGTAGATGGCTACACCATTGAAGCAGAGGCAGGTGCTAATCTCATTGAAACGACTCATATTGCACTTCATCATAGCCTGACAGGTTTTGAATTTGCTTGCGGGATTCCAGGGAGTATTGGCGGAGCTGTCTTTATGAATGCTGGTGCTTATGGTGGTGAAATTTCGCATATTTTACTTTCTTGTAAAGTGTTGACACGGGATGGAGAAATAAAAAATATTAGTGCTCAAGACATGAAATTTGGCTATCGTCGTTCCTATGTTCAACAGACAGGTGATGTGGTGATCTCTGCCAAGTTTGCCTTAGCACCAGGAATGCACCGTGTGATTCGTCAAGAAATGGAACGTTTGACACACCTTCGTCAATTGAAGCAGCCTTTAGAGTATCCTTCTTGTGGCTCTGTTTTTAAACGTCCGGTAGGGCATTTCGCAGGGCAATTGATTAGTGAAGCGAATTTAAAAGGGCATCGCATTGGTGGGGTAGAAGTTTCTACAAAGCATGCAGGTTTTATGGTCAATGTTGATAATGGAACAGCAGCTGATTATGAAAATTTGATTGCACATGTGATTGAGACTGTCAAAGCTCATTCAGGTGTGACTTTGGAAAGAGAAGTCCGAATAATCGGTGAGAAATAAAAGTATAGTTTAGTACAATTTGATAACATTCTCCAAGAAAATCAGTCAGGACAAGACTTTAATTTGTCAATCTATGAAAAAGAAGGAATTTATGGCAATTGAACAAACCAATCATTGAATTTAAAACGTATCAAAAGTTTTTGAGGATAATAATACAGTCGTCTTAAAAGACATCAATTTTGAATTAGAAGAAGGGAAGTTTTACACTCTTTTAGGTGCTTCTGGATCAGGAAAATCAACCATTCTAAATATCATCGCTGGCTTGTTGGATGCGTCCAGCGGTGATGTTTTTCTTGACGGCGTCCGAATCAACGATATTCCGACCAACAAACGTGATGTGCATACGGTGTTTCAGTCCTATGCCCTTTTTCCGCACATGACTGTTTTTGAAAATGTGGCATTTCCGTTGCGTTTGCGTAAAGTTGAAAAACAAGAAATAGAGCGACGGGTTGCAGAAGTCCTGAAAATGGTGCGTTTGGATGGTTTTGAGAAACGCTCTATTCGTAAATTGTCCGGTGGACAACGCCAACGAGTGGCTATTGCGCGTGCTATTGTCAATGAACCGCGGGTTGTTTTGCTGGATGAGCCTTTATCTGCACTGGATTTGAAGTTGCGAACAGACATGCAGTATGAATTACGTGAATTGCAGCAGCGCCTAGGGATTACTTTTGTCTTTGTCACCCATGACCAAGAAGAAGCACTGGCCATGAGCGACTGGATTTTTGTGATGAATGACGGGGAGATTGTGCAGTCAGGGACACCTGTTGATATATATGATGAACCTATCAATCACTTTGTAGCGACCTTTATCGGCGAATCCAATATTCTTCCAGGAAAGATGATTGAAGACTATCTGGTTGAATTTAATGGCAAACGATTTGAAGCCGTTGACGGAGGAATGCGTCCTAATGAGCAGGTGGAAGTCGTCATTCGTCCAGAAGATTTGCGGATTACACTTCCGGAAGAAGGAAAACTGCAAGTTAAGGTTGATACGCAGCTTTTCCGTGGCGTGCATTATGAGATTATCGCTTATGATGAATTGGGCAATGAGTGGATGATTCATTCGACTCGCAAGGCCATTGTCGGAGAAGAGATTGGGCTGGACTTTGAACCAGAAGACATTCATATCATGCGGCTTAATGAAACAGAGGAAGAGTTCGATGCTCGAATTGAAGAATATGTGGAAATGGAAGAGCAAGAAGCTGGCTTAATCAATGCCATTGAGGAGGAGCGCGATGAAGAAAACAACCTCTAATCTTTTTGTTGCTCCTTATATTCTTTGGATTTTATTATTTGTATTGGCGCCTGTTGCCATGATTGTTTGGCAGTCGTTTTTCAATATCGAAGGTCATTTCACCCTTGAAAACTACAAGACTTACTTCGCTTCGCAAAATCTGACTTATCTCAAAATGAGTTTGAACTCTGTTTTATATGCGGGGATTATCACAGTTGTCACTTTAGTAATCAGTTACCCAACTGCATTTTTATTGACGCAACTAAAGCACAGACAGCTTTGGTTGATGCTCATCATCTTGCCGACCTGGGTCAATCTGCTTCTCAAAGCTTATGCTTTTATTGGGATTTTCGGACAAAATGGATCTGTCAATCAATTTTTAAGTTTTATTGGGATAGGTGCTCAACAAATCCTGTTTACAGATTTCTCTTTTATTTTTGTAGCCAGCTATATTGAGCTGCCCTTTATGATATTGCCGATTTTTAATGTTTTAGAGGATATGGATCAAAATCTGATCAATGCCAGCTATGACCTTGGTGCCAATCGTTGGGAAACCTTCCGTCGTGTCGTTTTTCCTTTATCTATGAATGGCGTGAGAAGCGGTGTGCAGTCTGTCTTTATTCCCAGCCTCAGTCTTTTTATGCTGACGCGTTTGATCGGTGGCAATCGCGTTATTACGCTAGGTACAGCCATTGAGCAGCATTTTCTGACTACACAAAATTGGGGAATGGGCTCAACCATTGGTGTTGTCTTGATTGTAGCCATGCTCGTTATCATGTGGGCAACGAAAGAAGGGGGAGAGCGATGAAAAAAACTGCTAGTATTTATTTAACAGTCATCTTCTTAATTCTTTATTTGCCGATTTTTTATTTGATTGGCTATGCCTTTAATGCTGGCGATGATATGAACAAGTTTACAGGCTTTAGTCTGATGCATTTTCAAAATATGTTCAGTGATACTCGCTTGATGCTCATTTTAGCGCAGACCTTTTTCTTAGCATTTCTATCTTCTTTGATTGCAACAGTAATCGGAACATTTGGTGCCATTTATATTTATCAGGCAAGAAAAAAATATCAAGAAGCCTTTTTATCGGTTAATAATATCCTTATGGTAGCGCCAGATGTCATGATTGGGGCTAGTTTCTTAATTCTTTTTACAACTATCAAATTTCAATTAGGTTTTCTATCTGTTCTGGCGAGTCATATTGCCTTTTCAATCCCTATTGTTGTCTTGATGATATTACCACGGCTAAAAGAGATGAATGATGACATGGTTAAGGCAGCCTATGATTTAGGAGCAAGCCAAATTCAGATGCTAAAAGAAATCATGTTGCCCTATTTGACACCAGCCATTATTGCAGGGTATTTTATGGCTTTTACCTATTCCTTGGACGATTTTGCAGTGACTTTCTTTGTGACAGGAAATGGCTTCTCAACCTTGTCTGTTGAAATTTACTCGCGGGCTCGGCAAGGAATTTCGCTAGAAATCAATGCTCTCTCTGCTTTGGTATTTCTGTTCAGTATTCTTTTGGTAATTGGCTATTACTTTATTTCTCGTGAGAAGGAGGATGTGGTATGAAAAAGCTCTATTCATTTTTAATGGGCATTGTTGCCATTATCCTTGTCCTCTGGGGAGTGAGTTATCACATTGAAAGTCGGACAAAAAGTGGCTCTGGTGACAAACTGGTCATCTACAATTGGGGAGACTATATTGATCCAGAGTTACTGACGAAGTTCACCAAAGAAACCGGTATCCAAGTCCAATATGAAACCTTTGATTCTAATGAATCCATGTACACCAAGATTAAGCAAGGCGGGACAACTTACGATATTGCTATTCCTAGTGAATACATGATTTCTAAAATGATGTCGGAACGCTTGCTTGAAAAATTGGACCATTCAAAAATTAAAGGGTTGGAAAATATCGGAAAACGTTTTTTAAATCAATCATTTGATCCTAAAAATCAATACTCTATTCCTTACTTTTGGGGAACGCTTGGGATTGTCTACAACACAGAATTAGTCAAAACAGCTCCTAAGCATTGGAGTGATTTGTGGCGACCTGAATATAAAAACTCTATCATGATGATTGATGGAGCGCGCGAGGTAATGGGTGTTGGGTTAAATGCTTTAGGTTATAGCCTCAATTCTAAAAATACTAAGCAATTACAAGAAGCAGTTGATAAGCTTTATACGTTGACACCGAATATCAAAGCAATTGTAGCAGACGAAATGAAAGGCTATATGATTCAAAACAATGCGGCGATTGGCGTTAGTTTTTCAGGTGAAGCACGGCAAATGTTGGAAAAGAATGACAAGCTTCGCTATGTTGTCCCAACAGAAGCCAGCAATCTTTGGTTTGACAATATCGTTATTCCAAAAACCGTCAAAAATAAAAAAGCTGCTTATCAATTTATTAACTTTATGTTAAGACCTGAAAATGCCTATAAAAATGCTTTGTATGTTGGCTACTCAACGCCTAACATGCCTGCTAAGGCGATGCTGCCAAAAGAAATCCAAGAGGACAAAGCCTTTTACCCAGATGAGGAAACTCTGAAGCACTTAGAAGTTTATCAACAACTCGGTGCTAAGTGGCTAGGAATTTATAATGACTTGTATCTTCAAGTGAAAATGTATCGGAAATAATGCTCCGTGAAAATTGTTTCGAGCCTTGTTAGCCACCGGACTGTTAAAGTCTGCGGATAAAGAAACTGAGGTCTCTATCGAAAACATTTTGGAAGCTAGTTGAAGTCGGGGGCTAGGTTCATTCACGCATTGAAGCTCATTCAGCTTTGTTGATTTTCATTGAGTATGCAATTAAATATAAAAAAACGGAAGTTGAGCAACTCCTAGACCTTGGTCTGATTGGTTGTCTCGCTTCCGCTTTTTTAATTGCTAGAGCTTGAAGTAGTTGTATTTGTGTCGTTGTCAGTCGTTGTGCTGCTTGTCTGACTAGAGCTAGTATCGCTTGATGTATTACTAGACTGCGTGGTGTCAGAACTAGCGCTACTCGTTTCTGTCTCGCCTTGACTTGCAGCTGTTGTGTCGCTAGATTTAGCCCCGTCTGTTGTTGTTTCTTTCTGAATTTCTTTGATAATAGTTGTTTGTGTCGTCTGGCTACTTTTTGTCTTGGTATCAGATTTATTATTGTTCATGAAAGTCAAGATTGTAATTGTTGCAGTGATAATCCCAAGAATACTCCCAATCGTAGCAAGGGTCTTCTGAAAAGCAGAAAGTCCTTTTTTGATATGATGACGAGTAGGCGTTTTTTCTTCTTTTGCATTTGCCGTTTTGTTTTTCCGAGAATAATTTTCCATTGTGAGTTGCTAATCTCCTTTCTTATCTTCATTATACCCTCTTTATTTAAAATTGTCTTAAAAAAATTCAAAATGTTGAAAATTTCATATAAAGCGATTGAAAATTGATTGAAAAATTACCTTTTACAAAAAATCAGCTCCATCCTTGTCTGTCCTGTTAGCAGATAGAAAGAGCTGATTCACTTATAAGGAAGGAACTAGGAAAGATGTGCTTGCGCAACAGCTAATCGTGCAGCAGGAACGCGATAAGGTGAGCAAGAAACATAAGTAATGCCAATCTCTTGGAAGAAAGGAATAGAAGCTGGATCTCCTCCGACTTCACCGCAAATGCCAATTGGAAGTTCTGGCTTCACTTGACGAGCTTTAGAAATAGCTATTTTCATGAGCTCGCCCACTCCAGCTCGGTCAATGGTTTGGAATGGATCAAATGACATGATTTCTCCCTCTTTGTAATGCTGGATAAATTTTCCAATATCATCACGAGAAAAACCATAGGTCATTTGCGTCAAATCATTGGTACCAAAACTAAAGAAGTCTGCTTCCTCGGCTAATTGATCTGCGATAAAACAAGCGCGTGGCAGTTCAATCATTGTACCGATTTCATAAGGGAATGGCTGCATGTGATGTTTTTTGAAAATGTTATCAATATGCTGACAAAGAGATGTTTTGATTGAAACCAACTCCGCCTTTTCTGCGATTAAAGGAATCATGATTTCTGGTTTAATGACCATACCTTCTTTTGCTAGTCTTATAGCGCTATTAAAAATGGCTTCTACCTGCATTTTATAAATTTCAGGCTGTGTAATTCCCAAGCGGCAACCACGATGTCCTAGCATTGGGTTCGTTTCTTGTAGAGAAGTGATTTTCCGCGTTAGTGTATCAAGAGGTACTTGCAATTTCCCGGCTAATTGCTCAATTTCCTGTTGTGTTTTTGGCAAAAATTCGTGCATAGGCGGATCTAGTAAACGGACAATCATCGGTTTATCTTGAATGGTTTGATACATCTGATAGAAATCTTCTTCTTGGAAAGCCAAAGTGTCATTAAAGCAGACTTAGTTTCGATTTCATTCGTTGATAAAATCAATCTGCGCATTTCTAAAATCCGTTCCTCACCAAAGAACATGTGCTCTGTACGAGCCAGACCAATTCCCTTGGCACCAAATTGAATAGCTGTTTTCAAATCTTGAATGGTTTCAGCATTCGCTCGAACGGTTAGCTGTGCAATTTCATCTGCCCAAGAAAGGAACATCTGTAATTCGTCATTATTATCAATCATAGTGGTTGGAATGCTTCCAATGTAGAGTTTGCCGGAAGTGCCGTCTACAGAAAGGATGTCTCCCTCTTTTAAGGTTACCTTACCGCATACAAGTGTTTTTCCGTCTTCATTGATAGATAATTCTCCGCATCCTGCGACACAACAAGTGCCCATGCCACGAGCTACAACAGCTGCATGAGAAGTCATGCCACCGTGACTGGTCACGATTGCTTGACTAACTACCATTCCTTCAATGTCTTCGGGAGAAGTTTCTTGGCGAACCAAAATCACTTTCTTTCCAAGTGCATGAAATTCTTTGGCGCGCTCGGCAGTAAAGACAATTTCTCCTGTTGCGGCACCTGGACTAGCAGGAAGTCCCTGAGTTAAGTGATGAGCTGATGTTAAAGCTTTTTCTTCAAAAACAGGGTGAATCAGTTGGTCAATGGTAGAAGGACTGACTCGTAGGAGAGCTTCTTGCTTTGAAATCATTTTTTCATCTACTAAATCCAAAGCAATTTTTAAGCTTGCTTTAGCCGTCCGTTTTCCGTTTCGCGTTTGCAGAATATAAAGCTTTTCTTTTTCAATGGTAAATTCAATATCCTGCATATCTTTGTAGTGTTTTTCAAGAATCTTGGCGTAGTTGCAAAAATCTTCATAGGCCTGTGGTAAGATTCGTTTAAGAGAGTCAATCGGTTCTGGAGTCCGAATACCAGCTACGACATCTTCTCCTTGGGCATTGAGGAGAAATTCCCCAAACAGATGAGGTTCACCAGTAGCAGGATTTCTGGTGAAAACAACGCCTGTGCCACTTTTTTGATCGCTATTGCCAAACACCATACTCTGAACATTGACGGCCGTACCTAAATCATGTGGAATGTGGTTCAATTCGCGGTAAACTTTAGCGCGTGGGTTGTTCCATGATTTGAATACCGCTTTGATAGCAGCGTAAAGTTGCTCTTTAGGGCTTTGTGGGAAATTTTGATAGTGTTCCTGATAGACTTCTTTATATTGTTGAATAAGTGATTGGTGCTCTTCTCTTGAAAAGTCATTGATTGTTTTATTCAATTGTTTTTCGGTCTTTTCTAAGCATTGGTCAAATTCTTCTTTGGGAATGCCGTAGACGACATCTGCAAACATCTGCAATAAACGCCGATAACAATTGTAAGCGAAATTGGCATTTGTCGCATCTGCTAAAGTCTGAACACGCAAGTCATTTAGCCCAAGATTGAGAATCGTGTCCATCATACCAGGCATGGAAATTTTAGCTCCGCTACGGACAGAAACCAGTAGTAGTGAGGGTTCGTTCCCCATGAAAAATTTATTCGTTTTGGTTTCTAGTTTAGTAATCGCTTTCAAAATTTCCTCTTTTAAAATAGATTCAAAAAAGGAAGGAGTTTCTAAATAACGCAGACAACTTTGAGTTGTAATCGTAAATCCCTCAGGTACAGGTAGTCCCAAATGGGTCATTTCTGCCAAATTGGCACCCTTACCACCTAGTAGCGCCTTGTCTTCAGCGCGTCCTTCTTCAAAAGAATAAATCCATTTATCCATTTTTGCCTCCAATTTATTAAATGTGTGTCATAATAAAAGACAAATACATTGTAATATACGTCATATATGTTTGTCAACTGAAAAAACCAATCATAAATCGTTGACAAACGAGTTTTATTTGTTATAATATGACACATAATAATGATTTGAAATTGATATTGGAAAAGGAGTAAAAGTTGAAATTAACAAAACGACAAAAAGAGATCGTTGAAATTGTAAAGAAAGATCAACCGGTTAGCGGTGAAAAAATCTCAGAACTGCTAGATGTGTCTAGGGCAACTTTGCGCTCAGATTTATCCTTTCTAACCTTAGTGGGGATTTTAAAAGCAAGTCCGAAAGTTGGCTACACTTATGCTGGTTCGGATTTGGAAACGCTCTTTTTCTTTGATACTTTTCAGAAGAAAGTTGAAGATGTCATGACCTCACCAGTATTGGTGACGCACAATTCGTTTATTCAAGATGCCATTATTACTTTATTTATGTATGATTCAGATGTTCTCTATGTGATAGATGAAAAGAAGCAGCTGCTAGGCATTTTATCACGAAAGGATTTGTTAAGGGCTGCCCTCAATGCCAATATTGATGTGACCCCGGTAGCCGTTTGCATGACCAGAATGCCACATATTAAGACTTGCCATAAGGATTTGAATATTCTTGAAGCAGCTGCACTTTTGCAGGACTTCGCCATTGATTCATTGCCTGTTGTGGAGGAGCAAAATGAAGGTCATATTATCGGAACAATTACGAAGTCAGCTTTGTTGGACTTTATTATCCAAGAAGCTAGAAATGCAGAAGTGAATAGATAAAAAAGGAGTTTTCATGAAACAAGAGATTACCATTTACGCTATTTCTGATTCTTTGGGAGGAACATCCCAAAAATTACTGTCAGCCGTTATGGCTCAATACCCAGATTTGATTTTTAATAATAGCTATCGGTTTCCTTTTATCAATAAAGAATCTGAATTGTTGGATATTTTGCAGGATGCTATCAAAGATGACGCAGTTGTTATCAGCACGTTGGTAGATAGCCATTTAGCTGCAACAGCTAGAGAATTTAGCAGGGTCAATCATTTATCTTATTTGGATTTGATGAATCCGTTTTTTGAGATTATCAAGGAAAAAACAGGTACTCAACCGATTGAAGTTCCGGGAGTCTTGCACCGTTTAGACACGGAATATTTCAATAAAATCTCTGCTATTGAATTTGCTGTTAAATATGACGACGGCAAGAATCCGCAAGGATTTTTGGAGTCAGACCTTGTGATCTTAGGGGTTTCTCGGACTTCCAAGACTCCGCTTAGCATCTATTTAGCCAATAAAGGCTACAAAGTATCCAATCTTCCCCTGATTCCTGAAGTTCCGCTACCGCAAATCTTGGATAAAGTAGATAGAAGAAGAATGATTGGCTTGGTGTGTGACCCAGATAAATTAGCAAAAGTGAGAAGTAATCGCTTGGATGCGCTTGGTTTGACACAAACTACAAGCTATACAGATATTGAAAAAATTTATGAAGAATTGGACTATTCTAAAAAAGTATTTCAAAAATATCAAGCACATGTTATCAATATGACAGATAAATCTATTGAAGAAACGGCTTGCATTATTGAAGAACATTTGAAATCTCTGTCTTCAAATAAGTATTAAATATAGTATTGTATTGAAATGAGGTGAACGAATGGAGCAATACAAACGAATTCTATTAAAAGAGTTTGATTCTAAGCAAAAGGTCATCACAGAGTTAATCAATCTGGAAGCTATTTTAAATTTGCCAAAAGGAACAGAATTGTATCTTAGCGATATTCATGGTGAGTTTGAGGCTTTTGACTATATCTTGAGAACCTGTGCAGGAAACCTGAACGAAAAAATCAATGACTGCTTTGGAGAGAAATTATCAAAAGAGGAAAAAGACAAGCTGACCTTGCTGATTGCTTACCCTCAGGAAGTTTTGAGCGATGGTTTTCTTTATCCTTTGAAAGATAAAAGATGGTATGGAGAAATTATTCAAAACTTGTTGACTTTGCTAGCTTTTGTAGCAGCCAAATACACACGCTCTAAAGTAAGGAAAGCCTTGCCGCCACAATATGCTTATGTGATTGAAGAATTGCTCTATACAGATCGCAATCTGCCGGATAGTAATATTTATTTTGAAACGATTCAGAACTATTTGATTGATCTAGGTGAGGCAAGTCAGTTTATTTCGGCATTAGCAAAAGTAATTCGGCAGTTAATCATTGATCATCTTCATATAGTCGGCGATATTTTTGACCGAGGGGCAGCCGCAGATAAAGTAATGAATGAAATCATGGCTTATCATTCTGTTGATATTCAGTGGGGCAATCACGATATTATCTGGATGGGGGCTTTCTTCGGATCAAAAGAATGCTTGCTTATTCTCTTGCGAATAGCTGCTAGATATGGCTATCTTTACGATATTGAGAGAGCTTATGGTCTCAATCTAAGACCGCTCGTTCTTTTTGCCGAAAAGACTTATTCTGAAAATGCAAAGTTCAAACCAAAATTAGGAAAAAGAAGCGATAGCTATTCTCCTAAAGAAATCCTCCAGCTGGAAAAGGTTCACCAAGCACTAGCAATCATTCAGTTTAAATTGGAAAATCAACTGATTAAAAGGCGACCGGAGTTTGATATGGCTCAACATCTTACTCTTGATAAGATTGATTACTGGGAAGAGAGTATTCTAGTTGAAGAAAAGAAGCATTTTTTAGCTAATACTTGCTTTCAAACAATCAATCCTCAACAGCCAGATCAGCTGACAGATGAGGAAGAAGAAGTGGTTGCTACTTTGCTGGATTCATTCCAGCATTCTATTCAGCTCAAGAACCACATTTCTTTTTTGATGAACAAGGGCTCCATGTATAAAATTTATAACAGTCATCTCCTTTTTCATGGTTGCATTCCTTTGGAAGAGTCTGGAGATTTTCAACCTTTGCAGATCAATGAAATTCGCTATGCTGGTAAAGAATTGCTCGACTTTTTTGAATACCACATTCGAGAAAGTTCTAAAAATCCAGAGATTCAGAACGATTTCTCAACGGATCTTATCTGGTACTGTTGGAATGGAAAACTATCTCCCTTGTTTGGCAAGGACAAGATGACCACCCTAGAACGTTATTTTATTGAGGATAAGGAAACGCACGTTGAAAAGGAAAATCCCTATTTCTCCTATCGGAATTCTGCTAAGATTTGCAAGTTGATTTTGGAAGAATTCGGGCTCTTTTCTGAAGATTCTAGGATTGTAAATGGGCATACACCTGTAAAAACATTGAAAGGCGAATCTCCAATCCGAGGAGAAGGCATGCTATTTGTCATTGACGGTGGGTTGTGTGAAGCCTACCAAAAGAAAACGGGTATTGCTGGTTATTCCTTGCTCAATAATTCATATGGTTTTCAAATTGTCACACACCAACCTTTTCAAAATGTGCAAAAAATGATTGAGAAGGCTGTGGATCTCTCATCCTTGAAGAAAGTGATTGAGCATGTCCGTGAGCGAACTTTGATAAAATCAACGACAATCGGGCAAAGTCTCATCGAACAACAACAGGAACTATCTGCTCTCTTGCATGAATTTTATGATTAACCTTTACGGCTCTCCAAGCCAAAACTTGGAGGGCCTTTTCATTTCAAGTTTTGCTGTTGTCCCCATTTCTTTTTCGTGTTACAATAGGAGTATTGAAATGGAGAGGTTTAAGATGATTTATTTAGACAATTCAGCAACAACCAAGCCTTACCCAGAGGCTTTGGCTACCTATACAGAAGTTGCTTCTAAAATTTGGGGAAATCCTTCTAGTCTCCACAGTTTGGGCAATCAGGCGACCCGCTTGTTAGATGCATCTCGCAGGCAAATTGCGGAGCTTCTCGGTAAATCCTCTCAAGAGATTTTCTTTACGTCTGGAGGGACGGAAGGCGATAATTGGGTTATCAAGGGTGTGGCTTTTGAAAAAGCGCGTTATGGCAAGCATATCATTGTGTCTGCTATTGAGCATCCAGCAGTGAAAGAATCCGCTCTCTGGCTGACGCAGCAAGGTTTTGAAGTGGATTTTGCGTCTGTTGATAAAAAAGGTTTTGTAGATGTTGAAAAATTAGCTACCCTTATCCGATCGGATACGACTTTAATTTCAGTTATGGCGGTCAACAATGAAATCGGCTCTGTTCAACCAATTGCAGCTATTTCAGAACTTTTAGCGGACAAGCCAACTATTTCTTTTCATGTGGATGCGGTTCAAGCCATGGCCAAGATTCCAACGGAAAATTATTTAACTGATCGCGTAGACTTTGCAACATTTTCCAGTCATAAATTTCATGGCTTACGGGGTGTTGGTTTTGTCTATATCAAGTCTGGTAAGAAAATCAGTCCGCTGTTGAATGGTGGCGGTCAAGAATCAGACAAGCGTTCTACGACTGAAAATTTGGCGGGTATTGCAGCAACCGCAAAAGCCTTGCGCATATCTATGGAAAATTTGGAAACTTTCACCACACGAACCGCAAAAATGAAAGAGATTATCCTAGAAGAGCTAGCGAAATACCCTAATGTGACGATTTTTTCAGGAATAGATGAGTTTGCGCCCCATATCCTGACTTTTGGAATTAAAGGCGTACGAGGTGAAGTAGTGGTTCATGCTTTTGAAGAGTATGACATTTATATATCTACTACGAGTGCTTGTTCCTCTAAAGCTGGCAAACCAGCTGGAACATTAATAGCTATGGGTGTTGAAAAATCCCTAGCTCAAACGGCTGTGCGAATTAGTCTGGATGCCGATAATGACATGAGTCAGATTGAGCAATTCCTAACAACGTTTAAACTCATTTATGAAAAAACTAGAAAAGTAAGGTAAACAATGCAATATTCAGAAATTATGGTTCGTTACGGCGAGCTTTCAACCAAAGGAAAAAATCGCATGCGTTTTATTAACAAATTGAAACGCAATATGCAAGCAGTCCTCTCTGTTTACCCAGATGTGCATGTGAAAGCAGACCGAGATCGTGCACATGTCTATCTTCACGGAACGGACTATCAACCTGTTGCAGAATCGCTTAAACAAATTTTTGGGATTCAAAATTTCTCTCCGTCTTATAAGATTGAAAAATCAGTTCCTGCTTTGGTTGAAGCGGTGCAGACAATTATGAAAGAAATTTATAAAGAGGGGATGACTTTCAAGATTGCCAGCAAACGCAGTGACCACAATTTTGAATTGGATAGTCGTGAATTGAACCAGACCTTGGGAAATGCAGTCTTTGATGCGATTCCACATATTCAAGTCAAGATGAAAACGCCAGATATTACACTGCAAGTAGAAATCCGCGAAGAAGCAGCCTATCTGTCCTATGAAACGATTCGTGGAGCAGGCGGTCTTCCTGTCGGAACATCTGGAAAAGGCATGCTGATGTTGTCAGGTGGGATTGATTCACCCGTTGCAGGCTATCTAGCTCTAAAACGCGGGGTGGATATTGAAGCGGTGCATTTTGCTAGCCCCCCTTATACAAGTCCCGGTGCTCTCAAAAAGGCGCAAGATTTGACGCGCAAATTAACCAAATTTGGTGGCAATATTCAATTTATTGAAGTGCCATTTACAGAAATTCAAGAAGAAATTAAAGCGAAAGCACCAGAAGCTTATCTGATGACCCTAACTCGACGCTTTATGATGCGCATTACAGATCGCATTCGTGAAGAACGTAGTGGGCTCGTTATCATCAACGGAGAAAGCCTTGGTCAAGTTGCCAGCCAAACGCTAGAAAGCATGCAAGCAATCAATGCTGTCACTAACACTCCAATTATTCGCCCAGTTGTGACCATGGATAAGCTGGAAATCATTGACATTGCTGAAAAGATTGATACCTTTAATATCTCAATTCAGCCCTTTGAAGATTGCTGTACCATTTTTGCCCCAGATCGTCCGAAAACCAATCCAAAGATAAAAAATGCAGAGCAATACGAAGCACGTATGGATGTGGATGCTTTAGTGGAACGTGCTGTTGCTGGTATCATCATTACTGAAATTACACCAGAAGCAGAAACAGACGAGGTGGATGAAATGATTGAGGGATTGTTGTAATAAGAACGGATTTTGAGATTGAAAGTTATTCTGGGAAATTATTAAAAATTACTAAAAGCTACTGAGTTAGTCTTTTGATAAAAAATACTTGCCAAAGGCTATCAGAAATGCTATACTTATAGAGTTGACTATGCACAGCCTGTGCAACCGCTCGAACATCGTCATAAGTGGTTCGTCCCACGATGCTAGGCGAGTCTTCACAAAATTAGGGGAAACCCGTAAAATTCATAGGAGGTGCATAATGAGCACATACGCAATCATTAAAACTGGCGGCAAACAAGTTAAAGTTGAAGTTGGTCAAGCAGTTTACGTTGAAAAATTGGACGTTGAAGCTGGTCAAGATGTAACATTTGACGAAGTTGTTCTTGTTGGTGGTGAGAACACTGTTGTCGGAACCCCACTTGTTTCTGGAGCTACTGTTGTTGGAACTGTTGAAAAACAGGGAAAACAAAAGAAAGTCGTTACTTACAAGTACAAACCTAAAAAAGGTAGCCATCGTAAACAAGGTCACCGTCAACCATATACTAAGGTTGTCATCAATGCAATCAACGCTTAATTTTTAAGGAGAGCACATGATACAAGCAGTCTTTGAACGAGCCGAGGATGGTGAGCTGAGGAGTGCAGAAATTACTGGACACGCCGAAAGTGGCGAATACGGCTTTGATGTCGTGTGTGCGTCGGTTTCTACGCTTGCCATAAATTTCATCAATTCGATTGAAAAATTCGCAGGCTATGAACCAATCTTAGAATTAAACGAAGAAGAAGGTGGATTTTTACGAGTAGAGATTCCTACGGATATTCCACCTCACCAAAGAGAAATGACTCAACTTTTCTTTGAATCATTCTTCTTAGGTATGGCAAACTTATCGGAGGACTCATCTGAGTTCGTCCAAACAAGAGTTATCACAGAAAACTAACACGGAGGAAAAACATTATGTTGAAAATGAATCTTGCTAATCTGCAACTTTTCGCCCATAAAAAAGGTGGAGGTTCTACATCTAACGGACGCGATTCACAAGCAAAACGTCTTGGAGCTAAAGCGGCTGACGGACAAACTGTAACTGGTGGATCAATTCTTTATCGTCAACGCGGTACTCACATTTATCCAGGTATCAACGTTGGACGTGGTGGAGATGACACTTTGTTTGCAAAAGTTGAAGGCGTTGTACGCTTTGAACGCAAAGGTCGCGATAAAAAACAAGTTTCTGTTTACCCAATTGCGAAATAAGAATTGAAAGTCCCTACCTCATGGTACGGGTCTTTCTTTTGGAAATGATAATTTGAAAACAACAAAAGAAATGTAGATAAAACGAACAATCTTCATCTCATTATAAGATAGCTGTGAACAATTTTGCAGCTATCTTTATTTTAAGTACATTTTACATGTGTTTTTCATGTATTTTAGTATCATATTAGTTGAATTATTCCAATTATCAAAGTATAATGTATAATGACATCTTTAACGTGATTACAAGTAATAATATAGTTGTAATTAGTAATGAAATTCTTCTATTTCCATATATAGTTATACCTTCAGGAATAGATAAGATAAATAATTTATAAAAAGGATACTAGCATGTTTAGAAAAAATAATGAACTTCAAGGTCATGGCTCAATTCGTAAAAATAAAATTTACGGGACTGTTGGTGTTATTATATTTGGAATAATCGCAATGTTTAGTTTACACAAGAGTGTGGCGGCTGATGATATTGAAAGTCCTAAAACAACAGCACCTATACCTATAGCTGAAGCGTCAGATACAAGTCTTGTTGTACAATCACAAATGGCTAGACAAGAAGATAATACTACTCTGACAACTACAAAGGCTGATTCAGCTACTACTATGAATTCAACTAGTAGAGCAGCTGCAACAGCACCTACTGCAGCCGCTTCTCAAGCAATGCTATCTACTGCACAGACAGAAAATCAAAATCCAAATGTAACAGTTGAAAATCAAGAATTAAAAGACGCTGTAACAGAAGCCAAGAATAATGGGATTGAAGCAAAGCAAGAGACGACAGAAAATATTGGAACTGCGAATATTAAAGAAGAGGTTGCAACTTTAGAAGCTGAGGCTGTCACTCGTGAGAAAGAGCAGGCCCAAAAAATAAAGGAGGCAGTTGATAAATATAAAAACGACTATGCAACTGCACAGAGTAATACTCAAAAACCAGGTTATCTTAGTGAAGTTGTAACTCAAGGACTGAAATTTGAAAACGAACCAAATGCTCACCTATCAATTACAGGTACAACTGAATTTGGTCAGCAAGATGCGCCTAGAGCGTACTCATATGAAGAATATATAGGTAGTGGTAGGACATTTGCTAATAATCCAATAGCTGCATACAAAACTTCTGCATCAGGGAATTTTGTGATTCCCAAAATTAACAAAGGTCAAACTATAACAGCTACTTACACAAATCTACAAAATTCTAGCTATAATGGTACAAAAATTGCTAAAGTTGTTTATGAAGTAACAAATTTAAATAATGGGATAGGAATAATCGGTTTTGCTGAGAAAGATCCAACTAAGGGGATTTATACTTTTTATAACTTAACTGCTCCTTCTAAATATGGTGTAAAAATTCGTTTTTATGACGAGAATGATAATATCATCCAATTTAAGCAAGCAACTCCAGCTATATTGGCACTGACAAGTTTGTCAAAAACGATACGTGCTGATGGAAAGAAGCATGAAGAGGGGATAGCAGACTATAACTTCAAACCAGTAAAAATAACTGGTTCGTATGTTGAAAAACAATCTGATAATCGTTTAGCTGCAAGTAGTCCGACACAAAATATCCCAGATAGATATAACCATCCGGATTTTTATAAGACTAGTATCGCTGGTGTAATAGATAATGGCGATGTTATCTCGTTTACCATGCGTAGGGATTCAGAGTTTGATAGCGGGTACTGGTTAGCAATTACAAGTAAATTGCCTTCACCTTTCGTTTTAACTAAGCCTAATTTAAGTTATAAATTCTTTAGCTATAATAAAGCAGGAACTGTATTACTTGACAATTATATTCAAGGTACAACTACTAAGTTGACAGAAACACAAACTGTCAAACCTAAAGGCACACTTATAGGTGAAAGTTATACAGGAACGCATGAAGACCGAATAACATTCAATGGTAAAGTTTATAAATATGTATCGTCATCTGATAATATAACAGGTACAGTTAAATTAGGAATAACCAATGTATATAATTCTTACGTTGAAGTGACTGGAAATGTTATCGTAAATTATAGAAATCAAGCTGGCGAAACGATTAAAGAGAGTGTTGAAGATACTTCTAATGCTTCTATTAATACCGATTACAATACGGAAGAACATCGCAAAACGACGATAGTCAC
>NZ_KV811141.1:0-249 GCF_001813035.1 Streptococcus sp. HMSC071H03 | reverse complement strand
TTTTTCAGTCAAAGAATTGATGATTGATTTGATTTTAATAGTTTATCCTAGCTCTTTTCGGCTCTTTTGATTGGAAAAAGAGTACACAAAATCAATACCATACCTAGCGAAATTTTTTGTAAGGTGTTACAATGATAGAGCATAGACGGCTTTAATAATTTTGGGTTAAAGTGTAATCGAAAAGTTTGTTATGCGTAATGAGGTAATACATTGTCTGTATGAGGCGATGCATTGAGGCAATCGTATGAG
>NZ_KV811140.1:63114-71793 GCF_001813035.1 Streptococcus sp. HMSC071H03 | reverse complement strand
AAAAAGTGTGTCCATTTACTTGACTATGTTGCAAGGGATTCCCTTATTCATCACGTACTATTCCTTTATACGCTTCAAATCCCATATGTTTGTAGAAACCTTTGACAAAAGGGTTCTGTTCGTTAAATTCTTCCTACTCATATTTTAGCAGTTTCTTATCTCTATGACAACCTGAGCTATTTTTTCGATGTTCAAGAAATAATGGTTTCAGCTGTCTTCTTTTTCAAACTTGTTAATAACAGATTTAACACTTTTCAACAACTCCTTAACAGCGGAATGCTCCATTTTTTTCTCCTCATTCCTCATTCTCTCCACCAATACAGCATTCTTCGTGCTCATCTAAACTTTCGTCTGTCTGAATGGTTACTTTTGTAATTCCATACATTTTGAGATGTTGGCGAATGAGCTGCTGAGTTTCTGCTTGTTGTTCGGGATGTTTCATGCAAATATGAATCATCGCAAATTTTTCTAGTCCATCGGTTGTCCAAACATTTAGCTGAGTGACTGTTTGGATATTCTCGATTGTTTGAATTTCTGCATAAAGGTCATTCAGATTTACATCGCTCGGTACGTGATCAAGAAAGATTTGAACATTTTCCCAAAACTTTGGTAGTGCTTTACTCAAGATAAAGGTTGAAATGATGAGTGAAAGCAATGGGTCAAGGAAATACCAGTTTGTAAAACGAAGAATAAAGGATACAAAGATCACAGCCAACCAGCCTAAAATATCTTCTAGAAAATGCAGACTCAGAATGGATTCGTTGTGCGTATGTCCATGACTAACCACCCTGCTGGCTGCAAAGTTGATTACAATTGCAAAAATTCCCAAGATAAGCATACCGTCGTAATTTACCCGTTCAGGCGCAAATAGCTTGGGAACATTTTCAACCAAAATAAGAATAGAGCCCACTATCAAAATGGTAGAGGTCAACATGGCTCCCAGTAAACTATACCGTTTATAGCCTAATGTATAGTTTCTATCACCTCGTCTATTGGAAATTTTTTCAAAAAACGCCGACAAGCCAATCGCTAAGGCATCACCCGTATCATGCACCGCATCTGCTAGCACAGCACTAGAATTAAAAAGAACACCAAAGGTAAATTCAATAATTGCAAAAGAAAAATTTAACAGAAATGCAATCCAGACATTTTTACTTGATTTCATTATTGCCTCCTTCTAATCGCACATTGAGATTTGATTTTATTTATTGTATAATGTATTCAAAACAAAACACTTTGTTCAATTATATTATCTACTATTTTAACGGAGGAAACAAGAAACAAATCTAATGCTTCGTTTGATAGTGTACATTTAAGGAGATTTGTTCGGAAACGATGGATAGACGAGTTAAAAAATCACGCGCAGCCATTTATCAGGCTTTTCTCACTCTTTTGAATCAAAAAAGCTATGAGTCCCTCACAGTTCAAGAAATCATTGACCTTGCAGATGTCGGTCGGTCGACTTTCTATGCTCATTTTGAGACAAAAGAAGCACTACTTGAAGAAATGTGCCAAGATTTGTTCCAACATACATTTGTTGAGCGCTACCAAGCAAGCGAACTTTTTGACGCAACAGCTCATATTTTTTACCATTTCAGGAAAAACCAAGATAAAATAGCCACTTTATTATTATCTAAAAATATTTATTTTATCAATCGTTTAAAATTAGAGCTAGAGCATTATCTTTTTCCTCTCATTCGCGAAAAGTTATTGGCACAAAAGTCTGATTTACCAGAGCCATTTTTAAAAAACTATGTCACGACAACTTTTATTGAAACAGTTACTTGGTGGTTGGGACAACGAAATAAAATCGACGAAGCCACTATTACAGCCTACTATCTTGAGCTAATGCACTAATATAGGACTATAATTTTGGCTATCTCTATGGTATAATTTTTTAAGAACCTTTCTAGGAGAATTTATGAAAAAACAACATTCTATCTTTTTATTACCAGGAATTATCATGATGGGTGTCGCTTTGCGGACGCCCTTTACAACGCTTCCAACTGTCTTAACAGACATTGCCAACGGGCTTCATGTTTCAGTTAATTCCCTCGGTCTTTTGACCAGTCTGCCCTTAATCATGTTTGCTCTCTGCTCTTCATTTTCGGCGCGTTTGGCGAGCAAAATTGGGCTTGAACGGCTTTTTACTCTTGTCCTTGCCCTTCTTACCATTGGCTCTTTGATTCGGATTTTTAATCTACCACTTCTTTATATAGGAACCATTCTCATTGGAGCTTCCATTGCGGTGCTTAACGTATTACTGCCAAGCGTCATTCAAGCCAACCAACCGTATCGGATTGGGCTTTTAACGACAATGTATGTAACCTCTATGGGGTTATCGACTGCTATTGCTTCTTCTATTGCAGTGCCGATAACAAAAGCAACTTCATGGCAAGGTCTTGTTCTTTTTTTGACAATGGTTTGTCTTTTAGCATTTTTGATTTGGCTACCAAATACATCTTATAACCATTTCTTAGTGAACAAAAATAAAGAGCAACAAGGTAACTCTATCTGGAAAAATAAAAAAGTTTGGGCTATTATTATTTTTGGTGGCTTGCAATCATTGCTTTTTTATACTTGCCTAACCTGGCTACCAACTATGGCAACGCAAGCTGGCATTTCAAATGCTTCTGCTGGAGTTCTAGCCTCTGTCTTTAACTTGATTAGCCTACCTTTTTCAATGACCATTCCTAGCTTGACAACACGGCTGTCTCCTCGTCATCGTATGATAATGTTAGCAATTATCTCTGCTGCGGGTGTCCTTGGTATTAGCATGCTCTTAATCCAAACGAATGATTTCTTTTATTGGCTTATTGCCAATATCCTTATTGGGTCAGCTGTGAGTGCTCTTTTCCCATATCTTATGGTTACTTTTTCAACAAAAACGAGTAGCCCTGAACAAACTGCTCAGCTATCTGGCTTAGCACAAACAGGTGGTTATTTACTAGCCGCTTTTGGACCAGCTCTATTTGGTTATAGTGCCGATTTCTTCCATTCTTGGCTACCTGCTGTATGTGTCTTGCTCATTCTTACAATCATTATGATTATTGCCCTCTTTTATGTAGAAAAATCTGATAAAATTTTATAAAAATCAAAAACAGAATGGAGAGTGAACCTTTTTCAGTTGTTGGGCTCTTTTCTCCACTCTGTTTTTTTAATTATCTATTTTCCATGTCTTAGCATCTGGCAATAAACCTACCTTCGAAATTTTAGAAACGTGCCGATTGCCCATAACATAAAAGCCTAGAGGCACAGCTCGCCATTCATCTGTGCAAGTCACGCCAATTCGAGAGCGCGAGCCAATTTGAAACGGGACAGCATTTTCTACCAATTGCAATCTTGAAGTGGTCAAACCTTGACCATCAAATTCCTTGGTAATCCCTGCAAATTTAGTTAATTTTCCTGGGCCATTGGCAAGCAATGTACCGTCTGGTAATTCCAAGGCTCGAATCAAGATGGCTTCTGCGACATTCTCAGCCCTTGTGACTAAATTCAGCATTTGATGCCCGTAGATTTGATAGACATACCAGTGTCCAGCAGATAAATACATAGACTCGTTTTTCGGTGTTCGTTTACCATGCGCACTATGACAAGCACTATCTTTAGCTCCCAAATAGGCTTCTGTCTCAACAATTCGTCCCAACACTTGTCCGTCTAAGCACAATTGCATACCTAACAAGGACTTAGCCGTTGCGACTGTATCTGTCTGCATGATGTGTTTAAATTCTTTTGATAACATGATTTCATTATAACATGAATTCCATACAAAAAAGCAATCGAGAAAGACTGCTTTTTTGTTTAGGAGATTATGATGAAAAAAGTTTTTTAGGATTAGTTATAATATACCTTGTTTTGCTTAAATTTGTCTTAATAGAAAATAGCTAAACCGCTTTCAAAAAATCTTTTTTATGTTAAAATAATAACAAAGAAGAAAAATGAACATTCTGGTTATCAACCCACAATGATATCATGCTTATAAGGACAAAATTTTATGAACAAACGACCTATCCGCCTTGTCATAAGCGATATTGACGGTACTATTTTAAATGACCAACACCAAGTTGATTATCAGCTAAAAATACAGCTTCCTCTTTTGCAAGAAAAAGGAGTTCCTTTTGTGTTGGCATCTGCACGTTCACCACTTGGCATGGAGCCAATCGCACAGCAGCTTGGTCTCATTGACAATCCATTGGCTTGCTACAATGGCGCTCTTGTCATCAAAGGAAATCCTCAGAATTATGAGGTTTTAATGGAACACGCTTTGGATAAAAAAGAAGTTCGTTGTCTGCTAGAGTTCGTCCAAGAGAAGTTTCCAGCTGTAGCTATCAATCTCTATTCAGGAAAGGATTGGTTTGCTGAACAGATTGACAAATGGGTTCAGGAGGAAGCAGATATTACCGGTGAAAATCCCATCCTTCAATCTCTAGTCTCTGTTGTAGAAGATCGTGCTTCTATTCACAAACTTCTTCTGATAGGTGAAGCAGCCACCATCCAAAATCTTCACGACTATCTGCAAAACACAAATTTTCCTAAAACAGCCTTTTATCTTTCAAAAGAGAATTATCTAGAAGTTACAGCTAAACAGGTTTCTAAGGAAAATGCTCTTCAAGAGATTGCTCATTTTTATCACATTTCTCTCCAGCAAGTCATGGCAATTGGTGATAACTTCAACGACCTCCCCATGCTGAAATTGGCCGGATTAGGGGTGGCTATGGGAAATGCTCCTAAAGCAGTCAAAGAGCAGGTTGCAGCCGTTACCCACACCAATAATAATCATGGTGTCGCTCAAGCAATTGAGCAATACGTCTTGGATTAACAGCTATCTTGCCAAAATACAATAGAAAAGCTGACAGATTCATAAAATTCTCTAGTTCCCCATATAAAAAAACACGGACAAGCAAACTAGCAACCAACTAGTTAATTTGTGTTCGTGTTTTCTTTTTCTTATTTAAAATTCTCAATTGCTCCGTCATAATTTGCCCATTCTTTGCTGAAGAATCGATCATTCATCTGGTAAGTCGGAGCAGGCTTAGGATTGGAAATAAAGGGATTGACGGCCTTATCAAACGCCAGCCAGCCAAGCCAGCCCATGTGAATGGTGTCTTGCATAAAGTAGGGCTTCCCACCATCGTTTGAAAAGTCCGCGATATTGGTAAAACCTTGACTTTCCAACTGATAACGAATTTTCTTCACCGCTTGTTGATACTTTTCTTGACTCAAACCAGTATAGGCCATCCATTTTGCATTGACAGGGGGAATAACAAAGATTGGATTCGTTTTTGACTTGGCAAATTGCTTCAAAACAAGTTGTAAATCGTTATACTCGGGAGATTTGGTATAAGAAAACTTTGCTTGCTTTCCTTTAAACTTTTTAATACGTTTCCGCAAGCGATGCTTATAAAATTTATTATCAATTCCTAAATCATTATTAGTCGTGTTTCTTTGAGCATCTTTTGTCGCAAATTCTTCCAAATCCTGATAAGAAAATTTGTCTGGCAAACGCTTAATTTGAGGCTGTACCAATTTTTCATAATTCTCATTACGTTCGGTAAAAAGAGAACTGAAAAGGGCATCCTCACGTTTATTTAAACGGCTGATAAGACGGATGTACTGTTTGTCAAAGTTTGACAGTTTCTGATGATTAGCTATTTTTTTTACATTGTCTTTCATAGCCACCGTAGGATACAGTTGCAGGAGGCGCTTCGCCGCATATTGAGCATCAATGTCTCCTTCTTGCTGGCGCAAGAAACTAGTCAATTGATCACTATTGAAATATTGTTGAAATGCTGCTGGACTGTAGCCTTTTTTAGTAAACCATTGGGGAGAGACAACATAGATAGCTGGCTTATTTTTTAACTGCGGAAGCATTTGCTGCATGCCAAAATATTGCGTAAGAGATGCGGCTCCTCGTTGTCCTAAAAAATACGGACGATAATTACGCTTATATTTTTCTGACAAAACCGCAGGATGCATGCTGTCAAAGCGCAGCCATTCACTTGAACCAAAGTAAGGAACAAAGCGGTGCTTCTTATCTGTCAAAGCACGTACTTTTTGCGTTCTTCCCTTGAAACTTCCCGCCGTCAAAGTAACAGCTGAGCGCTTTTCAGCTTGGTAATCATGTTGTTGCTTGGTTGGGTAGAAAAATAGTAAAGCCACCACCATCAAAAGGGCGCAGAAAACTGGGCCTAAAATGAGCCACAATCGTTTAAGCATTGCGCAGCTCCGTTACGCCTTCAATAATTTTATTAGCAGTATTCCAATCATCACGACCAAATTCTGAGACGGGAACATGAATGTCAAAACGGTTTTCCAATTCAACAATCAATTCAACCGTTCCCATACTGTCCAGAACTCCTGCATCAAACAAATCTTCGTCCATCATGTCTGATACATCTTCCATAAATAAATCATCAATAATTTCTAATACTTCTGCTTTTACGTCCATTAGAGAACTCCTTTTTTATTTTTTAAACCATAAGTCATTCAAAAATCCTGAGAAGATTAAGAATGAAAACATTACAACATTAAAGGTGATAAACATCCCCACTGCTTGTGTCCATGTGTTATCTGAGAATGGTGGCAAATTCTTCTTTTTCCGCTCTTTATTGATGATCTTCTTCTTTCGCACCCAAGCATCATTGATAACGAGTCCTAGACCGTGAAAGAGTCCATAAGCAATATAATACCAAGTGACTCCGTGCCAAAAGCCCATGACTAGCATATTGATGATATAAGCTACACTTGAAGTGGTATTCCGATTTTTAAAAACTTTGTTTCGGATAAGTACTGTAACCAGACGCATAAAGACAAAGTCACGGAACCAAAATGATAAACTCATATGCCAACGATTCCAAAATTCTTTCAAATCATGCGAAATAAAAGGCTTATTAAAGTTAATCGGACTTTTAATTCCCATTAGATTGGAAATAGCAAGGGCAAACATTGAATAGCCGGCAAAGTCAAAGAACAAATCCAGTCCAAAGATATACATTACTCCTAGCGTTGGTAGATTAAACCAACCACCCATTTGTAATGCGTACTGCTTCAAAGGCGGTAATATCATAGAGCCGAAGATATGTGCTAAAATAAACTTATATAGGAAACCTAGCATGATATAATGCACTGATTTCTCAAGCATATCCAACAATTCATCACGCTCAGGGATATTTTCATAATCTTGATTGAACCGCTTAAAACGATCAATCGGCCCACTTGAAAAAGTTGGCATAAAGAGCATGAAACGTAAAAATTCCCATAAACTAAAGTCTTTGAGCACACCATCTCGAAGCTCAATCATCATTCCTACTGAACGGAAAGTTAAGTAGGAAATTCCTAAAAAGCCCAATAATGATTGATGACCATAAATAGCCGGCGTTACCTTTACAAAGAAAAGCGGCAGGATAGACAAAGCAATGTGCAAATAGAAAATCCATTTGCTATCTCCCGTTTTTCGATAAATTTTATAAGACCAAACCCAAATCATCTGCCAAATAACGTAAAACAGTAGCGCATAAATTTGCGTTAACTTTGGTCCAGTCAGCATAAAAATGATAAAAGCAAAGCTGACCAGAGCTTCGTAAATGGGAAATCTTTTTTTGAAGAATAAACCAACAAAGATTGGCAAAACGGCTAAAATGATATAAACAAAATACTGCGGATCCCCGTACGGTTCCAAGTGAGGAAGCTGTCTTATGAAATCCATCATCGGTTGTTGACCTCGCTAATCAAACCTTTAATATCAATCTTACCATTTGGTGTCAATGGCAAGGAATCCCGATAAAGGAATTTGGAAGGCATCATATAAGACATCATAATATCTTGCAAATCTTCTTTGATAGCTTTGGTGATGTCAATCTCACGCTCAAATTGTTCCTTAACCCCGTCCTTCAGGATGACATAGGCTAGAAGGTTTTGTACTTTATGATCTTTATTATAACGCGGTACAGCCACAGCTGAGTCCACATATTGAGACTTGTTCAGGTTTTGGGAAACATCTTCTAATTCAATACGAAAACCGTTGAACTTGATTTGGAAATCCATACGACCGCCATAAAGCAGTAAACCTTCATCTGTCATAGTACCAACATCACCTGTATGATAAGCTGGTAACCCTTCAAACTCAAAAAATGCTTCGGCTGTTTTCTCTGGATTGTTCATATAGCCTTTTGATACAGCTGGTCCAGATATAATGATTTCTCCTTGCTCACCATTCGGCAGTTTGTTTCCGTCTTCATCAATCACAAAAGTTGGAGAATCCGCTTTGGTATAGCCGATCGGCAAGCGTTTCATATTTGTCAGCATATCATCCGTTATAGCAACAGCAGATAGAGCCACAGTTGCTTCTGTCGGACCGTAAGCATTGATAATACGTGCATTTGGAAAACGGTCACGCAATTTTTGAGCCGTTTTAACCGTCAATTCTTCTCCGTCAAAGTAGAAATGCGTAATGCCTGGCATTTTTTCAGCATTGAAATCCTCAGACAGCATCGCCATATCTGCAAAAGACGGTGTTGATGTCCAAATGGCAATCGGCAAATTCAAGATAGTTTCAAATAACTGCTTGAAATCTTGCGTAATGGCAGACGGAACCGCAAAAAGTGTGCCTCCAAGTGCTAAGGTTGGCGCCCAATACATAACCGATAAGTCAAAAGAATAAGGTGGCTGCGCCAACATTTG
>NZ_KV811140.1:57801-63014 GCF_001813035.1 Streptococcus sp. HMSC071H03 | reverse complement strand
TGGCTGCGCCAACATTTGCGGACGAATTGGAGTCGCAAATTCCTTATCTGTAATCATCCAGTTGGTAAAACTGAGCAAATTATCGTGCGAGATTTGCACACCCTTTGGCTTTCCAGTCGTTCCCGAAGTGAAAATGATATAGTAATTATCATCACCTTTAACAGGGTGTGTAATTTCGTAAGGATGTTTGGCTGCAAAAGCAGTTTGAACTGCTGCCAAGTCAAGAATTGGTATGTTCACATCTTTCAGCGGAAAGTCATTGATTGCAATGATGAGACTAGGCTGTGCCACTTCCACAATCGCTGTCACGCGCTCCAGAGCTGAATGACTATCAATCGGAATATAAGCATGCCCTGACTTCGTCAAAGCTACAAAGGTTGCCAGCATGTCGTATTCTTGCCCACCAAACACTACCACTGGTGACTTTTCAGGAAGCGCAAGGCTGTCAATCTTTGCAGCGAGCGAATCCGAGTCCACTTTCAAATCATGATAAGTATGAACTTCTCCGAGAACATTGTAAACTGGAAAATCTGGTTGAGACTGAGCAAAATACTCAATCGTTTCAATCATGTCGTTAATTACTGAATTGGTCACAGTCTGCTCCTAAAATTCATTATAGATAAAACCACCTTGGCCTTGACCAAGATAATTAAAGAAATAAAGCAACGCTAGAAATATCACAAAATAAAGCAGCGTCTGTCCAAGAAATTTAAAAATTATTTTATGTTTTTTCATCATATTCATCACTTTTGTCTTACTTCTAGATAAGACTTAATATATTTTACCATTTTCTAACGCTATTTTTCAATACAAAACATTCTTTAATTGAGGAATTAAGCTAGAATTAAGGTTTATTTACAACAAACCTAGGGAAATCACAGATGTGCTGTCTCAAAAAACTAGAAAAGAAAATAGTTTTAGACTTACATTTTAAAAATATATAAAAATTTTATATATTTTCTTGACTTTGAAAGTGAAAAGCACTATACTATGTATAGAAAAATTATATATAAAAATATTATACATAGGAGGTGGCTCATGTATTTTCCAACATCTTCTACCCTGATTGAATTTCTCATTCTAGCGATTTTGGAAAGTGAAGATTCCTATGGCTATGAGATTAGCCAAACGATTAAATTGATTGCCAACATCAAGGAATCAACCTTATATCCTCTTTTGAAAAAGTTAGAAAAAAATCGTTATTTAACGACTTATTCACAAGAATATCAAGGTCGAAAACGGAAGTATTACTCCCTTACTCCAGAGGGACGAAAGCAGTTAAACATCCTTAAAAGGGAGTGGGAGTTATATACAGCGACAGTCAACGGTATCATAGAAGGGAGCATTCGCCATGACAAAAACTGACTATTTAGCCGCATTAGAGAAATACTTAAAAACATTACCTGAGGCAGACTATAAAGAAGCAATGGATTATTTTACGGAATACTTTGAAGAAGCCGGACCTGAAAATGAAGCACAAGTCATTGAGGAGTTGGGAGATCCCAAAGACGCAGCAGAAGAGATTATTCGCTCACTTTCATCAAATCAAGCAGAAGAAACGTCAACTCGTCCTCAACACCAGTCATCTGCACACAATCACCAATCATATACCGACAATGCTTATATCTTTGAAGACTATGCAACAATCTCTGAATTGCATATTAATGTCACCACGCAAGATATTCTGATTGAGCCTTCACCTGATGATTTTTTCCACATCAAATACTATAATGGAAAAGGCAACAATCAAATCATTTCTACTGTTCAAAACGAGAAGTGGCACATTACAGAAAAAGGCAACACGCATTATAGTGGTTTGGACTGGATTATTAATGTCATGAAAAACGGTTTTGATAATCATCCCATCTGCATTCAAATCCCGAATGGCAAGATTCTTCAATCATTCTCACTTCAAGCAACTTCTGGTGATGTAGCTGTATCTCATCTTCAAACACAAAAAGGAACGATTGAACTTGCAAGTGGTGATCTGTCCATGCGGCATTGTCAATTACAACAAACCGATGTGACCCTTACTAGTGGCGATATCCATCTGGCACATGCCAAATTAACAGATTGTAAAATTACTCTTGTATCAGGTGATCTCGACACGCATTCTTTAGAAATTGCTGGTAAAACCTCTATTCAAACAACAAGCGGAGATGTTACGCTTCATTTGTTGCACCATGATTTTAGCTATGATATTGAAACGGTACATGGAGATATTTCTATTTCTGAGCAGCTCCAGCCAAGCCACCAAATTGTTGGCAACACAATCCGTCATAAAGTATCAACTTCTACAGATTCTCTTGCTATCCAAGCTGTCAGCGGAGACATCAATCTTTATTAGAGGTTTAGCATGAAACAGATTGATTGGTTATTCTTTGATGTTGGCTCAACTTTGGTAAATGAAGAAAAAGCCTATCAAGAGCGGATTAAACAGGCTCTTGCTGATACTAATATTTCTTATGCAGCATTTTATCAAACTATGATCCACTATTTTATGGAAAATAAAAAAGGCGATGTAGAAGCTCTGAAATATTATGGCTTGAGATGTCCAGCTTGGAATTCGGATTTAGAGGTGCTTTATCCTGATTGTAAGAATGTGCTGAAAACTCTTCACTCACACTACAATTGGTATCCTTGCTAATCAATTACCGAATCTACTGGTAAGATTGAGAACATTTGGTATTGATTCTTGGATTGATCTGGTGATTTCCTCTGCCGATGTTGGCTTGGCAAAACCCGATTTCGCTATTTTTGAGTTAGCTTTCCAACAAGCGAACTGTTTGGCTGAACACGCTGTGATGATTGGCGACCGTTTGGACAATGATATTCTTCCGGCTAAACAACTTGGAATGCAAACCATTTGGATCCGACAGGGATTTAGCCACTTGAACCACATAACGAATCCAGCAGAAGCACCAGATTGGACTGTTGATAATTTGACAGAGATTCTAGAGATTTTCGGATGAGTATGCAAAAAAACTAGAGTTGTTTCGCTCTAGTTTTTTAACGTTATCAATTTTATTATATCATAAATTTTCCTTCAAAAATAGACTTATTTTTTCTTAGTTTTGTGATACATTTAGGCTGAAAAAGGAAAAAGTGAGGTTGCTAAACATGAAAAAAAGAATCATCACTATTCAAGTTATTTGGTTTGTTTGTTCCCCTTTCATTTCTTTATTTATTTGTAGAAATATGCCAATTATACGTGATTTATTATTCCATATATTTTTCTTAGTTTTAATCCTATCACAATGGTTAGCAATTAAAACACTATCACACCTTGACGACTAAGCGAAGGTCAAACGAAAGAGGTTGGGTTCTCCCAGCCTCTTTTGTCTATCATCACCGTCCACCAGAATTGCTACCTTTGCCATTACACACTTTTTTCTTGATTTCTAAAAAGACTTGGCTATCAGCCTGAGGACTGGCATCATAGGTGCGCACGCGCAATTTTTCCTTGAAATAAGGCTTCTCCAAAGACTCCCGAATCATCTGATAGGTCGGCGTATCATAGTAGAGGTTGCCAATCGTTGAATAGGCATGCTCATCTTCTGCCATATACGCTTCAAACTCCTGTAGCAAATCTGCCAACGTTTCCTTTGAGATGACGTACTTGGTTTCTATCCGTTGAAATTTATCTTTAAATGTTTTTTTAGCCATGAGATTGCTCTCCTTTGTCGTTCTTTATCTACGTAGTTTACGGGCAAATCCTTAAAAGAAAGCTAAAGAAAACTTAAAGAAAACAAAACACCCCCATTTTCTGGAGGTGTTTAATAGATGTCTGTAGAATGAAATAGAAAACTGAAGCTACCGCAATCTTATTCTTCACTCTTCTCTTCTTTTTCTTTTTTGATAAGAAAACTGAAAATAATCAGAATATCTGCTACCAGAAAAATCCAGTACAACACATCGTGGCTGCTTCTCGGACCAGAGTAGAAGGAGTACGAAAAATAAATCATCAGATACAAGGAAATGTCATTATAAAATTCCCAGTTAAAGTGATAGCTGCCTACTGGATAGGATCGCTTATGCGAACACTCTGGCACAAAAATCTGCAAGAGCAAAAATGTTCCCAACACAGCAAAATAAATCACATTGAACACGTTCAATTTCGGATAAGGTTCAACAACCAAGGAAAAGAATATCATCATGCTCAACAGATAAAACCGCCACCGAAACCAAAATTCGTTATTAAAATGAAATCTTATCATCCCATCACACTTTCTAATTTTCTGCTCGTTCCTCTTCTCCGTCTTTATCCTACCACTCTGACAGACAAACTTCAAGTAAGATGAAGGAGAAATGTTAGTTGATTTCTGCTACTTTTCCTGCTTCTGCTTTAGGCTCTTTACCCTTGCGACGGGCAAGGACATCCGCATAGTGCTTGCGGCTGTTATTGAGCACGGAAAGGAAGGTCGCATAAAAGCTATCGTCTTTGACTTGGTGCAAAATCACTACATAGTCCGCCAACTGTTGGTAAGGCGTCGCTACTTCTTTGCGCAATCGCTTGACATCATAGCTCACTTTTTGCAATTTCTCTTGGGAGCGAGAAGCAAAAAGTTGTTCAAAAGTCGAGTGGCTTTCGGTCAGATTTTCAACGAATTTCCCAAGCGCTAAAGTCCCCACTTGCTCCTTATATGGGGCTGTTTTTAGCTTGTCCAGTAAGCTGACAACGAGGGCTGTTTCTTCCTCGTAATGCTTCTGATGAGCGTCTTTGTATTGGTCAAACAAGCGTTTCAAGCTGGCATAAGCTGCCTTTTCCTCTTCCCGCTTGGCTGCCCGATAAGGTTTCAGCGCATCGCGAAGAGCTTGCAAATCAGCGTCGCGCAATTCGTCAGCCGCACTAATCGAAGCTGACTTTTCACTCGCCCGAATCTGACCGAGAGAGGCTTGATAAGCAGGCAAAGCTGCCTTTATCTTCTTGACGAGAGCGGTAATGACATCCTCATTTTTAAAGTCGAGCGCTTCTTTCTCCACATCATCTAAAAAACGAGTGATAAACTGCGTGAATTCCGCATGGCGGAGACTGCTCACCTGAACATTAACTAACTTTCCTTTTGGCATAAAATCCTTTCCTTATTAAAAAAATATTTTTTCTTATCTGACCCTCAGATAAGATGAATGACTTTTCTTTATCCTGTCCGAGGCTCGGACGAAGCAAACCTGTTTTAAGGCAAGCTGTCCGACCCTCGGACAAAGCAAACCTG
>NZ_KV811140.1:54711-57701 GCF_001813035.1 Streptococcus sp. HMSC071H03 | reverse complement strand
CCTCGGACAAAGCAAACCTGTTTTAAAGCAAGCTATCTGACCCTCAGACGAATGAAAAATCATCTCATTTAGTATAACATGAATGGGAAATTATAGGAAATTTTCTGAAAAATAGGATTAACCACTTTCAAAACAGTTTGAACACACAGTCCTTAATAGAACGCAGAAACAGAAAAGGTATTTTTCTTCATCACTTTTTCTCCTTTCATCTATATGATATAATATGATGAAAAGGCATTCACAAAATGCCCACTATTTTCACATTTCATATTTAACACAAGGAGTCGCCTATGCGTTGGGATATTGGCACAGTTTACAAGACGATTCGAAAAGCAAAGGGAATCACCCAGCAAGAGATTTGCGGAGATTGGATTTCTCGCTCCAATCTTTCCAAGTTTGAAAGCAACCAATCCGTTCCCAGCTATGAAACCATGGAATTTCTGCTCCACCAGATTGACATGAGCTTTGGGGAATTTGAATATATTTGTGATTATTATCATTCAAATCACAGAATGAAAATCATCTTACAATTTAAAAATTATTTGTCTGTCGTTGAAACAGAACAATTACTGGATTTAACCAAACAGTGTGAGGACTACTTGAAAGCTCATCATGATATTCCCATTAGCAATATTTTGCGTATGGCAAATATACTAATTGAAATTAGAAAAAATAAAATCAGTAGTCAAGCACAAGTTTTAGCTCAACAGTTATGGACAGATTTAGAAAAACGAGATACTTTTTATGAAAGTGACCTAAATTTACTAAGTGTCATTCTTTATTTCTTCCCACTAGAAACTATTCAAAATATAACGGAAAAAATCTTAGCCAGTCTCAACAAGTATAAGCATTACAAAGAAATTCACAGTACACAATTCTCCATTTTAGCCAACCTTTCGACCATCTACCTTTACAACAATCGCCTTGACGATTGCCAGCGTATCACCGAGATGATCTTACCGCTCGCCAAGCAAACAAAACGATACGACAAGCTCGGCTTTGCCCAGGTTCGCCTGGGTATTTGCCAAGGAGATGACGACCTTATCCAGAAAGGTCTCCAGTTACTTGAGCTGACAGAAGAAACGACCTTGCTCGAAAACTTGAAAGAAGAGGTCAAACAGCATCGTACTTCCCATTTCTCTCATGTTTCACGTGGAACTTCAGCACCCTAAAAGAGACGGAGAAGCAAATGACTTACAACGGATTTGTATTTTTTGATATTGACGGCACCTTGGTTGATAGCCAAGGACAAGTCCCAGCAGACAACAAAACAGCCATTGCCCAACTACGAGCCAACGGCTTTCTGCCTATTATCTGTACGGGGCGCGGGCGCGGAGAAATGGGGACAGTTCTGGAAGACGCTGGGATTCATTCCGCTATCTTGCTAAATGGCATGGAAATCCTCCATGAAAAGCAATTCCTGTTTGAAGGACGAATTGCACAAAACAGCATTCTCAAGCTCCTGCAACTGGCAAAGGAAAATGAGCACGACCTCGGTTTTTATTCGCAAGGAGAAATGCGTGTGACGGCGCTCAGTCCGACCGTTCAGCAGAATTTCCGCTATTTTCATCAAGACCTGCCCCAAGTCGGTCCGACCATTTATCAAAACCAGCCTTGTCAGATGTTGCTCATTTTTAGTGAGGAGCCAGAAAAAGACACCCAGTACCAAACAGAAGTCCCTGAACTGCACTTTTTCCGTAACAGCCCCTACTCGATAGACATCACGCCGCACGGCTGTAACAAAGGCTCTGGGATTCAGCACCTGCTGACCTTGATGGCAGACGAAGCACCGACTTACGCATTCGGAGACGGGCTCAATGACCTGACCATGTTTGAAACAGTAGATTATCCCATTGCAATGGGCAATAGCCAAACAGCCGTCAAAGAAGCAGCCACTTTCATCACGCGCTCTAATGATGAAAATGGCATTCCACATGCCCTTGCCCACTTTGGTTTAATTTAAAAAAGAAGCTCCTGTATTCAAGATACAAGAGCTTTTAGATTAGACTAATTCTTTTTTATTCGGATTGTAGACCAAGAAACCAAGACCGACAAAGAGCAGCAGAACAACTGTCATGAAGGCAACTTGTCCGCCAACTTGCCCCGTCATCGAAATCGTTTGACGCAAAGCCGAAACAGAATAGCTCATCGGCAACCAAGGATTGACATCTTGGAAAATCTTATCCGTCAACGGAAGTGGGTAAGTCCCTGCACTAGAGGCTAGTTGCAGCAATAGCAAAATCAAAGAAGTGAAAGCACCAAGCTTAGTGTCCCACGTTACCAGAGCCGTCACCACAGCCATGAAGCACATGCTGGTCAAAAGAATGATACCAAGCGTTGCCCATTCGTGGTTGGCAGTCAAGCCAATCATGTGCACTGCACCATACACCAATAAACCTGCCAAGAGAGAAATAACGCCATTGACCTGAATACGTGCTTTCAGCCATTCCATACGTGTCTGTGGCTTCTTACCAGAAGGTAGCGTGCTAAAGATGATATTGGTTGAAATCGCTGCTACAAAAAGTGCCACAGAAATCATATATGGAGCCATACCGATACCATTTTTACCAACATGGTCTTTATCTATTTTCTTCGTTGTCAATGGATTTGCAAGCGCCTTGGCGTTGGCTTTATTGGTTGTCACCGTGGATAATTGATCTTTGGCGTCTGTCAAACCGGCTGTTAAGCTGTCCGCACCCGACACAAGTGCTCCCAGATTAGACGTGATAGTTGAGCTGCCGTCTGCCAGCTTCGTAGAACCATTCGCAATTTGACCAGCACCATCAGATAGTTTGCCTGCCCCTGACACAAGAGCTGCAGAGTTGTTCACTAATTGACTAGCTCCGTCTGCCAATTTTGCTAAACCAGCGTCAATTTGACCATTATTAGCCGCCAATTGATTAGCTCCAGAATTGATTTTTGCCATACCAGATGTCAATTGACTATTCTTACCAGTCAAGGTCTTAGAACCTGAACTGATTTTCGCCATA
>NZ_KV811140.1:25350-54611 GCF_001813035.1 Streptococcus sp. HMSC071H03 | reverse complement strand
CAGATGTCAATTGGCCGCTATTGCCAGATAAGGTATTAGCCCCTGCCGTAATCTGCGCAACCCCATTGGTGTAGTCGGTTACACCTTTTGCTAATCGACCAGCACCCGTTGCTAAGCTCGTTTGCAATTGATCAATACCTGCTGCTACTTGATTAGCACCCGCAGTTGATTGTTGCAAAGCTACAAGGATTTTTGCTTGGGATTGTTGTGCGCTCGTTTGAAGCTCTGAAAGCGCACCTTTTGCTTGTTCGATAACAGCGATGTTTTGTTGATTAGAAGATTGCTCTAGCAAGTTCGCCACTTGCGTCTTGAGCGCTTGAATATTTGTCAATAGACTTGCCGCAGTCGTAGCAGTTTGACTTGGAGTTTGCGAAATCGCAGCATTGATTTCTGCCTGCTCACTAGCACTTAACTTTTGATAAGCAGCTGTAGCAGCCACGTTAGTTGCAATCGTGGTCTTGTCTGTCGTCGCACTATTGGCAAGTGTGTTCGCAGCCGTTTCCATATCGCTTAAAGCAGTCGTCATGCTTGCTTTAGCGGCTGACAAGTCTGATCCAGTTGAAAGAGCGGTTTGCACAGCAGTTAAACCTGCTTGCAAATCCTGTAGCTGTTGAACTTGTTCAGCAGTCATGCCAGATTGTTGAACAGTTGTCATTAACGTATTCAGACCCGTAGCTAATTGATGCGCGCCACTTGATAATTTTTGAATTTCTCCATTAGAAGCGGTCAATTGATTGACTCCAGCCAATAAATTTTGCGATTGAGCATTTAACTGATTCGCACCGCCTGCAAGATTTGCTACACCATTGGCATACGCATTTAAACCATCTGATAATTCTCCTGAACCGTCAGCCAATTGACCAACAGCACTTGTATACCCCATCAGACCTTTGACAACGTATCTGAACCAGAAGCCAATTGACCAACAGTATTTGTATAGTCTGTCAGACCTTTTGAAAGCGTATCTGTCCCAGAAGCCAATTGACCGACACCTGACGTATAAGCTGAAAGGCGTGTCGATAGCGTACCAATTCCGTCTGACAGCTGATGCACCCCAAGCGTATAGGTTCCCAAACCTGTCGTTAATGTATTAGCACCATCCGCAAACGTCATACTAGAACTAGATAAAGTCTGTAAATTATCTGTCAAGGTTTGACTACCCTCTTTCAATTGTTGACCGCCAGAAGCGAGTTGCCTACTACCAGAAGCAGCTGTTATCATGCCTTTCTTCAAGCTATTCATACTCTTGAAGAGCGATGTCGTGTATGTATTGGTCACATTGTTTGCGACAGTTTGTTGAAGTCGCGTCATAGCCGAATCACTCATCTTACTAGCAATAAAGCTATGTCCACTAGACGTTTGATAATCAATCTGCATTTTTTGTGGCTTATTATCCAGAATACTAGCTGCCTTTTGGGATAAATCACTTGGAAGCGTGATAATCATATAATAATCACCCTTCTCCAAACCTTTCTTTGCCTTTGCTTCAGATACAAAATGAAAATCTAAAGCATCATTCTTTTTAAGACTTTTCACCATATCATCACCAACAGATAAGGTGTTGTTGTTAAATGTCGCATGTTGGTCTTTATTCACAACCGCTACTGGCAATTCTGAAACTTTACCATAAGGATTCCACATGGAGCTCAAAAAGATCACATTATAAAGAGCAGGAATCAAGGAAACACCAATCATGACAATCACAAAAATTGGTTTTTTGAAAATTGCTTTCCATTCTTTGAACATTTTTTCTCCTCTATCTTAGACACTCTGTATAAAAATTTTAATTTTTGAAATGTTTTTATACACATTGTCTAAATATTTGATATAATAGATTATACAGTTTCTACATTTTTTCACAAGAGAAAAATTTCAATTTTAGACACGTTGTATAAAATTGTTCAAAAGAGGAAAACTAATATGGCAGAAAGTAACAAGCGCCAAAAAACAAAAATGATTATTGAAAATGCGATGGTAGAGCTACTGGAACACGAATCATTCGACCAGATTAGCACTGTCAAGTTGACCAAGACTGCCGGCATTAGTCGCAGTAGTTTTTATACACACTACAAAGATAAATATGATATGATTGAGCATTATCAACAGAAACTTTTCCATAAGTTAGAATACATTTTTGAGAAGTATGCTCAAGACAAGCGTAGCGCGATTATAGAAGTTTTTGATTTTCTCACACGCGAATCCCTCCTTTCTGTTTTGTTAACAGAAAACGGAACAAAAGAAATTCAAACATTTTTACGCCATAAATTCCAAATCATGCTGGCTGAAGACCTACAAGAGCGCTTTAGTAGTAAACTACTAAGTCAAGTGGAGAAAGAATACAGCTATGTTTACCTGACAAACGCCTTTTTTGGAGTTTGTCAAATGTGGATTGCTAGAGGAAAAAAAGAAAGCCCTGAACAAATGGCAGATTTTCTTTTAAAAATGTTGGATTAGAATATTTCTTATACCTTTCCCTAGTAGCACCCACAAGCTCTCTAGGGCTTTTCTTCGTAATCTTTACAACAAAAAAAGAAGCTGGGAAGATTCCCAACCTCTGATAATCCATCAATTAAAGTTGTTTGTTATAGTATTCAACGACAAGCGCTTCGTTGATTTCTGGGTTGATTTCGTCGCGCTCTGGCAAGCGAGTCAATGAACCTTCTAATTTTTCAGCATCAAATGATACAAATGCTGGACGTCCAAGAGTTGCTTCAACCGCTTCAAGAATTGCAGGTACTTTAAGTGATTTTTCACGAACTGAAATCACTTGACCAACAGATACACGGTAGCTAGGAATATCTACACGTTTTCCGTCAACAAGGATATGACCGTGGTTTACGAATTGACGAGCTTGACGACGAGTTGTTGCAAGTCCAAGACGATAAACAACATTATCCAAACGACGTTCCAAAAGAAGCATGAAGTTAAAACCAAGGATTCCACCTTTGATTTTAGTTGCTTGTACAAACAAGTTACGGAATTGTTTTTCACCTACACCATAAGTGAAGCGAAGTTTTTGTTTTTCAGCCAATTGCAAACCGTATTCTGACAATTTACTACGGTTGTTTGGTCCATGTTGACCTGGTACGTAGTTACGACGTGCCAATTCTTTCCCTGTACCTGTAAGTGAAAGACCCAAACGACGAGCTTGTTTCCAAGATGGCCCTGTATAACGTGACATAAACATGTCCTCCTGTAAAAATAATAATTTGAGGAAATAGTCACTTAGAAAGCCCTGATTCGTGCAGAACATTTTCGCCTAAACAGCCAAGGCTACTTTTATAGCTAATATTCTGTTGACGAGCTTCATGCCCTCCTGCTGCTATTTCACACAAAAGCCATTATATCAAAAAAAATCCTATCTGTAAAGACGGATTTTCCCAGATTATTTCTTTCTATGAAAATAACCTTTTTTCTTCAACAATTCCTCTATCGCAATTATATTTTGCTGTTCAGATGTTGCTAAAATAGTTTCAAATCCTAGACTTTTAGCGACATCTAAATTTATCTGTAAATCATCTATAAATACACATTGATTAGCTTGTAATGCGTATTGAGCTAGTAACTTTTGATAGATGCTTTTATCTGGCTTTGCAAACCCTACTTCGTAAGAAAGGATTTTCCCAGTCAAAACTTTCGTCATCGGTAATAAACCTGCATTTTCAACTGCATAAAATATCTCACTTGTAGTAGACAAAATATAAATGCCATATCCCAGCTGAGCCCATTCAAAAATTTTCTCTTGTAGCTGATGATAAACATCCACTGTCTCATACCAATGAGTAAAAATGGCTTCAACAGTAGCAGAGTAAGAACTATCTAGCAATGTTTGAGCCGCCTGAATGGCTGATTTCAAAGTTAATTGTCCAGTATCTGTCTGAGCCCAAAGTCCCGAATCAAAAATAGCAGCCTCGACGCGCTTACGGTCTTCTTCTTTTACAAAAGCAGCTAAAATCTTAGCAGGGTTCCATTCAATTAAAACATTGCCAAAATCAAAAACTAGATTTTTAATCATTTTTCACTCCAGCCACATCAATCAAAGCAGTTTTTCGCCATTAAAACCTATTTATTCTTAATCCAAATAACGAATGAGATTTTTCTCTGTTAAAATATCTGAATAAGTATAAGATTCGACATAAGTGTTTTCAATCTCACCTGGTTGACCTCCATTACTTGTATATTCAACGATAAACAAAGAAGGATAAACTTCAATCAAGCGCCCTTGCTTATTTTTTTGACGTTTACGGCCATTTTCAAGAGTCATTTCTACCATTTTGCCCTCATGGGCTTTGATTTCTTCTTTAATTTTTCTCATTTTTGCAACATCTGTAAATGCATCACTCATTGTTTATTCCTCTCTCTTGGAAATACTTGAAAACTTATTGTATTCTTTTTGGAAAATCAATTCTACCGTACCACGCGCACCGCTACGGTTCTTTTCGATAATCACTTCAACCTTGTTGTTTGGAAGCCCTTCAGGTTCTTCACCGCCGCGTTCATAGTAGTCATCTCGATATAAAAATGCAACAATATCTGCATCCTGCTCAATAGAACCCGACTCACGAATGTCTGACAAAACAGGCCGTTTGTCCTGACGCTGTTCCACACTCCGTGACAATTGGCTCAGCGCAATGACTGGCACTTTCAACTCTTTTGCCAAAATCTTTAATTGACGAGAGATTTCAGATACTTCTTGCTGACGATTCTCTCGACCAGTCCCTGTAATCAACTGCAAGTAGTCAATCAAGATTAATCCAAGATTTCCTGTTTCTTGCGCTAATTTTCGAGCACGCGAACGAATTTCTGTAATCCGAATTCCTGGCGTATCGTCAATGTAAATACTAGCTTCTGCTAGATTTCCTTGTGCAATTGCATACTTGCTCCATTCTTCATCCGTCAATTGTCCTGTACGGATTGAATGTGATTCAATTAACCCCTCTGCTGCTAGCATTCGGTCTACTAGGCTTTCTGCCCCCATTTCTAAAGAAAAGATAGCGACTGTTTTATCTAGCTTTGTTCCAATATTTTGAGCAATATTAAGAGCAAAAGCGGTCTTACCAACCGCAGGACGAGCTGCCACGATGATTAACTCTTCTTCATGCAGTCCTGTGGTCATGTGATCCAAATCTTGATAACCTGTCGCAATCCCTGTAATATCAGAAGTTTGCTGAGACCGCGTTTCCAAGCTACCAAAGTTAAGATTCAAAATCTCTTTAATATTTTTAAAGCCGCTTCGACTAGAATTTTCACTAACATCGATCAGCGCTTTTCAGCCCCAGCAATGATTTCATCTGCAGGACTGGCACCATCATAAGCTAGATTGATAGAGTCTGTCAGCCGCGCAATCAACCGGCGCAAAACAGCCTTTTCTGCTACAATCTTAGCATAATATTCAGCATTGGCAGAAGTCGGTACTGAGTTGACCACTTCAACCAAGTAAGACAAGCCACCGATATTTTGCAAATCACCCTGACTGTCTAAAATATTACGAACAGTTGTCGCATCAATGGCATCGCCTCGATCTGCCAAGTCAATCATCGCTTTAAAAATTAACCGATTGGCATATTTAAAGAAGTCAGTTGGCTCGATATATTCACGAACAAACACCAGCTTACTTTCATCAATAAAAATCGCACCTAAAACAGATTGCTCTGCTAAAATATCCTGCGGTTGTGCTCGCAATTCATCAATATCTGCCATAAGACCTCCTCTCTTAAAAAATATTCTTCAATTAACCTTCTTTTACACGTAAGTTAATCACACTAGTCACATCTTGATAAATTTTCACTGGCACATCAATCAAGCCAACAGAACGAATAGGATTCTTGACTTGAATCAATCGTTTATCAATTCTAATTCCAAATTGCTTCTGCAACTCTTCAGCAATTTTTTTACTGGTAATAGAACCAAAAGTCCGTCCATCTGGTCCCACTTTTTCAGTAAATTCGACAATTGTACTTTCTGCTTCCAACTTTTTCTTAATGGCTTGCGCTTCAGCTAGCATTTCAGCGTGTGCTTTTTCCTCTGATTTTTGTTTTCCGCGAAGTTCGCCGATAGCTGCTGCAGTCGCCTCTTTGGCAAGATTTTTCTTAATCAGAAAATTCTGTGCATAGCCAGTAGGCACTTCTTTAATTTCACCTTTTTTTCCTTTACCTTTTACATCTGCTAAAAAGATTACTTTCATTCTTCTAACTCCTTATCTTTTAGTACTTCACGAACAATAATTTCATTTAAGCTATGAACCACCTGAGCAATTGTCTGGTCAGGAATTTGCGCTGCCGCCAAATTAAAATGACCGCCGCCGCCCAGTTCTTCCATGATACGTTGGACATTGATTTTACTACGACTACGAGCAGATATCGATATACTATTTTGTTTGTTCTTGCCGACAACAAAACTAGCTTCAATCCCTGACATAGCTAACATAGCATCTGCTGCTTTACTGATAACAACTGTATCATAGCATTTTTCTTCTGCTCCGGTAGCAACGAGTACATTTGGCAAGATTTTCTTACCATTTAAAATTAGCTCATTCACTTCACGGTACTCATCAAAATCCGTTGCTGAAATATCTTGAATAGCCACACTATCACTTCCGCGCGTGCGTAAATAGCTCGCCACATCAAACGTCCGACTGGTTACACGAGAAGAAAACTTCTTCGTATCCAGCATAATCCCAGCCATCAACACACTAGCCTGCATTTTACTCAAGCGTTTTGTCTTAGAATTTTGGAATTGAATCAACTCTGTTACCAATTCACAGGCACTGCTTGCTCCACTTTCGATATAAGTGATAACAGCATTTTCCGGAAAATCTTGATCTCTTCTGTGGTGATCAATGACAATAATTTGGTTAAACAAATCATAAAATTCTTTTGATAAAGTCAGAGCTGTTTTTGAATGATCCACCATAATCAACAGAGAACGATTGGTCACCATTGTCATCGCATCAGCGACCGAAAGAAGATTAGTCTCCCCTTCATCCTGCAGTCTGCGAACTGCTCGATCAATATCCGCAGCCATTTGATGAGGATCATAAACCGCATAAGTCTGATCAATAATATTACTAGCAAATACTTGCATTCCCACAGCAGAACCAAGCGCATCCATATCCAAATTTTTGTGCCCAACTACAAAAACTTGGTCCACACTTTTAATCTTATCCGAAATAGCAGTCATCATAGCTCGCGTGCGAGTACGTGTCCGTTTCACCGATGCAGCTGAGCCACCACCAAAGTAAACAGGATTCTTTGACTCATCATTTTCTTTGACAACAGCCTGATCACCACCACGAACTTCAGCAAGATTCAAGTTTAAGAGAGCCACTTTACCAATTTGCTCATGATTACTATCACCATAAGAAAAGCCCATACTCAATGTGAGAGGAATTTCCCGATTTTTAGCTTCTTCTCTAAACTGATCAATAACTGCAAACTTATTTTGCATTAACCGATCTAACACCGTGTAGTCCGTAAAAATATAGAAACGATCCATTCCCACACGACGAGAAAACATAGCATATTTTTCTGCAAATTCAGAGACAAAATTTGCGATAAAACTATTAATGTGGCTAATGTCTGAATCTGAGACAACATCCTCTAAATCATCATAATTATCGACTGAAATAATACCGATAACTGGTCTCGTCGTTACTAATTCTGAAGTTGCCTCATACTCACTTGAAGCATCAAAAAAGTAAAATACACTTGAAGCATGATCTAAGTAGACCGAATATTTTGTATCCCCAATTGTTGCATACGACCCAGCACCCTCAGATGGTGTTTTGGTAATTTTTTGCAGTAAATCCACATCAAATTCACCGTCTTCATTGGTAAGAATCAACTCTGCGTAAGGATTAAACCATTCTACATTTCCAGATGTTTGATCAACTTTTACAACACCAACCGGCATTCTTTCAAGCAATGACGCCAAACTATTTTCTGCTTGGTCATTCACATACTGGATTTGTTCCACTTCATCAATTTCATAACTTTTTTGTTGGTAAATTAATAGAAAAATCAAAAGAGCAAGCACCAAAAAAAGTGCAGATAACATCAGAATGCTGCTACCAAAAACTCGTAATAAAATAGCTAAAATTCCAAAGGAAATAACGCCCATGATTACAAAATGAATTGGAGTAAAACGAAATTTTTTCATCACAAACCTCTTAACCGCCATTTTACCACAAAAGCTCTAAAAAAGCGAGTTTTCCCTTATTAAAACAAGCCAAATAATACTGTCAAACTTTAGAAAAAATTAAATCTTCCTGCATCCCTTTGATTACTTTACAAAAAAGAATACCTGATTTTCCCATTAAATTAGCTTTATTTCTCTGTTAGTTTACAGCTTTGTCAAGTATTATTGACGAAAAAACACTTGCTCAGAAATGTGAACAAGCATCTTCATCATTTATTTTTTTGCTTTTTCTTGATTTTTTGAGATACTTCGTGATTTACCTTCCAAATAAACCATCAAAATCGAAATATCCGCTGGATTGACACCTGAAATCCGACTAGCTTGACCAATTGTTTCTGGGTTTATTTTCTTAAATTTCTGACGAGCTTCTGTCGCAATGGAATCAATATCATCCCAGTCAATGTTTGCTGGTATTCGTTTTTCTTCCATTCGTTTCATCTTCTCAACCTGATCCAACGCCTTAGAAATATAGCCTTCATATTTGACTTCAGTCTCAATCAATTCGATTATCTTTTCATCTAAATCTTCAGCTGCTGAACCGACAAACTTGACAACATCTTGATATGAAACTTCTGGACGACGCAAAAATTCTTTCGCTGTAACTGCGTCTGTCAATGGTTTAAAGCCTAATTTTTCAACCATTTCATTCGTTTCTTTAATCGGCTTTAATTTAATAGTGCTCAAGCGCTTCATTTCAGTTTCATATTGATTCTTCCTAATTTCAAAACGCAGCCAGCGCTCATCATCAACCAATCCTACCCTGCGTCCAATTTCAGTCAATCGCATATCCGCATTGTCATGACGTAAAATGAGACGATATTCGGCTCGACTAGTCAAAAGACGATACGGCTCTACCGTTCCCTTAGTAACCAAGTCATCAATCATGACCCCAATATAACCATCACTGCGTTTCAAAATCAGTTCCGGTTTTCCTTGAACCTTCAGAGCTGCATTGATTCCTGCAACAATGCCTTGTCCCGCTGCTTCTTCATAACCAGACGTCCCATTCGTTTGCCCAGCTGTAAACAAACCTGAGATTTTCTTAGTTTCTAGAGTAGCGCGAAGCTGATGTGGCATAATCATATCGTATTCAATCGCATAGCCAGTTCGCATCAATTCAGCATTTTCAAGTCCTTTAATAGAATGCACTAAATCTTTTTGAACATCTTCTGGCAAACTCGTTGACAACCCCTGAATATAAACTTCTTCCGTATCTCGCCCTTCTGGCTCCAAGAAAAGTTGGTGGCGCTCTTTGTCCGCAAAACGAACAATTTTGTCTTCAATTGACGGGCAGTAACGTGGTCCTACACCTTTCACCATCCCTGAAAACATTGGTGCACGGTAAAGGTTGTTTTGAATAATTTCATGACTTCTTCCATTAGTATAAGTTAGCCAACAAGGAATCTGCTCTTTGAGGTAATCCTCATCGTGAGAAGTATAGGAAAAGTGGTTCGCTTTTTCGTCTCCAGGCTGAATATCCGTTTCTTCATAATTGATAGAAGAGGCTTTCACACGTGGTGGAGTCCCTGTTTTAAAACGCCCAATTTCAAACCCTAAATCACGTAAATTGTCTGCTAAGTTAATTGCAGCTAAACTATGATTAGGACCAGAAGAATACTTCAAATCTCCAATAATAATTTCTCCACGCAGAGCTGTACCGGTTGTTACGACAACTGCCTTTGTAGCAAACTCTTGATGTGTAGCTGTTTTCACACCAACAACTTTCCCGTTCTCAACTAGAATCTCATCTATAATAGTTTGACGCAAAGTGAGATTTTCTTGATGTTGAACCGTCTTGCGCATTTCTTTAGAATAAAGTTCCTTATCTGCTTGGGCACGAAGAGCACGAACCGCTGGACCTTTCCCAGTATTGAGCATCTTCATTTGAATATAAGTTTTATCTATATTCTTAGCCATCTCTCCACCTAGAGCATCCACTTCGCGGACAACGATTCCCTTGGCAGATCCTCCAATAGAAGGATTACAAGGCATAAAAGCTAGCATTTCAATATTGATTGTCGCAAGTAGGACTTTACAGCCCATTCGACTGGCTGCTAACGAAGCCTCAACACCTGCATGCCCAGCACCAATTACGACAATATCATAACTTTCAGTAAAATTGTGTGTCATCTTTTCTTTCCTTATTTTTTCACCAAAAAAGTCAAACCTCTAGAAGTGCAGGACAAAAAGCCTGCAACATCCATGAGCTTTGACCATCATAGTTATTGCTATATCCATTTTAGCAGATTGCTAAAAAATGTCAATCTAAATATACTGTTGAAGTTTACCATCTTTATAGGCATTGTCAATCAAACCACCACCCAAACATTCTTCTCCATCATAAAATACAACGGCTTGTCCAGGTGTAATAGCGCGTTGAGGTTCTGCAAAGTTGACAATTGCCTTGTCACCCTTTACAGTTACTGTAACCTTAGAATCTGGCTGACGATAACGGAACTTAGCTGTGCATTCCATAGTAAACTCAGCTGGCATTTTTCTTGTAAAATGTACTTGACTAGCGTCAAGGCTCGTTGACATCAAGTTGTCATTGTAAAAACCTTGACCAACATAAAGAATATTTTGACTGAGATCCTTACCCACTACAAACCAAGGTTCATTATCCCCGCCATGCTGACCACCAATGCCAAGGCCTCCACGCTGACCAATTGTATAATACATCAAACCAGCATGCTCACCCATATCTCGACCATCAACTGTCATCATGCGACCAGGTTGAGCTGGTAAATAATTTCCCAGAAATTCTTTAAAGTTCTTCTCACCAATAAAGCAGATGCCGGTTGAATCTTTTTTCTTAGCAGTAGCCAATCCTGCTTTCTCTGCAATAGCTCGAACTTCAGACTTTTCTAAATGTCCCAACGGAAACATCGTTTTTTGCAGCTGCTCTTGTGATAACTGACTAAGGAAATAAGTCTGATCTTTGCCATTATCCACTCCTCGCAGCATATGAACAATTCCGTCTTCATCGCGCTTTGCACGCGCATAGTGACCTGTTGCCACATAATCCGCTCCCAATGTCATAGCATAGTCCAAAAAAGCTTTGAACTTAATTTCTTTGTTGCACATGACATCTGGATTCGGGGTTCTACCAGCTCGATATTCAGCTAAGAAATATTCAAAAACGCGATCCCAATACTCTTTTTCAAAGTTGACAGAATAATAGGGAATGCCAATTTGGTCTGCCACAGCTGCTACGTCTTTATAGTCCTCTGTAGCCGTACAGACCCCATTTTCGTCAGTGTCGTCCCAATTTTTCATGAAAATGCCGATCACGTCATAGCCCTGCTCCTTTAACAAAAGAGCCGTAACTGACGAATCCACACCGCCACTCATCCCGACAACAACACGTGTTTTAGAATGATCACTCATAGTGTTCTCCCATCTTTTCGTTATTTCACGATTGAAGGTCGTGTTTTGCTTTCAACGATTGAAGGTCGCTTAGAGCAAGGTTTATTATAACACGAAATAACCTTAAGAACAAATTTCAATAACCAGACATCAATAACTTTACACTACTGTAAACTAAAAATTCAGTGGATAAACTATTAAATCAGTGAATGAAACAATAGAGATTCTATCAAAAGGGCGAATCTAATGAGCAACTTTCAGCCTCTATCTATAGTCTGAAAATGGTGCTTTTAGTCGTAAACTACTATATTAAAGCCTTGCTTTCATCACAAAAAGGTTGAGACATTTTGTCCCAACCTCAATCATTTTTTGTATTCATCAATACCAGCCATTTGCTAACCAGAAAGTCTTTGCAGCTGACCAAGAACCATAACGACCTGCTACATAAGCGTCTGCTACTTTTTCTTGATTTTCTGCTGATAAGTCACCATTTAAGTAAGATAAGCTCAATTGGTAACGACCATAATATTGTCCATTTTGTGCTGTGTAACTACCACTTGATTCTTTTTGTGCAATCCATTCTTTTGCTGCTGCATCTTCAGCACTCAGACCAGATGTGGTAGTTGCCGAATTACTTGACTCCGCAGTTGCAGTGCTTGTAGTGGTGTCATCTAACTCCAATACCTGCCCAACACTAATCAGATGAATATTGCTAATTTTATTCTTCTGAGCAATTTGATCAATTGTTGTATTATGTGATGCAGCAATAGCTGAAAGTGTATCTCCAGATTTCACTGTATAACTATCCGCGTTTGCAAGTGTAGGAAGAAAGAATAGCGCTGTTGCTGCTAAGCTCATTAAACCTACTTTCATTTTTTTATTTGTATTCTTTAAATTTAAAATCATTTAAATTCTCCTTTTCTGTGATAGAACTATCATATACCTTAATTATTACTATTGTTTTTACCTTTCATTAAAAATATTACAGGCAAATTGAAGAGAGACTAAAATTCACCCTATATTTCTTTGCTTTAAGGTTACTATAAGAAAAGTGACCTTAAAGATGGTCTAGAATTTATATCACATCTATTTTATCAAACAAAAAATACTGAATTTTGATATAATGAAGCTAATGAACTTATAAGGAATTACAATGAACTCACTAAAATTTCAATCTGTTTTTGATATTATTGGACCTGTTATGATTGGTCCATCTAGTAGTCATACTGCAGGAGCTGTTCGTATCGGAAAAATTGTCTCGTCTATCTTTGATGACGAACCAACAGAAGTTGAATTCCAACTATTTAATTCTTTTGCGAAAACTTATCGTGGACATGGTACGGACTTGGCTCTTGTAGCTGGGATTCTCGGAATGGATACAGATGATCCTGATATTCCAAATAGCCTAGAAATTGCCCATAAAAGAGGGATTAAAATTGTCTGGACGATTCAAAAAGATAGCAATGCTCCACATCCAAACACAGCTAAAATCACCATTAAAAATGAGCAAAAAGCGATTAGTGTTACTGGTATTTCCATTGGCGGTGGAAATATTCAAGTGACTGAATTAAATGGTTTTTCTGTTTCGCTCAGCATGAATACCCCGACAATTATTATCGTCCATCAGGATGTTCCTGGAATGATTGCTCATGTTACTGAAGCACTTTCTCGTTATAACATCAATATCGCACAGATGAATGTCACAAGAGAAAAAGCAGGTGAAAAAGCCATTATGATCATTGAAGTTGACAGTCGCAGCTGTGAAGGAGCTATTGAGGAAATCAGGAAAATTCCTAAACTTCATAATGTCAATTTCTTTAAATAGGAGAGTTTATGTTTTATTCAATCAAAGAATTAGTGGAGCAGGCAGATTTAGACTTTCAGGGTAGTGTTGCCGAACTGATGATTGCTACTGAATACGAACTGACAGGTCGTGAACGAGATGAAGTCTTACGCTTGATGACTAGAAATCTAGAAGTTATGAAAGCTTCTGTCGTTATGGGATTAGATGAAAGTAAATCTCGGAGTGGTTTAACAGGTGGTGATGCAGCCAAACTCCACAAATATATTCAATCAGGAAAAGCTCTTTCGGACTATACTGTCTTAACGGCAGCAAAAAATGCTATTGCTGTCAATGAATACAATGCTAAAATGGGGTTGGTCTGTGCAACACCGACAGCAGGAAGTGCTGGTTGTTTACCCGCTGTCCTTACATCTGCTATCGAAAAATTAAATCTTACTGAAAAACAACAACTAGACTTTTTATTAACAGCTGGAGCTTTCGGTCTAGTCATCGCTAATAATGCTTCTATTTCAGGAGCTGAAGGTGGCTGTCAAGCAGAAGTTGGATCAGCGTCAGCCATGAGTGCAGCAGCTCTTGTTTTAGCAGCAGGTGGTACCCCATTTCAAGCCAGCCAAGCAATTTGTTTTGTGATTAAGAATATGCTTGGATTAATCTGTGACCCCGTTGCAGGTCTGGTAGAAGTTCCCTGTGTCAAACGAAATGCTATGGGAGCTAGCTACGCTTTCATTGCCGCTGATATAGCTTTAGCAGGTATTGAATCAAAAATTCCTGTTGACGAAGTAGTTGACGCTATGTATCAAGTTGGAGCAAGTATGCCGACTGCCTTTCGTGAGACTGCTGAAGGTGGATTGGCAGCTACACCTACTGGTCGTAGATTCTCCAAAAAAATTTTTGGAGAATAACTTTCTACACAAAAGGAAAAAGTTTACAGCCCTGTAAACATGAATTTAGACTATGCAAAATTTTAAATATATTTTTTTCGACTTAGATGGAACACTTGTTGACAGTTCTGTAGGAATCAAGAATGCTTTCCAATACGCATTCACTTCACTAAATATCAAAGCCCCTGATAGCAAAGAGCTGGATACTTTCATTGGACCACCTTTAGAAGTTAGTTTCGCTTCTGTAGTGCCAGAGACCAATGTCAATCAAGCTATTGCTTTCTTTAGAGAACACTATAAAAATAACGGTATTTTTGAAGCTCAACTTTACAAGGGTATAAAAGAACTGTTGTTAGAATTAGAACATTCGGATTACCATGTCTATATTACCACTAGTAAAAATGAACCAATGGCCCATAAAATGGCACAATACCTAGAAATTGATAAACATTTTAATGGTATCTTCGGCTCTCTTCCAAATTCTTATCATAAAGCAGATGTTATAACTCGTGCTTTAAATAATTCTCATGCTAATCTTGAACAATCTATCATTGTTGGGGATACAAAATTTGATATAATTGGTGGAAAATCAGTCGGAATTGCTACTTTAGGAGTTCTGTGGGGATTTGGAAACAAGAAAGAATTAACTGACAATGGGGCAGATTTTATCTCAGATTCGCCTCAGAAAATTTTAACAGCTTTGGTAAATAATACTTTACATGAATTGTAAACCATCTTTATAATATACAATCAAAGATTCTAAAACAAACAACTATGTTTGCTAAGCCAATCACCCATATAAAAAGACGAATCATTTTTTACTCAATGGTTCGTCTTTTTGTTTACTCATTTATCATAAAATTTTGCTTAATAGTTCCAAGCTGAAAGACCTTGAGCATTATAAGCACGGTAAGCTGCTTGAATCTGATCATCTACTGTTGCTGTTGAACCCCAACCTGGCATAGTTTGGAAAAGACCACTAGCTCCTGATGGGTTATAAGCATTTACTTGTCCGTTTGACTCACGAGCAATGATATGTTCCCAAGTTGATGCTGGGACACCTGTCAATTCTGCCATACGAGCAGCTGCATAAGATCCTGTAGCACCAGCAGTATTTCCATTAGGAAGAACAACATTTGAAGAAGTGTTTGCAGCCGATTGCGAATAGGTAGTGGAAGCAGCAGGTGCGTTATATGTCACATCTTCATAAGTTACAGCTTCTTCTGTTGTAGTTTCTGTTGAAACTTCTGAATTTTTCTCTTCATCAAGTTCTAAAATTTGCCCAACTTTAATCAAGTCAGGATTTTCAATTTTATTGAGCTCAACAATTTTTTCAACTGATGTGTTTTTTTCTTTAGCGATTTCTGATAAAGTATCACCTGATTTAACAGTATAAGATTCAGCACTTGCAATAGCTCCTGTTGCAAAAAAAGCAACTGCCGTAAAAAGTCCTGATAAAGTCCATTTCATTGATTTTGTATTCATGTATATATCAATTTCTCCTTTTTTCGTATAATACTATATTACACATAAAATATTACTATGATCTTATAATTGTATTACAAAGATTACAGAAATATTGATTTTATACGCAAAAAACGCCCTTCAAGGCGTTTTTTAGCTAACAATAATATAAGTTTTTTAACTTTTTAAGAAAAATAACATCAAACCTAAGGCAAACATAATAAAAATAGAAAGGGTATCTGCTTTTTTCCACCTCAATTGACGATAACGACTTCTTCCTACACCACCTTGATAACCTCTCGCTTCCATAGCAGTCGCCAAAGCATCTGCACGTTTAAAGCTAGAAGCAAATAACGGAATTAAAATCGGAATAATTGATTTTACTTTTTGAACAATATTTCCTTCACCAAAATCAACCCCACGCGCCCTTTGAGCATTCATAATCCGTGTCGTATCATCCATCAAAGTAGGAACGAAACGTAAACTCATTGATAACATCAGCCCTATTTCATGAACGGGTACCTTTAATGCTACTAAAGGCTGCAATAATGATTCAACTGCGTCTGCCAAACTAAGTGGCATTGTTGTTAAAGTCAATAAGGTAGAGAATATAATAATTAAAAGAAAACGACTAAAAATGATACCTGCCTGAGCCAAACCTACTTCAGTAATCCTAATAAAGCCAAATTGAAATAAAGTCATGCCACCAGATGTAAAAAGTAATTGAAACAAAGTAGTAAAAGCAATCAAAAAGATCATAGATCTTAATCCTTTAAGGAAAAAGCCTAAAGGAATTTTGGAAAGTCCAACTAATAACATTGTAAAAACGAATAATAGTCCATTGGTTACAATATTATTTGCCAAAAAAATAATTAAAATAAAGAAAAACATTGACAAAAGTTTGCTGCGAGGATCTAGTCGATGAATGATTGAATTTCCAGAAACATATCGCCCCAAAATCATACTATCCATGTAGTAACTCCTTAAATTCTTCTATGGTGATAGGTAAATACGGAAGAGTTAGCCCTCTATTTTTTAATTCTTGTGCAAATTTTGTAATTTTAGGAACTCCTAGTTGAATACTTTCCATAAATGCTACAGCTTGAAAAACTTGCCGAGGCTTTCCGCTTTTGACTAATCTTCCTTTTTCCATCACATAGACGGTGTCTGCAAAATTAGCGACATCATCCATCAAATGCGTTACCAAAACAATGGTCATTCCTGCTTCATGTAATCGCTTAAATAAACTCATCAACTCTTTTCGTCCAGCAGGATCTAAACCCGCTGTTGGCTCATCCAATACAAGAATATTTGGTTCCATGGCTAGAATACCAGCTATGGCTACTCGACGCATTTGTCCCCCAGACAGTTCAAATGGGCTACGTTCAAATAATTCTTCTGAAATTCCAACAAGAGTTAACTTTTCACGTGCTACACGTTCAGCGTCTTCCTTTGATACTCCAAAATTTTGTGGACCAAAAGCAACATCTTTTAAAACGGTCTCATCAAAATCTGACTTTCAGCAAACTGAAAAACTAGACCTACCTTTTTACGTACTTGTTTAATATCCTTGTTTATAGATGTCGAAGTAATTTTGACATCATCAATCACGACACTTCCTTCAGTTGGCACTAGAAGCCCATTCAGCAATTGTAAAATAGTTGATTTCCCACTACCCGTATGACCAACCAAAGCAGTATATGAGCCATCTTTTATTTCTAAATTGACTTCAAAAAGGGCAGGACTCTCAAAGGGAGTGCCTGCTTGATAAGTATAACTTACATTTTCTAAAGTGATTCCCATAAATAATCCTGCAATTCTTTTTCTGTTAAATAGCGCTCTGGCAATTGAAAGCCTGAGTCCAGCAAAGTTGCTTTTACTTGATTTGTAAAAGGTTCATCTAAACCTAAATCTTCTAAATCCACTCGTGAGAAAAGCTCACTTGGTGTACTAGTTGACTCTACTTGTCCTTCTTTCATCACCAAAACTCGGTCACTAAGAGCTACTTCATCCAAATCATGCGTGATAGAAATAACAGTCATACCATGTCGATCTTTAATTTTTTTAACTGTCTGAATCAACTCTAAACGCCCTTCTGGGTCCAACATACTAGTTGCTTCATCTAAAATAATGATGTCAGGACGCAAAGCAACCACACCAGCAATAGCCACGCGCTGCTTTTGTCCACCAGAAAGCCTTGCAGGTTCACGTTCTTTAAAATCTTGCATTCCAACAATGTCTAATGCTTCTTGAACTCTGTCAAACATCGTTTGGTAATCCATCCCTTGATTTTCCAAACCAAAGGCAACATCATCCTCAACAGTCGCCCCTACAAATTGATTATCTGGATTTTGAAAAACCATCCCAATATGCCGGCGCTTTTCCCATACATTTTCAAGAGTTAATTCATCTCCATCAATGATAATCTCGCCACTTTCTGCTTCTAACAGACCATCTATTAAACGAATTGTCGTAGATTTGCCACTGCCATTATGACCTACAATAGACAACCACTCTCCTTGTTTCACGTGAAACGTCACATCCTTGAGAATATAATCATCTACATGATTATCGTATTTATACTTTAAATGCTGAACTTCAATGATATTTTTCATATTATCTAAATGTATCTTTAAAGAGATAGGCACTTCCTTTGAAGTAGTCATAACCCGAATAAATCGTAAAAATCAATGCAATATATAACAAAATTTGTCCTAGCAATGTCCAGTGTAATAGTAGAAAAATAATAGAAAACATCTGCGTAAATGTTTTTATTTTCCCTGGCATAGCAGCAGCTAAGACTGTCCCTCCAGTTTCAACCAACAATAGCCGCAAACCTGTCACAGCTAACTCACGGCAGATGATAACTGCAACAACCCAAGCAGGTGCCATATTCATTTCAATCAACATAATAAAAGCTGACATGACCAATAACTTATCTGCCATCGGATCAGCAAATTTCCCAAAATTTGTTACAACTTTCCATTTACGAGCTAAATAGCCGTCCAAGTAATCTGTAATACTAGCTACTGCAAAAATAATCGCTGAAAAGACGTGCATTCCAACAGAGTGACCCAAGGATAGTACTAAAATAAAAATTGGAATTAAAGCAATCCGCAAAAGAGTTAAAGCATTGGGAATATTTTCTTTTTTCATTTTCTTTTCCTTAATTGTTTATTATAAGTGTAATTGTACCTGTCAAACTTGTCAAGCCTGACGTATCAATCTGTTGATTATCAATTGTAATGGTCACACCTTGAACCACACCAAGAGTAATTGTTGATGTAGTGCCTGGTGAAATAGTGGTTGACACACTTTGATTTTCAGGGCTTAATATTGCACCACCTTCTAAGTCTGTACCTGTAACGCTTACCCAACTAGTTGCATCAGTAACTGATAGTTTTAAATTGACAGAGCTTGTTGCACCTGTCAAGGTTGCTGTCAAGTTGTTACCATTTCCTGATACAGTCAAATTTGTATTTGGACTTCTAGAAGATTCACTAGAAGTTGCCTCATTAGTCGAACTAGAAGAAGTAGTTGTCTGTTTGTTTACAACACTATAACTTAACGAAGGGGTAGTTGTTAATGAGTTATGGTGAATGTAGGTCCAAACATAATAACTAACAAAAGATAAAATAGCTAATGCAAGGATCGTCAGATAAAATAATGGTAAAAAAGAAGTTCGTTGTTTTTTTGTTCTTCGACTTCTAAAATTCTCTTCCTCATCAACATCCACTTCATCATAAGTAATCATGCTTCCTTCTTCATAAGCATCAAGAATAATTCGCTCATCTAAATCAACAGCCCAAGCATATTTTCTTAGAAAAGAACGAGCATAGAAGGGACTGGGAAGACGATCAAAATCATCAGCTTCCATAGCTTCCAGTAGCTCTAACTGAATATCTGTTTTCTTTTGTAAATCTTCCAAGCTCATTCCTTGATTAATACGAGCTAACCTCAGGACTTCACCGATTGTTTTCTTTCTCATACACACTAGCCTTCTTTCTATTAAACACTATTTTACCAAATTTCACCAAAACATGAAATCATTTTGGAAAAATAGTAAAATCAATCATTTCACAAGAATCAATAAAATGATGTCCTATCTCAATCACATCAACTAAACTGATTGTCTGTAATATTTTTGGTAAATCAAATAGATTATCCCCTTCTGAAAAGGTTTCGTATTGAGTGGCAATATATTCTAATGAATTCAGTCCATGTAAAAAATCACCAAACATTTCACTTTTTATAATATCAAGATGCTCTTCTGTTACATCAGGGTCTTTTTCAAAACCACGAATCGCAGAACGAAATTGGTGAGACAGAGCAACTGGCTCACTAGTATCCATTGTTAACATCACAAAGTGAAAATCTTTTTCTACTTCAACTTCTAACGATAATGAGTTGTCTATTTTTCCAGCCTCATAAAGCGTTTGAAATCTTTTAGATGTCCAACCAAACATCATTGCAAATAGCAGTTTTAAAGCAGTCTTATAACGAAATAAATCGGTTCCCGCTAACGATTGACTCCCGCGTAATCCGATTGCAAGTTTAGAACTTGCCACTTCCATTCGAACACTCCCCGTAGAAATAACAGGATTTAACGCAAGGGGAAAACGTCTAATCAAACTTTCTTCATCAATCCCCTTCAAAGATTCGTGTTGTTCCCGAATAACAGCAATGGTCTTTTCTAAGTCAAAATTACCAATCAGCAGTAAACTCATATTAGATGGATGGTAAAAGGTTTCAAAGTTTTCATCCAAATCCTCAACAGTTATTTCTGCAATTGATTCAACGCTTCCTGCAATATCTTCTGCCAATGGAGTGTCTGGATAAAGATTTGCTAAAGCGTGAAAAAACAGGCAATAATCTGGATTGTCTTTGTACATATCAATTTCTTGCTGGATAATTCCCTGTTCACGTTGAACAGATTCTTCTGTAAAGTAAGCATTTTCTAGTAAACTTTGCAACAATCTCACATTTTCTAAAACATTGTCCGTCGCCGAAAAAAGATAACTGGTCTTAGTAAAACTTGTAAAGGCATTGCTCTCAGCACCTAATTCAACAAATTGTTGTAAAAGATCTTGACCATTTTCATCCTCAAATAATTTATGTTCCAAAAAATGTGCAACTCCTGCAGGGTATTGAACAGCTTGATTAGAACCACACGGAATAAAAGAAGTATCAATTGAGCCAAAATTTGCTGTCATAATACCATAAGTTTCATTGAAATCTCGTTTGGGTAAAAGAAATACTCTTAGACCATTTCGTAAAGTAGTCTGATAGACTGCTTCTCCAACTGCTGGATAATCCTTCCTCTCCATTTTTAAAGTTTGCATCATTTTCCTTCCATAAAATAAATCGCTTGTAGCCTGAGTTGTGTTGCAGCAACAATGATATCTTCTCTGCTGACTGCTTCTAAAGCATTTAGCCAAACAGCAATTGGCATAAATGTTTTCTGCAAAACAGATGCCATATAAGCTTGTTCTATCAACGTATTTTGCCTATCTAAAGAAAGGAGCATCGCATTTCGTAGCATTTTTTTGGTCTGATTTAACGCCTCATCAGTAAAATGTCCTTTTTTTAAATCTGCAATTTGTCGATAAATTAAACTCACTGTTTTTGTTCGATTTTTCCTATCAATTCCAGCATAAATACGCATCATACCCGAAAAAATATCAAAACTACTTGAAATTGTATAAGCTAGACCCTCTTTTTCCCGAACATTAACAAATAATTTTGAATGAGCAAAGCCACCTAAAAGTCCGTTCAATACAATAAGAGGGATATGAGTCTTATCACCATATTGAGTAGAAAAATGATATCCTAATTCAACAATAGATTGATGAGCATCTTTTCGCTCCAATGATTCTTTTAAAATATTCGAAAATTCTTGATGATAATGCAATTGTAAACTAAGTTGACGCGGCTGTAAACCAAAAGTTTTCATATGTTCACAGACTTCAATCTCATTAAAATCACCCATAAAAAAGATATCGATTTTATCATTTTGAAGCATTTTTTGAAAAATAGCAAAACTACTTTCTGGTGTTTCCTTATCAACTAAGTCTGGCGTAGCTAAACGAAAAGTTTGCATTTCCTTTTCTGTATAAAATAATTTATTCAGCTCTTGATGTGCATGATAAAAATAATCTTCAATTTCAGCTTTTAAATCATTGAGTACATTCTTTTTTTCAATTTCAAAAACAGCCTGATTAAAAGCTCCTCCATTCGCTAAGGGTCTTAACAAGCTATCTTTTAAAAAATCAAGTATCTCTCCTGTTAGTGTATTTTTTCGACTTAAAAACGCATCGCTAACAAAAGAGATATTCAAATCCACGTAATGTATTAGTCCTCTGCGTGATAATCCCGTTGAAAAGTTGGCACCATAAAGAGTTGCTAATCGTTCACGAAAAATCTGCGAAGTTGGATAGACTTCATTAGCTGTTTCAAGCATACTTGCAACCAGCACGCGCCCCGCTATCGTATCCGTAGACATCGGAGCTGAAAACCTCATTTTTATTCGATTCGTTTTAAATTTTTTGGATGTTATAAAATGGAGATCTACTCCAGAAACCAGCTCCATAGTGTCCCTCATGTTCTTTTAATATTGACTTCTATTATATCACGAAACGACTCCTAATTTCTCCTTCAAGCTTTATTCTTTCAACTTAAAACGTTTTCTTAATGATGTGATTGTGATAATTCTAATATCATCTTTTCATCTAATTATGATATAATGACAAAGATCGAGGTGAATTATGGAATATAAATTATTTGATGACTACATCACTCTACAAGCATTATTAAAAGATGTCGGAATCATTCAAAGTGGTGGTGCTATTAAAAGCTTTCTTCAAGAAAATCAAGTTTATTTTAATGGAGAGCTCGAAATTCGCCGCGGAAAGAAAATTCGCATTGGCGATACCATTACTCTTCCAAATCAAAAATTAGAAATACTGCTGACTGCACCAAATAAAAAGGAAAGGGGGGAGCATGAAAAAGAACTTTTAGAAAAAAGACGAGTTGCCACCCTTGTAAAAGAAATGAACAAAAATATCAAAAAAAGTAAATCAACAACAGTAAATCAAAAAGCCAATAAATCTAATAAAAAAGCTCCTATCCGCTTCCCAGGTATTTAATATGTGGTTAAAAAACTTACAAATTCAACATTTTCGTAATTATGAAGCAACTGAAATAGATTTTCATTCTGGTCTCAATATTTTTCTAGGCCAAAACGCTCAAGGAAAAACAAATATCTTGGAAGCTATCTATTTTCTTGCATTGACACGAAGTCATCGAACTCGTTCAGACAAAGATTTAATTTATTTCTCCAAAGATACCCTGAAAATATCTGGACAACTTGTCAAACAAACTGGAAATATTTCTTTGGAAATTGACTTGACACCTAAAGGAAGAATTACAAAAGTTAATCATCTAAAACAAAGCAAACTATCTGATTATGTTGGAAATATGAATGTTGTTTTATTTGCTCCAGAAGATTTACAGTTGATTAAAGGAGCTCCAGCCCTTAGACGAAAATTTATTGATATAGAATTGGGGCAAATTAAACCAATCTATTTATCTGATTTATCACATTACCACCATGTCTTAAAACAAAGAAATACTTATTTAAAAACAGCAAAAACAATGGATGAGACTTTTTTAGCAGTTTTAGATGATCAACTAGTAGAGTTTGGTTGTCGTGTTATGCAGCATAGGATAGAATTTCTCAAAAAATTAGAGCACTTTGGTCAACAAAAACATTTGGAACTCTCAAGTCATTTAGAAAACTTAACCATTAAGTACTGCTCTTCTGTTCCACTTTCAGATTCCAATAAGTTAAAAGAATCTTTCCAAATTGCATTAAAGCAAAGCCGTAGTAGAGATTTATTTAAAAAAAATACTGGAGTTGGTCCCCATCGAGATGATATTGCTTTTTATATCAATGACATGAATGCCAATTTTGGTAGTCAAGGACAACATCGAAGCGTGGTTTTATCTCTCAAACTGGCAGAAATTGAGCTCATGGAAACTGTTACTAAAGAAAAACCAATTCTTCTACTTGACGATGTTATGAGTGAACTTGACAATAGTCGTCAACTTAATTTACTTGAAACTATTTCTCAAAATATCCAAACATTTATGACAACAACAACTCTAGAACATCTACAAAGCATGCCTTCTAATATTAAAATTTTCTCAATTCATGAAGGGCATCTAACTGAAGACAAGGTGTAAACTAGATATTAACACGTTTTACACGTTTGTAAAGTGTGTTAATTATAAAAGCTCTGCATTATCTGCTGCAGAGCTTTTATAATAGATCTTATTGTACAGAATAGTTTGGAGCTTCATTCGTAATTTGAACATCATGAGGGTGGCTTTCTTTCAAACCAGCTCCACTCATTTCAATAAATTGAGCTTTGTCATGTAGCTCTTGGAGATTGGCTGCTCCACAATATCCCATACCAGAACGAACTCCTCCAATCATTTGGAAAACGATATCTGCTGCTGCACCTTTATAAGCTACACGACCTTCAATTCCTTCCGGTACCAATTTATTTGCTTCATTAACAGAACCTTGGAAATAACGATCGCTTGACCCTTTCTTCATAGCTGCAATCGAACCCATTCCGCGATAAGTTTTAAACTTACGACCCTGGAAAATTTCCGTTTCACCTGGCGCCTCATCTGTACCAGCAAACATTGAACCGAGCATGACCGCATTGCCTCCCGCAGCCAGTGCCTTCACAATATCTCCTGAATACTGAATACCTCCGTCTGCAATAATTGTTTTCCCGTATTCACGCGCAACTTGTGCAGCATCATAAATTGCCGTCACTTGAGGTACACCAACTCCAGCAATGACTCGAGTGGTACAAATTGAACCTGGACCGATTCCGACTTTCACAACATCAACTCCAGCATCGTATAACGCACGTGCACCTTCTGCAGTAGCAATATTTCCTGCAATCAACGTTCGTTCTGGAAAATGTTCACGAATCTCAGCAATCTTCCGAAGTACTCCCGCTGAATGTCCATGTGCTGTATCAATGACAATAGCATCTGCACCTGCTTCAAATAAAGCTTCTGCACGCTCAAATGTATCAGAAGTAACTCCTACTGCACCAGCAACCAAAAGACGACCATATTCATCTTTAGCTGCATTTGGAAATTCAATTACTTTTTCAATATCTTTAATTGTAATCAGACCAGATAAACGACCGTAGTCATCAACCAATGGCAATTTTTCAATACGATGCTCATGAAGTATCCGCTCTGCCGTTTCAAGGTCTGTCCCAACAGGAGCAGTTATTAGATTTTTACTCGTCATATGCGCTGAGATAGGTTGATTATAATCCGTAATAAATCGCATATCACGATTTGTAATAATCCCAACTAATTTGCGATTTTCAAGCGTTTCAACAACAGGAACACCACTGATACGATAACGTTCCATCAATTCTTCTGCATCTGATACCGTATGAGTTGGAGTCAAGAAGAATGGATCAATGATAACTCCATTTTCTGATCGTTTAACTTTCCGAATTTCATCCGCTTGTTGCTCAATAGACATATTTTTGTGAATAACACCAAGACCTCCAGCACGAGCAATAGCAATGGCCATTTTACTTTCTGTAACAGTATCCATTGCTGCGGTGATAATTGGAATATTGAGTGTCAAATTTTCAGCCAATTTTGTTTGTAAATTCGCATCATTTGGCAAAACATGACTCTCTGCAGGAATGAGTAATACATCATCAAAAGTAAAACCTTTTTTCAAAAATTTAGTGTCCCAGTTAGACATCCACAAATTCCTCTTTTCTTTATTGATTGAGCACAGCTCGTATTTATTGTTAATATGATACCATTCTATCTGTATTTGTCAATCACTATTATCTAAAAAACCATCACTTTTGGTGATAGTTTTGCTCATTTTTATTTAAAATAGTTAATCCCCATAGCAGATTTTACCTCAGAAAGGGTCTGACTAGCTACTTGACGTGCTTTTTCGCTACCTTTTTGTAGCATAGTGTAAACTGCTCCCATATCTTTTGAAAATTCAACACGACGTTCACGAATTGGTCCTAACTCACGCTCTAAAATTTCCAATAAATAGCGTTTTGTTTTCACATCTCCCAGTCCACCTCGTTGATAGTGTTCCTTCATTGCTGTAATTTCTTGCGCATCTTCTGGACGACCAAACACATCTAAATAATGAAAAACCATATTGCCTTCAATTTTACCAGGATCTTCAATCTTGATATGGTCAGGATCAGTATACATGCTCATCACTTTCTTTTGTAAAGTATCCATATCATCAGATAAATAGATGCCATTATTTAAAGATTTAGACATTTTTGCATTCCCGTCAAGCCCCGGCAAACGTCCTGCTGCTTCATTTTGAGGATAAATGCCCTCAGGCTCTACCAAGACATCACAATTATAAGTATGGTTAAAAGAACGTACAATTTCACGAGTTTGTTCAATCATTGGTTTCTGATCATTTCCTACTGGAACATAATTCGCTTTAAAAGCAGTAATATCTGCTGCTTGTGCAATTGGATAAACTAAAAAACCAGTTGGAATACTTTCACCGAATCCTTTTTGGGCAATTTCTGACTTGACAGTTGGGTTACGTTCCAAACGCGCTAATGACACCAAATTCATATAATACATTGACAACTCTGACAACTCAGGAATTTGACTTTGAATAAAAATGGTTGTCTTTTCAGGATCTAATCCAGCAGCTAAATAGTCTAATGCTACATTTCCAATTGACTCTACAATTGTATTAGGATCCTTAGCATGATCTGTCAAGGCTTGCTGATCAGCTAAAAATACAAATAATTCATATTTTCCTTCATCTTGTAATAAAACACGATTTCGCAAACTTCCTACATAATGACCAATGTGTAATTTTCCTGTTGGACGATCTCCTGTTAAAATAATAGGTTTTGACATCACATTCTCCTTGAATTTTCTTGATAATATTATACCATTTTCAAGAAAAATGTGTAGAAACTATTTCTACACTTCTTAAAATTATTTGACAATTGAATTACCAACTTTCACACGCCATTTATAATCAGATAATATAATATCTTTCAAAGAATAAGTTGCTTGCCAATTTAAAAATTCTTTTGCTTTAGAGGCATTTGCTAACACACTTGCTGGATCACCAGAACGACGTGCCACAATTTCATGAGGAATTTTTTGCTGTAAAATTTGCTCTGCAGTATTGTAAATTTCCTTGACAGTATAACCTTGTTCTGTTCCTAAATTGAAAATCTGTGAAGTTGACGAATCTGTAAACAAATAGTCAAATCCCTTTACATGTGCCTGCGCTAAATCTAAAACATGAATATAATCACGAATGCATGAGCCATCTCGCGTTTCATAATCATCGCCATAAATTTTTAAAGCATCATTTTGTCCAAGAGCCGTTTTATTAATATTAGGGATGATATGTGTCGGATTTTTAACCCTCAAACCATTTGAAGCATCCATAGCAGCACCAGCAACATTAAAATAACGAAAAATGACATATTTCCAACTATAGCGTTTGGCCATCCAATAAATCATGCGTTCTCCCATCAGTTTTGTCTCTGCATAAGGATTTACTGGATTTAATAGCGTATCTTCATTTGCAGGTTTATCCATACAATTATTACCATAAACTGAAGCTGTAGAAGAAAATATAATTTTATCAATTCCTACTTCTGATAATACTTTTAACACACGATTCATACCAGCTACATTTGCTGCAAAATATTTACTAGGATTTTCAATACTTTCACTAACGACTATTTCACCTGCACAATGTAGCACAGCATCAATTTTATAAGATTGTAAATAAGCTTTTAATGCAGACTCATCATAAACATCCAGTTCTTTAAAGTGTGCTCTTACATCCACCGCTTCCCTAACACCTGATGCTAGATTATCCAAAACATGTACATCATAACCAGCATCTAAAAGCGCCTTTACAGTATGAGAGCCAATATATCCAGCTCCTCCTGTCACTAAAATTGATTTCATTTTTCTCCTCCTTATCTTTTTACATCAATACAAGAGTATCTTTTAGTAAGTATTGGTATGTTTCAACCAAACTTTCAATTCTATCTCCAATAAGAATCCCATCAAATCCAATAGTTGAAATCTGTTCAATATCTTCACAGTTTACACCACCACCAAAAATCAACTGATATGTAAACCCAAACTTTACACTTAAATTATCCAAATAATCTTTTAAATCTTGAAAACTTTCTTCAACATCTGTAAAGGAATAATCTTTTTTTCCTTTTAATGTTGCACTCAATCTTTCGTAAGCTACAATAATATGTTTATCCTGGAGATCTAGATCATCTAAATATGTTGCGCATTCAAAAATAGGATTTTCATGATTTCCTACACAAATAATAGGAATAATATCTTTCTGTAAAGCATTGTCAATCTTTGAGCGAATCATTCTTGTTGTTTCATTTAAATACTTTTGCCTTTCTAAATGACCTACAAAAGCATAATTTATATTGTAATGTTTTAAATGTTGAGGCGATAAATCACCTACATTTCTTCCTTTAATTGACAAATTTTGAACTGCAATGTCAAAATGATATACATTATAATCCGGTATGATAGGAGCAATAATCAATTGATGTTGCTTGCTTATTGGTTGATTGAACTTCTCTAACAATTCTAATTGTTGCTTGATTGACATCTGATTTTTAAAATTAAAAACAACTAACACTTTACACCCCCTTTACACTATTTACAACTCTTTTAAAAAATAATCTTCTATTGTCTGTTTATAAAATTTAAATTGAGGATTTTTCACAACATTATGAAAAGATAGTGTTTTTCTTTTCTTTAAACCACAAAATTCCATGGTCTTATGGAATGAAATCAAAACATCATCTACATTTTTTCCATCAAAAAATGCAGCCGGATTATTAAAAACTTCTTCTGGTGCATTCCAAGTTGTGGATAAGATATATTCTTTATTTTTCATTAAACCACCTTGTCCATAAGTATCTGCAAATGAATAAAATTGACCATATTCAAAGACTTCATCCATATATAATTTCAACTTCCCAGGTACATTAAACCAATAAATAGGAAATTGAAAAATAATCAAATCTGCCCACAAAAACTTATTCCTCTCGTCTATTACATTATAGTCCTCAACTGATGATAATTGCACATCATGATTGTGACGTAATTTATCCAACATAATATTATACAAACTAAAATTTAATTCTCCTTTACAAAAATCATGTTTTTGATAACCATTTACCAATAAAATTTTCATTTTCTCCTCCTAAAAATATTCTAAATTCATTATAAATTTTTGAAATTTCTCTTACTTATCAATATTCTAAAATGTCATATTTTATCCCTGAATCATTTGAAAAAAGTCAAATTTTCTAGTAAAATGAAACTAATTACAGAATTAGGAGAAAAATATTGCTTACAGTATCAGATGTATCACTACGCTTTAGTGATCGAAAATTATTTGATGATGTGAATATCAAATTTACAAA
>NZ_KV811140.1:20959-25250 GCF_001813035.1 Streptococcus sp. HMSC071H03 | reverse complement strand
AAAGGAAATACCTATGGTTTAATCGGTGCTAATGGTGCAGGAAAATCAACTTTTTTAAAAATCCTAGCTGGTGATATCGAACCAACTACTGGAAATATTTCACTCGGACCAGACGAACGTCTCTCAGTCCTTCGGCAAAATCACTTTGATTATGAAGAAGAACGAGTGATTGATGTAGTTATCATGGGAAATGAGCATCTTTATAACATTATGAAAGAAAAAGATGCCATTTACATGAAACCTGATTTTTCTGATGAAGACGGTGTCCGAGCAGCTGAGTTAGAAGGTGAATTTGCTGAGTTAGGTGGTTGGGAGGCTGAAAGTGAAGCCTCTCAACTCCTCCAGAACTTGAATATCCCAGAAAATCTCCACTATCAAAATATGAGCGAATTATCAAACGGAGATAAAGTGAAAGTTCTCCTTGCAAAAGCTCTATTTGGTAAACCAGATGTTCTATTACTAGATGAACCAACAAACGGTCTTGATATTCAATCCATCTCTTGGCTAGAAGATTTTTTGATTGATTTTGAAAACACCGTTATCGTTGTATCTCACGACCGTCACTTCCTCAATAAAGTATGTACACACATGGCTGATTTGGACTTCGGTAAAATCAAACTCTATGTTGGTAACTATGATTTCTGGAAAGAATCTAGTGAGTTAGCTGCTAAACTCTTAGCAGATCGTAATGCTAAAGCTGAAGAAAAAATCAAGCAACTGCAAGAATTTGTTGCTCGCTTCTCTGCTAATGCTTCAAAATCTAAGCAAGCAACTTCTCGTAAAAAAATGCTTGACAAAATTGAACTGGAAGAAATTGTCCCATCAAGCCGTAAATACCCATTTATTAACTTCAAAGCCGAACGCGAAATCGGAAATGACCTCTTGACAGTCGAAAACCTTTCTGTCAAGATTGACGGCGAAGTCATCCTTGACAACATCAGCTTTATCTTGCGTCCGGGTGACAAGACAGCCTTGATTGGACAAAATGACATTCAAACAACCGCTTTGATTCGAGCTATTATGGGAGATATTGACTATGAAGGAACTGTCAAGTGGGGTATTACAACTAGTCAATCTTATTTACCAAAAGACAATAGCAAAGATTTTTCCAGCGGTGAATCTATTCTTGACTGGCTCCGTCAATTTGCAAGTAAAGAAGAAGATGACAACACCTTCCTTCGAGGATTTCTAGGTCGTATGCTTTTCTCTGGTGATGAGGTTAACAAGTCTGTCAATGTCTTGTCAGGTGGTGAAAAGGTTCGTGTCATGCTTTCAAAACTTATGCTTCTCAAATCAAACGTTTTGGTACTAGATGATCCAACCAACCACTTAGACTTAGAATCTATTTCTAGCCTAAATGACGGTCTGAGAAACTTTAAAGAATCTATTATTTTTGCTAGCCACGATCATGAATTTATCCAGACACTTGCTAATCATATTATTGTTCTTTCTAAAAATGGTGTCATTGATCGTATTGACGAAACCTATGATGAATTTTTAGAAAATCAAGAAGTACAAGAAAAAGTCAATAGTCTTTGGAAAGATTAAACTTTTCAAAAAATAGGAGCTGATGAAAGATTCAGTTCCTTAAATTTTAGTATTTTACGATAGCTTATGAAAAAAATCAAAAAACTCTTCAAAAATTATTATTTGATAGCCTTTTTTATTCCATTTTTGATTCTGTTTATAACTTACCTTATAAATGGAATCTATTGGAAAAGTGACACTTCTCCGCTATTAGGAGACGGATTTCATCAATATGTTATTTTTGATGTCACTTTAAGGAATATTTTGCATGGTACAGATAACATCTTTTATACGTTTACAAGTGGACTCGGTTTGAACTTTTATGCCTTATCTAGCTATTATCTAGGGAGTTTTTTATCACCTTTAGTTTATTTTTTCAATCTAAAAAATATGCCAGATGAAGTATACTTATTTACTTTGATAAAGTTTGGTTTGATGGGATTAACTTGTTTCATCAGTATTAAAGGTATCTTTAAAAAAATTTCTCCTTATCTTATATTAATACTGTCAACTTCCTACGCTCTAATGAGTTTTGCAGTTAGTCAACTTGAAATAAAAACTTGGCTAGATGTCTTCATTATTATTCCACTTATTTTACTTGGTTTACATCAGTTGATTACTCAAAAAAGACGTGTTCTTTACTTTACATCTTTGTCAATTCTTTTTATTCAAAATTATTATTTTGGGTATATGATGGCAATCTTTCTTGTATTGTGGTTCTTTGTTCAAACTTCATGGGACTTTAAAATTAGGATTAAATCTTTCATAGACTTTACAGTTGTGTCAATTTTAGCTGGTATAACTAGCCTCATCATGATTCTGCCAACCTTTCTAGATTTAAAAACTCATGGTGAAAAATTAACAAAAGTGACAACCCTACTGACTGAAAAAAGCTGGTATTTAGATATTTTTGCCAAAAACTTTGTTGGATCTTTTGATACAACTAAATATGGCTCTATTCCGATGATTTATGTTGGGCTTGTTCCATTATTACTAGCGATTCTCTTCTTCACTTTAAAGTCTATTAAGTTTCACGTGAAACTTTCCTATGTTATTTTAATTATATTCTTAGTAGCTAGTTTTTACTTACAGCCTTTGGATCTGCTCTGGCAAGGTATTCACGCACCAAATATGTTCCTACATCGTTACTCTTGGACTTTTTCCATTGTCATTATTTTCTTAGCGGCTGAAAGCTTGGAGCGTCTAAAAGAGATTAAATTCACAAACATTCTAGCCAGTTTTTCTATCTTAGGACTTGGTTTTATTGCTGCTTTTATTTTTAAGAATCATTACAAATTTTTAGGTTCTGTTAATTTCATCTTAACATTAGAGTTTTTGATTGCTTATCTTTTAATTTCTTGGGCTTATACAAAAAAATATATTTCTGTTAAAATATTTACTATTTCTACTTTATTATTTGTTTGCTTTGAACTAAGTTTAAATAGTTTTTATCAAATGGAAGGAATTGCAAAAGAATGGGTATTTGCAAGTAGAAATGCTTATGAACAAGATTTAACAGCTATTGATTCGCTCGTTAAATATAGTAAAAAGAAAAACTCAAATTTCTTTAGAACTGAAAAATTAGCTATTCAAACCGGAAATGACAGTATGAAATACAATTATAATGGTATCTCACAATTTTCTTCTGTCCGCAATACTGCAGCTAGTTCTATTCTTGATAAATTAGGTTTTAAGTCATCTGGAACTAATTTAAATTTACGTTACCAAAACAATAGTATCCTTATGGATAGCTTATTGGGTGTAAAATATAATATTTCAACAAACAATCCTCAAAAATATGGTTTTACTTCCATTAAAACGAAAGATAATTTAACACTTTATGAAAATAAAAATGTTAATTCACTAGCATTTTTAACAAATTCAATTTACAGAGATGTAAAGTTTAGTCACTTAACATTAGATAATCAAACTCGTTTTCTCAATCAGCTTTCTGGATTAAATTTAAAATACTATCACAGATTACCTCCTACAAGTAATCATAATGTTAAGCAAGTTGGAAATAGAATAGCTGCAGAAGTAGATAAAGAAAGTTATGACTCTTTTGCCAGCATCACTTACACTTTAGAAGTTCCAGCAAATAGTCAAGTTTATTTAACTCTGCCAAACTTAACTTTCTCAAATGATAACCAAAAATCAGTTGACATAACTGTAAATAACAATCAAAAAATGCATTATGGTACCAACAATGTTTTTCCATTTTTTAATCTTGGTTATTTTAAGCAAAAACAAATCATAACCGTTAAAATATCTTTCCCAGATAATTCAAAAGTTTCATTTGATAGTCCTGAATTTTATATGCTTGACACCAGTCATTTTCAACAAGCGATAAACAAGATTCAACGACAAAAAGTATCTGTGACAACAAAACATAATACAATAACAGCACATTATCAAGCTCAACGAGATAGTTCTTTATTCTTTACCATTCCTTATGATAAAGGTTGGGCTGCAACACAAAATGGAAAATCAATCAAAATCTCAAGGGCACAAAATGGCTTTATGAAAATTGATGTCAAAAAAGGCGCAGGAAAAATAAAACTGACATTTATCCCAAATGGTCTTAAAGAAGGTAGTATAGCATTTTTATCTGGAATCGCGTTATTTATAATTTACAATAAGATACGTAAGAAAAAATCGTTATAATTGAAAAACCAAACTGCACAAGAAAACAGTTTGGTTTTTATTATATTTTTACAATGTAAAAAAAGCATTCCTAAAGAATGCTTAGTAGCTCCGGCAGTAG
>NZ_KV811140.1:3013-20859 GCF_001813035.1 Streptococcus sp. HMSC071H03 | reverse complement strand
GGTGTCTTAACCCCTTGACCAACGGACCATATATGTTCTTTCACAGAACATATACTATTATACCAGTTTGGAAAACTTTGTCAATAGTTTTTATTTAAAAATTTAACTATATTGGCTATTTCATTATCTATTCTATTTATCCTTTTAATTCCTCTAAAATAGCTTTTAATTTTCCAATTTTCATTCGAGTAATCGGACAACGATGATCTTCATAAAAAATTATTTCTCGCATTTTTTTGTCATAACCTTTGATGTTTCCAATATTGACTAGGTAGGATTTATGAGGTGAAAAGAAACGTCTTGTTTTTTTATCTTTTTCTTGAATATCTGCAATAGTGCCATAGAATTCTTTAAAAAAGTTTTTACCGACAATTCTTAATTTATGAGAAGAGCCTGTCGTTTCAATATATAAAATGTCATTAAAAGGCATTCTAACCTCTCCGCCACGAAAGCTGTATTCAAAATAATCCACCATATCTTTATTTTCAATCAATGTCGCTTTTGTATACTCAATGCTGTCTTTTATATGTTTTTTAAAAGCAACATCACTCAAATTTTTATCAACAAAATCCAGTGCAGATACCTTATATTTGAAGGTCATCGTAGCAAATTCTGATTTTGTTGTAACAAAAACAATAATGGCATACGGATTGTGATGACGTATAAATTTTGCTATTTCTAAACCTTTTGTTTCCTCTCCTTTGATATCAATATCTAAAAAATATAATTGATTCACCTCATCATTTTCAATATATTCTTTAAATTCTCTTACTTTGCCAGTTACTTTAACTTTTATCGTAATTCCCATTTCTTTCGCAATCTCTGCCAAAGTTGTTTCCATTCTTACTTGATGTGAAATTTCATCTTCTAATACCAATACTTTCATTATAAACCTTCTTTCCGCACTCTCATTACTTGTGTAAAATATTCATCCTCAATTTTAGTATCGAGGATAATTCCTTCATAGTTGTTAATAATTTCTTTGATATTGCTTAAGCCTAAACCGCGTCCTTCACCCTTTGTTGAAAAATCAGTTTGGTAAATCTCTTCTAAATCTAGCGGTCTTTTCTTACGTGAATTTTGAATGACTAAGATTGTTTCTGTATCTAAATCCACCAAAGAAACATTCATCGTTTTTTGATAACTTTCTGCTGATCCTTCTATGGCATTATTCAAAAGGACGCTTGTCATTCTAACCAGATCTAACAATTTAATCGGCAAGGGCTTGACAAAATCTTTTACTTCAAATGTTAATTCTATATTGTAATCACGTGCCTTAAATAATGTTTGCGTCATAACACTTCTAAGTGCTGAATCTCCAACATTATTTAAATCAAAATACGTATATTTATCTGAACGAAGTTGTAAATTAGCATTTACTAGCACCTCCTGATAAATTCGTTCTACTTCTTTTATATCACCTGTATGAATGGCCGATTGGAAGCTTGCCAACATTCCGCCATAATCATGCCGAAAGCCTCGAATTTCATTATACAGACTCACTATTTCATCTGTATATTTTTGTAATTGTAGTTGTTCTCGTTCTTTCTGTTTAATTTGTTCTTCTTTTTCATACTTTTCGCGAATAGATTGTAAGTAGAATAAAGTTGACATAAACATTAAAAAGCAAATTGTAGCAATCATACTAGAAAAACTATTTAAATTTTTCATATTACTAAGCCAATGCGACAAATTTAATAAAAAATGAATAAATAAGAGATAAAAGTTTAACTGCACAATATTCTCTTTAAAATCCGCCTTTTTAAAATATTTAAAATTAAACTTAAAATAATCAATTGCTTTTAAAATGAAAACTAAAGAAATAATATTAATAAAAATATAGAACAATCCCCAATATCTATCAACAAACTTATCACCTGTAACAGAAGAAATAATAACTGAAAAGAAGGTTTCAGAGGTAGTTACAGATGAATAAATTAAAAAGGTTGCAAAAACTGATATACACTTCTCATATTTCTTAAAACGATAAAAATAGAAGTAAATTATAACAGGCTCTAATAATAAACATAAATAGGCTAATAAGGAATTAATCGAATTTATAAAAGATGAAAATAAAAATAAACACAAGCACAATAAAGTAAAGCGAAAATCTATAATTTTCACTTTACTAATTTTTTTATGAACAATTGAAAAAGATAAAATTCCGATAATAAAAGAAATGATTATAAATATTTTATCCAGATTCATAATGATAAAATCTCCTAACCAAATAATTTTTTCCCAATTCCAATCATTCCTCTAGGATCCCTCCTATCCCCACCAATGATTTTATCTAATTGCTCATCATTCAGTTCTTTAAATTCTACAATTTCCTTTTTTACTACCTCTTTTTTAGCAAACAACTTTTTCATAATTTCTCCTTAATGTTTGTTTTTTGTAAGAAATCTTACAAGGTAATTATACAAAATCTTCATAAATAAATTGAAAAAAACTCTAAATGATACATTTTTGCATCTCAAAAGACTTCTTTATCCAGTTATAGAAAAAGGCACGCTTTCCCGTGCCCTTTTCTTATATGATCCCAGCAGGATTCGAACCTGCGACCGTTCGCTTAGAAGGCGAATGCTCTATCCAGCTGAGCTATGAGACCAATGCTCTATCATTTTAACAAAAAAAGCCTATGACGTCAAGATTACTTATGATAGGGACTTCCTTGTTGAATCATAAACGATCGATAAATTTGTTCTACTAAAACTAATCGCATTAACTGATGAGGAAGTGTCAATTTTCCAAAACTCATCAGCAAATTAGCTCTTTTTTTGACAGCAGTAGACAGACCAAGACTCCCACCAATCACAAAAGTAATATCCGAAAATCCACGAACAGTCACATCACTTAATCTCTTACTGAATTCTTCTGACGGAAATTGTTGACCTTCAATAGCTAAAACAATCACAAATTCTTTATCATTAATTTTCGATAAGATATGATTTCCTTCTTTGTCAAGAATTTGTTGATTTTCTAAGTGACTTGCCTTATCAGGTGTTTTTTCATCTGGAAGTTCAATCATCTCAAATTTAGTAAAGCGCCCTAAACGTTTTACATACTCTGCAATTCCATCTTTTAGATATTTTTCTTTTAATTTTCCAACAGTTACAAGTTTTATTTTCATATTTCTATTCTACCATATCCACAATTATTTCACACCTTATTCACAGTATAAAAAATTAAATTACCTTATAAATGACTTAGAAAATCACAGATTTTAAAAGTTATCCACAATTTGTGGAAAAGATAAAACATTTAAGCTATAATTAAGTTAAATTCTTTATACTTTCAGTAATTGAAATAACTAGGAGGAAGATATGAAAAACTCTTCAAATTTCACAAAAAAATTGTTATTGCTTTTCATGGTCTTAGCCATAGGTTTTATCGGTGGTTTACTTGGAAACTTAACTTCATCTAAATTATCAACAAATAGCTCTACAACGACTAAAGTTAATCAAGTTACTACTGCTTATAAAAATACAAATTCCACAACACAAGCTGTGAGTAAAGTAAAAGATGCTGTGGTATCCGTTATTACCTATGCTAATAATAATTCACAAAATAGTGTGTTTGGAAATGACGATTCAAATAATAACAATGATAATTCTCAACAAGTAGCTAGCGAAGGATCTGGGGTTATTTATAAAAAAGATGGAAAATACGCTTACTTAGTAACCAATACTCACGTTATCAGTGGTGCTAAAAAAGTTGACATTCGTTTAGCAGATGGTAATAAAGTTCCTGGAGAAATTGTAGGGTCAGATACTTATTCTGATATCTCCGTTGTTCGAATTAGTGCTGATAAAGTAAAATCAGTTGCTGAATTTGGAGATTCTAGTAAATTGACGGTTGGTGAGACAGCTATTGCGATTGGAAGTCCGCTCGGATCAAATTACGCTAACACTGTGACGCAAGGAATTATTTCTAGTTTAAATCGTAATGTTTCTTTAAAATCTGAAGATGGACAAACGATTTCAACACAAGCTATTCAAACAGACACAGCTATCAACCCAGGGAACTCTGGAGGACCACTTGTGAATATCCAAGGACAAGTAATTGGTATTACTTCAAGTAAAATAGCTAGCAACGGCGGAACTTCGGTTGAAGGATTAGGATTTGCTATTCCATCTAATGATGTTATAAACATTATTAACCAATTAGAAACAAATGGAACTGTTACACGACCAGCTCTAGGAATCCAAATGATTGACATCACTAATCTGTCTAGTTCAGATCTATCACGCTTAAAACTTCCATCAAAAATAACTAGTGGAGTTGTCGTACGTTCAGCTCAATCTGGAATGCCAGCTGAAGGAAAACTTCAAAAATATGATGTGATTACAAAAGTAGATGATAAAGAAATTTCTTCAACAAGTGATTTACAATCCGCTTTATACAAACATTCAATTGGTGATAATATAAAAATCACTTTCTATCGTAATGGAAAAGAGACCACTACCACTATAAAACTTACAAAATCTACAAAAGATTTAGATTCAAATAATTGACACTTTATTAACACATCTTTACAGAATTGTAAAGGTGTGTTATTCTATAGAAACATGGAAAAATATCAATATATTGAACTTAAGGACATTCAAACTAATCCTTATCAACCAAGAAAAGAATTTTCAGAAGAAAAAATTACTGAACTTGCTAATTCTATAAAAGAACATGGGATTATTCAGCCTATCATCGTACGAAAATCTCCAATAATTGGTTATGAATTACTAGCTGGTGAAAGACGTTTTAGAGCTGCTAAATTAGCAGGCTTACAAAATATACCAGCTATTATAAAAGAATTAACAGATGATGAAATGATGAAGCAAGCTATCATCGAAAATTTACAACGAGAAGATTTAAATCCTATAGAAGAAGCACAATCTTACCAATATTTAATTGACAAAGGATTGACGCATAAAGAAATCGCTCAAACTATGGGAAAATCACGTCCTTATATTACAAATTCTGTCCGATTATTAAATTTACCTCTCAATATTATTGAAGCGATAAAAGAAGGAAATATTTCTCAAGGACATGCTCGTCTGCTCATCAATCTCTCAGAGAAAGAGCAAAATCTGTGGTTTGATAAAATCCTATCTCAAGAACTTTCAGTTCGGCAGTTAGAAAAACAATTGCATTCCAAACAAGCAAAAACAGTAACAAAAGATAAACAGCAACTCTTCCTCAAAGAGGAAGAGAAAAAATTAAAAAAGATATTTGGTACAGAGATTTCTCTTCAATTTTCTGAACAATCTCAATCAGGGAAAATTTGTATTCATTTTTCAAACCTAGAAGAATATCAAAGAATTATTGACAGCTTTAAATAAGGCTGTTATTTTTATTCTTTCAAGTCACAGAGTTATCCACTCTTATTTTATAAGAAAACCTTAATAAATCACAGAAAAACCGCTTTACTCACAATCTGTGGAAAACTTCAAAGAACAATGTGAATTCATTTCCACAGATTGTGGAAAACTTTTGCGTTTTATGTTAAAATAACTTTTATGGGTAATTAAATACAACGAAGAATTTATTAGCAAGAAAGGAGGGGGTTTATGTCACAAGAAGCTAATTTTTGGGCGCGTGTTTTAGAATTGGCTCAAAAACAAATCAAAAAAAATACATACGATTATTTTGTTGCAGGAGCTAGGTTAATGAAAGTTGAAAATTTTCAAGCTACTGTACTTCTTGACAGTCCTGTCAAACAATTATTTTGGGATCAAAATTTAGCAGATGTCATCATTACTGCAGGTTTTGAAATTTATAATGACCAAATCACCGTACACTATATCTTTCAAGAGGAAAATGATGAAGTTACTCAATCAACAAATACAAATCATTCAGTAGTTAAACCAAGTCTTCCTCCTGTTGAAACTGGGTTAAAAGCAAAATATACATTTGATAATTTTGTTCAAGGTGATGGAAATGTTTGGGCTCTATCGGCGGCACTCGCTGTTTCTGAAAATTTAGCAACAACTTATAATCCATTGTTTATCTATGGTGGACCAGGATTAGGAAAAACCCATTTACTAAATGCAATTGGAAATCAAATTTTAGAAAATATTCCTGATGCTAGAGTGAAATACATTCCTGCTGAGACTTTTATCAACGACTTTTTAGAACATCTTCGATTAGGAGAAATGGAAAGTTTTAAGAGAACTTATCGCAGCCTTGATCTCTTATTAATTGATGACATTCAATCTTTAGGAGGAAAAAAAGTTTCTACTCAAGAAGAATTTTCAATACCTTTAATGCTTTGCACGGAGATAATAAACAAATTGTTTTAACAAGCGACCGAAGTCCTGATCATCTGGATAATCTTGAAGAACGTTTAGTCACGCGCTTCAAATGGGGATTAACTCAAAACATTACTCCACCTGATTTTGAAACAAGAATCGCTATTTTACGCAATAAGATAGAAGATTTAGATTACATTTTTCCAAATGATACCTTAGAATATCTAGCAGGTCAATTTGATTCAAATGTGCGAGATTTAGAAGGTGCTCTAAATGATATTTCTCTTATGGCTAGAGTAAAAAATCTGAAAGAAATTACAATTGACGCTGCTGCTGAAGCTATTCGAGCTCGAAAACAAGATGCAAGTCAAATTTTAGTTATTCCAATTGATAAAATCCAAACAGAAGTTGGAAATTTCTATGGAGTTAGCGTTAAAGAAATGAAAGGAAGTCGTCGGGTTCAAAATATTGTCCTTGCTAGACAAGTAGCTATGTATTTGGCCCGTGAATTAACCGATAATAGTCTTCCAAAAATTGGAAGAGAATTTGGCGGTAAAGATCATACAACGGTCATACATGCTCATGGGAAAATTAAAACAATGCTCGAAACGGATGATAATCTTCGATTAGAAATAGAAAACATAAAAAATAAAATCAGATAACTGTGGATAATTGCAGAAAAAATGTTAAAGTTATTCACAATTTATAAACAGGTCTGTTTTTGTGTTCTATCGCTGATTAGGGAACTTTTCCACAAGTTTCACACAAACTACTATTACTATTAACTTAATAATCATAAAATAATAAAAGGAGTGTCTATGATTAACTTTTCAATCAATAAAAATTTATTTTTACAAGCTTTAAATACAACCAAACGCGCTATTAGTCTTAAAAATGCTATTCCCATTCTTTCTACAGTAAAAATTGATGTCACAAATGAAGGAATTACATTGATTGGCTCTAATGGTCAAATCTCTATTGAAAATTTTATTTCAATTAAAAACGAAGATGCAGGGCTTTTAGTAACTTCTTCGGGCTCTATTTTACTTGAAGCAACTTTTTTCATTAATGTAGTATCAAGTCTTCCTGATATAACACTTGATTTTAAAGAAATTGATCAAAAGCAGATTGTCCTAACAAGTGGAAAATCAGAAATCACTTTAAAGGGAAAAGATGCAGATCAATATCCTCGTATTCAAGAAATTTCAGCAAGTAATCCCTTGGTTCTTGAAACAAGTGTTCTTAAAAATATCATTAATGAGACAGCTTTTGCGGCTAGTACACAAGAAAGTCGTCCGATTTTAACAGGAGTTCATTTTGTCTTAACAGAAAATAAAAATTTAAAGACAGTTGCAACAGATTCTCATCGGATGAGTCAAAAGCAAATTATTTTAGAAAAAAATGGAGATAACTTTGATGTTGTTATTCCTAGTCGTTCTTTACGCGAATTTTCAGCCGTTTTTACGGATGATATTGAAACAGTAGAGATTTACTTCACAAATAATCAATTGCTTTTTAGAAGTGAAAATATTAGCTTCTACACTCGGTTGTTAGAGGGAAATTATCCTGATACCGACCGTTTAATTCCAACAGAATTTACTAGTATCGTAACATTTGATAAAAATAATCTTCGTTATGCAATGGAACGTGCACGTCTTCTTTCAAATGCGACTCAAAATGGAACAGTTAAATTAGAAATTATAAATGGTGTAGTTAGTGCACATGTGAACTCTCCTGAAGTTGGACGTGTGAATGAAGAAATTGATACTGAAAGTATTTCAGGTCAAGATTTAACCATCAGTTTTAATCCAACTTATTTAATTGATTCATTGAAAGCTATTAATAGTGAAAAAGTTACAATCAGCTTTATTTCAGCTGTTCGTCCATTTACTTTGAAACCAAGCGATGACACAGAAAACTTTATTCAATTGATTACACCAGTGAGAACAAACTAATGTATGATGTAGGAAATTTTGTTGAAATGAAAAAACCACATGCTTGTATCATTAAATCCACAGGCAAAAAAGCAAATCGTTGGGAAATTATTCGAGTGGGTGCGGATATTAAAATTCGCTGTACAAATTGCCAACATATCGTGATGATGAGCCGATATGATTTTGAACGAAAACTAAAAAAAGTGCTAGGAAATTGATTTCTTAGCACTTTTTCATGATCTTATTTTAATTTTTCAAATTTACCGTCTGTAATTTCTTTAAAACCTTTACTTGTTAAGAGTTCTTTACTAGCTTTCATACTAATTTTTTTAGATTTTCTTGTATTCTTATCTGTATACATTCCAGGCAAGGTTACTAATTTATCAAAGTCTACTTTATTAAAGTTAATTTCTACAGTTTCCTTAACTCCCTTTTCTTCATAAGTGACTTTTTCTTTAATTCCCTTAATATTTTGATACATTTGAGAAGCTTTATCAATTCTGTCTTTAACATCTTCTTTTTTAGTAGCTCCTAAGGTTTTATAAGACAAAAATGAATTAGTAGTTTGTTTTGTGACAGTATCTCCTTTATAATAATAAGTTAATCGTAAGTCATATTGTAAATTTTGATCAATTCTTTGGAATGACATTGTTTTTTCTTGGGCTCCACATGCTCCAAGGATAATTAGTGAAACAATTGTAACAAAGCCAAGTAACAATTGTTTAAAATAACTTTTTTTCATGGTATTTACCTCCTATAGCTTAATAAAATTATAATATTTTAATTAGGAAAATACAACATTTTACAAAAATGATGAAGTTATAAGTCAAATAGTGGTAAATATGATATAATGGTTTATTGAATTGAAAAGATGAAAGGAAGAGCGAAATGTCTTTAACAGCAGGAATTGTAGGATTACCTAATGTTGGAAAATCCACTTTATTTAATGCAATTACAAAAGCAGGAGCAGAGGCAGCTAACTATCCCTTTGCAACAATTGACCCTAATGTTGGACGGGTAGAAGTTCCCGATGCTCGTTTGGATAAATTAACAGAACTTATCAAACCACAGAAAAAAGTTCCAACGACTTTTGAGTTTACAGATATTGCAGGGATTGTAAAAGGTGCTTCAAAAGGAGAGGGTCTAGGAAATAAATTTTTAGCTAATATTCGTGAAGTAGATGCTATCGTTCATGTGGTTCGGGCTTTTGATGATGAAAATGTTATGCGGGAGCAAGGACGTGAGTCAAGTTTTGTTGATCCAATGGCTGATATTGAAACAATAAATCTTGAGTTGATTTTAGCAGATTTAGAAAGTATCAATAAACGCTATGCACGTGTGGAAAAAGTTGCTCGAACCCAAAAGGACAAAGATTCAGTAGCTGAGTTTCATGTTTTGCAAAAAATTAAACCAGTTTTAGAAAATGGTTTATCAGCGCGTACCATTGAATTTGATGAAGAAGAACAAAAAATTGTCAAAAAATTATTTTTATTGACTACAAAACCAGTGCTTTATGTTGCGAATGTTGGTGAAGACGAGGTAGCAGATCCGGATAATATTGAGTATGTTCAACAAATTCGCGAGTTTGCAGCAACTGAAAATGCAGAGGTAGTTGTTATATCTGCGCGTGCTGAAGAAGAAATTTCTGAGCTAGATGATGAAGATAAAGCTGAATTTCTTGAAGCAATGGGCTTGAATGAATCTGGGGTTGACAAATTAACCAGAGCAGCTTATCATTTATTAGGACTCGGAACTTATTTTACAGCAGGAGAAAAGGAAGTTCGAGCTTGGACATTTAGACGTGGCATGAAAGCACCACAAGTAGCTGGAATTATTCACTCAGACTTTGAAAAAGGCTTCATCCGTGCTGTAACCATGTCTTATGATGATTTAGTGAAATATGGGAGTGAAAAAGCAGTCAAGGAAGCAGGACGGCTGCGTGAAGAAGGAAAAGAATATATCGTTCAAGATGGCGATATTATGGAATTTAGATTTAATGTGTAGAGCACTGTAAACTAAATATAAACGAGGTTGGAAAAACTTTTCCAGCCCTTTTGGTCTTTTTAGAGGTAAAAAAATGGTAAAGATGATTGTAGGATTAGGAAATCCTGGAGAAAAATATTTTGAAACAAGACATAATGTCGGATTTATGCTAGTTGACAAAATGTGTAAAGAAAAAAGTTTAAAGTTTACAACTGATAAAATTTTTCAAGCAGAGATAGCTTCCACATTTTTTAATGGTGAGAAAGTGTATTTTGTCAAACCAACGACCTTCATGAATGAAAGTGGAAAGGCTGTTCATGCCCTTTTATCTTATTATGGTCTAGATATTGAAGATTTAGTAGTTATTTATGATGATTTGGATATGGAAGTAGGAAAAATACGACTTAGAGCAAAAGGATCTGCTGGTGGTCACAATGGCATCAAATCAATTATCAAACATATAGGAACCCAAGAATTCAAACGAATTAAAATTGGTATTGGTCGTCCCGAAAATAATATAATCATTATTCACCATGTGTTAGGAAAATTTTCAAAAGGAGACCATGCTATAATTTTAAATACACTTGACAAAGTTGACAGTGCTGTAAATTATTATTTACAGTCTGATAATTTTGAACAAACAATGCAACAGTACAATGGATAAAAAGATGGATATTATTGAATTATTTAATCAAAATAAACAGATATCTGATTGGCAAAGAAATCTAAATAAATCAACTCGGCAGCTATTAATGGGTTTGTCATCTTCAACTAAGTCTATTACAATGGCCTCTTGTGTAGAGGAAAATCACAAAATTTTGATTTTAACGTCTACTTATAGTGAAGCAGAAAGACTTTCTAGTGATCTGATTGACCTGGTGGGAGAAGAGAGGGTCTATACATTTCTTGCAGATGATACTCCGTTAGCTGAGTTTGTCTTTTCTTCTCAAGAAAAGATTTTTTCTGGTTTGGAAGCTCTAGATTTTTTATTAGATTCTAAACAATCAGGATTTTTGATAGTTAATGTGGCAGCTAGTCAACTATTTTTATCCAATCCTGTTAATTTCAATTCAGCTTATATTAATTTAAAAATAGGGCAAGAATATGAGTTGAAAGATTTGATTTCTCAATTGTTAAATTCAGGATATAAGCAAGTATCACAAGTATTGAAACAAGGGGAGTTTAGTATTCGTGGTGATATTTTAGATATTTTTGAGCGCTCTAGTCAAATGCCTTTTCGGGTTGAATTTTTTGGTGATGAAGTTGATGGTATTCGTCTATTTAATCCTGAAAATCAAATTTCTATTCAAAATGTAGAACATGTGTGTGTTCATCCTGCTACAGATATCATATTTACTAAAGCAGATTATAAAAGTGCACAGAAAAAAATAGAAAATCTTATAGAAAAAACTGTAGATTCAACTTCAAAATCTTATTTAGAGGAGATTTTAGCTAGTACAAAAGAACAAATTCAACATGCTGATATTAGAAAATTATTGTCTTATTTTTATCAAAATGAATGGACAATTCTTGATTATCTTCCAAAACATAGCCCAATTTTCTTTGATGATTTTCAAAAAATTATGAATAGACATGCTCAGTTTCAATTAGAAGCAGCAAATTTATTGACAGAAGATTTACAAAATAGTAAAACTGTTGGAAATCAATCTTATTTTGCAGATACATATTCAATATTTAGAAAGTATAAACCTGCTACCTTATTTTCAAATTTTCATAAGGGACTGGGAAATTTGAAATTTGATTCTCTTTATCAGTTCAATCAGTATCCTATGCAGGAATTTTTTAGTCAATTTCAGCTTTTGAAAGAAGAGATTAGTCGATATAAAAAATCTAACTACACGGTCATTATACAATCAAATTCTTTATTGACTTTACAAAGTTTACATAAAAGTTTACAAGAATATGAAATTCCACTTGATTATGTTAACGATACTAAAATTCATAAACATGCTGTTCAATTAGTAGAAGGACGTTTAATTCAAGGATTTAATTTTGTAGACGAAAAAATTGTTTTAATCACTGAATATGATATTCTGCAAAAAAAAGTAAAACGAAAAGTTCGCAGGCAAATTATTTCTAATGCTGAACGTTTGAAAAATTATAATGAGCTGGAAAAAGGAGATTATGTTGTTCATAACGTTCATGGAATTGGGCGATATTTAGGAATTGAGACGATTGAAATTTCAGGAATTCATCGTGATTATCTCACTATTCAATATCAAAATGCAGATCGTATTTCTATTCCTGTTGATCAGATTCAGCTTCTTTCTAAATATGTTGCGAGTGATGGTAAAGCACCTAAAATCAATAAATTAAACGATGGACGTTTTCAAAAAACTAAACAGAGAGTACAACATCAAGTCGAAGACATTGCTGAGGATTTAATCAAACTTTACGCAGAGAGAAGTCAATTAAAGGGGTTTGCTTTTTCTAGTGATGATTCTTACCAGCAAGAATTTGATAATGATTTTCCTTACGTAGAAACAGAAGATCAGCTGCGTTCTATAAAAGAAGTTAAAAAAGACATGGAAAGTGATCATCCTATGGATCGTCTTTTAGTTGGGGACGTTGGTTTTGGGAAGACGGAAGTAGCTATGAGAGCTGCTTTTAAAGCAGTAAATGATCATAAACAAGTGGCAATTTTAGTTCCAACTACTGTTTTAGCTCAACAGCATTATACGAATTTTAAGGAACGTTTCAATGATTTTCCTATCAATATTGAAGTATTAAGTCGTTTTAAAAGTAAATCAGAACAAAAAACAATTTTAGAAAAACTAAAAAAAGGGCAGGTGGATATTATTATTGGAACGCATCGTCTCCTGTCAAAAGATATTGTATTTGCTGATTTAGGACTCATTGTTATTGATGAGGAACAACGTTTTGGAGTTAAGCATAAAGAAAAATTAAAAGAGTTGAAAACAAAAGTTGATGTTTTAACTTTGACAGCGACTCCTATTCCTCGTACACTCCATATGTCTATGTTAGGAATACGTGATTTATCAGTTATTGAAACTCCTCCAACAAATCGCTACCCAGTTCAAACTTATGTTTTAGAAAATAATGCAACAGTTATTCGAGATGCAGTTTTAAGAGAAATGAATAGAGGAGGGCAGGTTTACTATCTTTACAATAAAGTTGACACAATGGAGCAAAAAGTTTCAGAATTGAAAGAATTGATTCCAGAAGCTTCTATTGGATATGTGCATGGTCAAATGAGTGAAATTCTTCTTGAAAATACTTTACTTGATTTTATCAATGGGGAATATGATCTTTTGGTCACAACGACTATTATTGAAACTGGTGTTGATATTCCTAATGTTAATACTCTTTTTATTGAAAATGCAGATTATATGGGATTGTCAACTTTATATCAATTACGAGGGCGTGTTGGTCGTAGTAATCGTATTGCTTATGCCTATCTCATGTATCGTCCTGACAAGGCTTTGACAGAAATTTCTGAAAAACGTTTGGAAACTATAAAAGGATTTACAGAATTAGGCTCTGGTTTTAAAATTGCTATGCGAGATTTATCTATTCGTGGTGCTGGAAATATTTTAGGAAGTTCACAATCTGGTTTTATTGATTCTGTTGGATTTGAGATGTATTCTCAATTATTAGAAGAGGCTATTGCTAAAAAACAAGGCAAAGAAAAAAGACGGCAAAAAGGAAATGCTGAAATTAATTTGCAGATTGATGCCTATCTTCCTAGTGATTATATTGTTGATGAAAGGCAAAAAATTGAAATTTACAAACGTATTCGCGAGATTGACAGTCGTGTAAATTATGAAGAATTACAGAATGAGTTGATGGATCGTTTTGGAGAATATCCAGATGTTGTTGCCTTTTTATTAGAAATTGGTCTTGTAAAGTCTTATTTAGATCAAGTTTTTGTTCAGCTCGTTGAAAAAAAGCAACAATCTGTGATTGTTCGATTTGAAAAAGTTTCTCAACAGTTTTTCTTAACTCAAGATTATTTTGAAGCTCTTTCTGTGACAAATTTAAAAGCAAGAATTTCAGAAAATAAGGGATTGATTGAAGTTATATTTGATGTAAAAAATAAAAAAGATTATGAAATTTTAGAAGGACTTCTGCAGTTTTCAGAAAAGTTAGTAGAAATTAAAAATCAAAAGAAAGATTGCTAACTTTACAATTTTGTAAAGTTTCGCTTTCATCTATAATATTTTCTTAAAAAATGGTAAAATAATAAATTGAGGTAACTTTATGAGATTAGATAAATATTTAAAAGTATCCCGTATTATAAAGCGTCGTCCTATTGCTAAAGAGGTGGCCGATAAGGGAAGAATTAAAGTAAATGGAATTTTAGCTAAAAGTTCAACAGATTTAAAAATCAATGATGAAATAGAGATTCGTTTTGGAAATAAAATTTTATTAGTTCGTGTTCTAGAAATGAAAGACAGTACTAAAAAAGAAGATGCCACTAAAATGTACAAAATTATAAAAGAAACAAAGGTAGAAGTAGATGGCTAGAAATATTGTTCAATTAAATAATCGCTATATACAAGATGAAAACCAACATCGCCGTTATTTGGAGCAAGAAAGAAGAAAAAAGAATCGCTTTATGGGTTGGGTGTTGATTTTAGTCATCTTATTGTTTATTTTACCGACATTTAATTTGGTTCAAAGCTATCGAAATTTATTAGAACGTCGAACACAATTGACGCATTTACAAAAGAGATACGAAGAAATAAGCAACGAAAAAGAATCTCAAAAAGCTTTTGCTAATAAATTAAAAGATGAAGAATATGCTGCTAAATATGCACGTGCTAAATATTATTATTCTAAACAAGGGGAATATATCTATACAATCCCAGGATTGTTGCCACAGTAAGGATGGAAAATTTATTAAAAACGATTGAACAATTTTTGGAGTTTTCCGATGAAAAATTAGAAGAATTATCCAGAAAGAATCAGGCTTTAAAATTAGAAGAGACTAAAAAGGAAAGGGGAGAGCATGCGTAAGTTGCTATTTCTATTATTGTTGCCAGCATTTTTTACTGCAAAAGTAGTAGTAAGTACGGAACAAGATGTCGAATTGACTGCAAAGCAACAGTATGAAATTACTAGTACGACCTACAGTAACTACTACACGGATCTTCCAACCAATCCAAATGTTTATGAGCAAATTCCAACTTATACGTCCTTAAATTTAGAAAAAGTTGCTGGGAGTTTAACTCCGAATACATCAATTAAACTTTCTGACTTACAAGTCAATGAACAAGGACTCCCAGTTTTTAAACTCGCAAATGGGCAATTTGTTCCTGCTGATAAACGAATGATTTATGATGATGTTGTCCAATCTAGTGCAGATATTTCTCAAACAATGTGGCTTAGGCAATCATTTGTAGTTTACAATCAACCTTTTGTAAATGGAACAAAGGAAGTTAAGACGAATTTATCTTCTTATCATTCGGTGAAAGTGACCCAACTTGCTGAGACGGCATCAGGAAAATATGCTCATGTTGAAAGCAAAGGTTGGATTGATGTGAAATACTTGTCTGATACAGATAATCGTATGGATAAAGTTCAAGAGATTTTAACAAGCAGGTACAATAAAGCAGACTATTCGATCTATGTAAAACAATTAGATTCTGGAAAAACTGCTGGTATAAACCCAGATTTGGAAATGTATTCTGCTAGTGTGGCAAAACTTCCCATTCTTTATTATGCGCAGAAGCAATTAAATGAAGGAAAATACAAGCCATCTTCTGGTTTAAAATATATTCCTGCTGTAAATGACTATTCAGGTGCTTATGATACAGAAGGTAGTGGAAGCATTTCTAAAAAATCAGATAATAAGGAATACAGCATTCAAGATTTGATGAATCATATTGCAAAAGAATCAGATAATGCAGCTACAAATATTTTAGGATATTATATTACTAATCAATCAGACAGCACTTATCAAGCAACAATTGAGCAAATTGCTGGGAAAAAATGGGATGTAGAAAAACGTAATGCATCAGCTAGGATGGCTGGAAATATGATGGAAGCTATCTATAAACAAAATGGGGACATTATCAATGCACTATCACAAACAAATTTTGATGAGCAGCGTATTTCTAAAAATATAAATGTAAAAGTGGCTCATAAAATTGGGGATGCTTATGATTTTAAGCATGATGTTGCAATTGTTTATGCTAATTCTCCTTTTGTTCTGTCTATTTTTACAAATCATGCTGATTACGATACCATTTCTAAAATTGCAGATGATATTTATGAGGTTTTAAAATGATAGAACAACAATTTTTTCAAATGGTGCAAAAAAAAGGCTATTTCAGACCTCATAGAAAAGTTTTACTTGCTATTTCTGGTGGACTAGATTCTATGACTTTGCTTGACTGGCTTTATAAATATCGCGAAAAATTAGAAATAGAAATTCACCTTGCTCATGTTAATCATGGAGTGAGAGAAGAATCTGATTTTGAGGAAGAAGAACTAAAAAAAATAGCAACAAAACTTGGTGTAAGCATTTTTACATCAAGTTTTTCTGGACCATTCTCAGAACAAAAAGCGCGTGATTTTCGCTATGCTTTTTTCAAAAAAATTATGTTAGAAGAAAATTGCACAGCTTTGGTGACAGCACACCATGCTGATGACCAAGCAGAAACGATTTTTATGAGAATTCTTCGTGGCAGCCGTTTATTTCATATTTCAGGAATGAAAGAAAAACAAAAATTTGCAAATGGAGAATTGATAAGACCGTTGCTTTCTTTTCAAAAATCAAATTTCCCTCCTATTTTTCATTTTGAGGATTGGACAAATCAAGAGAACCATTATTTGCGCAATCGAATTCGAAATGAGTATTTTCCATTGTTAGAACAAGAAAATCTGCAGTTTAGGAAGCATTTAATAGAACTGGGAACAGAAATTTCTCAAATGCAGAACGCATTAGCATATTTAACTAAAAATATTGAATTAACAAATCTAAAAGAATTTCAATCTCAGCCATATTTTGTGCAAAGTTTTTTGCTACAGACTTATTTAAAGAAATTTCCTGATTTGCAGGTAAGTAAAGCACAGTTTTCTGATATTTTAGCAATCTTGAACAAACAATCTAATTATCAGCAACCACTTAAAGCGGGTTACGAACTCTATAAAAATTATGATTCCTTTGAGATTCGTAAAATCAGTCCACAGTCTGATTTAAAAGTGGATTCAATTTTGTTAAAATATAACGATATTGTGGAATATGACAATTATCGCTTTTCTTTTGGAAAAGAGCTTCGTGGAAAAAACATCCAAGAAGTGTTTGTTTCGCGTGAAACAGAAATTTTACTTCGACATAGAAAAGAACAAGATGAAATTATCTTGAACCAACAACATAAAAAGCTTCGTCGGTATTTTATTGATCAAAAAATCCCTATAGATAAAAGAAAAAATGCTATTATTATTGAGCAAAATGGGGAAATCTTAGCAATTGCTGGAATCGTAACATGTGATTTGAGTAAGAGTCAAAAAAATGATATAATGTATAACAAACTTTATATTCAAAATTTAGATAGGTAAAGAAGATGCTAGAACAAGATATTAAGAAAGTTTTGGTTTCACATGATGAGATCGTGGCAGCAGCAAAAAATTTAGGAACTCAATTAACTAGTGATTATGCAGGGAAAAATCCTATTTTTGTAGGAATTCTAAA
>NZ_KV811140.1:0-2913 GCF_001813035.1 Streptococcus sp. HMSC071H03 | reverse complement strand
AAAGGTTCCATTCCTTTTATGGCAGAGTTGATAAAGCATGTTGATACCCATATTGAAATGGATTTTATGTTAGTGTCAAGCTATCATGGTGGGACATCTAGCAGTGGTGTTATCAATATTATTAAAGATATTGATCAAGATATTGCTGGACGTCATATTCTTTTTGTCGAAGATATTATTGATACGGGAAAAACATTGAAAAGCCTGTGTGAGTTATTTAGGGAGAAAAAAGCTGCGTCTGTTAAAATTGCTACACTTTTGGACAAGCCCGAAGGACGAAAAGTTGATATTGAAGCAGATTACACATGTTTTACAATTCCAAATGAATTTGTAGTTGGTTATGGTCTAGATTTTGATGAAAATTATCGGAATCTTCCATATGTAGGGGTTTTAAAAGAAAAAGTTTATACAAAATAAAAAGGTATATTGATAGATAGATGAAAAATAAACAAAATAATGGTTTTATAAAAAATCCTTTCTTATATATTTTAATTATTGTTGTTGTTATTACAGGTTTTCAGTATTTTTCAGCTGGAAGTTCTGTAGGTCATAGTCAGCAAATTAACTATACTGAGCTAGTTAAAGAAATTAAAAATGGAAATGTAAAGGATATTAGCTATCAGCCAAATGGTAGTGTTATTGAAGTTGCAGGTACTTATAAGAAAGAAAAGAAGGTAAAGGATAATAGTGGTATTCAGTTTTTTACTCCTTCTTCTACCTCTGTAAGCCGCTTTACTAGTGTTATTCTACCTTCAGATTTAACGATAGCTGAATTACAAAAATTAGCTTCAGATAAGGGGACTGAAATCACCATTAAACGTGAAAGTTCAAGTGGTGTTTGGATTCAGGTGCTGACAACTCTGGTGCCATTTGCCATCTTTGCTTTCTTCCTGTTCTCTATGATGAATCAAGGTGGAGGCGGTGGAGCGCGTGGAGCTATGAGTTTTGGACGTAATAAAGCGCGTGCGACAAACAAAGAAGATATAAAAGTACGCTTTTCTGATGTAGCAGGTGCGGAAGAAGAAAAACAAGAACTAGTTGAAGTTGTTGAATTTCTAAAAGATCCTAAACGTTATACAAAACTAGGGGCTCGCATACCAGCTGGTGTTCTTCTTGAAGGCCCTCCAGGGACTGGTAAAACTCTTCTTGCAAAAGCCGTCGCTGGTGAAGCAGGAGTTCCATTCTTTAGTATTTCGGGTTCAGATTTCGTTGAAATGTTTGTCGGTGTCGGTGCTAGCCGTGTTCGCTCTCTTTTTGAAGATGCAAAAAAGGCAGCTCCAGCGATTATCTTTATTGATGAAATTGATGCTGTTGGTCGTCAACGTGGTGTTGGTCTCGGTGGAGGAAATGATGAGCGCGAGCAAACCCTTAATCAACTTCTGATTGAGATGGATGGTTTTGAAGGCAATGAAGGGGTTATCGTCATTGCTGCTACTAACCGAAGTGATGTTTTAGATCCCGCTCTTTTGCGTCCTGGTCGTTTTGACCGTAAAGTTCTTGTTGGTCAGCCAGATGTAAAAGGTCGCGAAGCAATCCTTCGTGTTCATGCTAGAAATAAACCTCTTGCTGAAGATGTTGACTTAAAACTAGTTGCTCAACAAACGCCTGGTTTTGTTGGTGCTGATTTGGAAAATGTCTTAAATGAAGCGGCTCTTGTCGCAGCGCGTCGAAATAAAAAAGTTATTGATGCTTCTGATATCGATGAAGCAGAGGACCGAGTTATCGCAGGACCGTCTAAAAAAGATAAGACAGTTTCACAACGTGATCGTCAAATTGTTGCTTATCATGAAGCAGGACATACAATTGTTGGGCTTGTTTTATCAAATGCACGTGTTGTTCACAAGGTAACTATTGTACCTCGTGGTCGTGCGGGTGGATATATGATTGCTCTCCCGAAAGAAGATCAAACTCTTTTATCTAAAGAAGATATGAAAGAACAACTTGCAGGATTGATGGGAGGACGTGTTGCTGAGGAAATTATTTTCAATGTCCAAACTACAGGTGCTTCAAATGACTTTGAGCAAGCTACACAAATGGCACGTGCGATGGTAACAGAGTATGGTATGAGTGAAAAACTCGGTCCAGTTCAATACGAAGGAAACCATGCAATGTTTGGTGCTGCAAGTCCACAAAAATCAATTTCCGAACAGACTGCATATGAAATTGATGAGGAAGTACGTAATTTGCTTAATGAAGCGCGCGACAAAGCAGCAGAAATTATCCAATCCAATCGCGAAAAGCATAAATTAATTGCGGAAGCTCTTCTTAAATACGAAACACTTGATAGTCATCAAATCAAATCATTATATGAAACGGGTGAAATGCCTGATGAACCAAATGCAAGTTCTTCACATGCTTTGAGCTATGATGAAGTAAAATCTCAAATGGAAGAGCAGAAACCAGAATAAATTAAAATGTTAAAGAGGCTGGGACAAAAGTCCGACTTCAAATATAAAAAGCGAACAAAACTAGTTTTCTGGTAATCAGAATTCTGCTTTGTTCGCTTTTCGCATTTAATTATAGATTTGAAGGGCTTAATAATTAAGATTTTTAAAAATTGAAATCTTTTTGTCCCAAACTCTTTAATTCTATCCGCTGAACAGCATGTAAAAGTGCCTGAAGAGATAGATAAGTGTATTAAGAAGTACAAAATAGAATCTAAAAAAAGTAGAACAGCTACCCAGCCCTCCTAAAAGCTTCAAGTTTGCTATCCTTAAAAGGTCAGTAAAAAGAAGGAGAAGGAAATGGAGTTCAAGGAGTTGTATGGCAAGGTAAGGGGGATTGTATTAAAGTGCCGTCGGGATTATTATGTTCACTTGTGGGAATTAAGCGATTGGGAACAAGAGGGCATGTTGGTGCTCTATCAGTTGGTGAGTCGCTATCCGCAGCTAGTAGAAGAAGATCATCAGCTCT
>NZ_KV811139.1:0-222 GCF_001813035.1 Streptococcus sp. HMSC071H03 | reverse complement strand
TGGTTACAAGGTTTGTATCATGGATACCAGTAAAGTCAATTTGATAAGCCTTGTTATCGTACTTGCTAGCGTCCTTGATGTCTTTCTTAACTGTAGTTGGGAAGATTAGTTTGAGGTTGATACCTTTCAAGACATAATTGTTTGTGTAAGCAACTGGATCGTCTGAAGTGGTTACGGCAAATTCACCATCGATTTGCAATCCTTTTGCCTTGATGTAATCTT